>JAJXWF010000210.1 GCA_021781735.1 Actinomycetes bacterium
GTCGCGGTCACCGCCGACGACCGCGGTCATCGAGGTGGGACGCGCCGCGCTGGCCTCGGCCATGGCGCGGCCGCGTTCACGCACGAGCACGAGGGCGCTCTCGGACGAGATGGCACCGGCGAGGGCGGCGGCGGCGATCTCCCCGACGCTGTGACCGGCGACGAGGGTCTCGGACGGGACGGGGGAGCCGTCGAGGAGTTCCGCGACGGTCGCCAGCGCGGCCGCGACGAGCAGCGGCTGGGCGATCGCCGTGTCACGGATCGTCTCAGCGTCCGCCGCGGTGCCGTAGTGGGCCAGGTCGAGCGAGGTGACGGCGGAGAACCAGGCGAGGCGGTCGGCGAAGCGGGGAAGGGTCAGCCAGGGGGCCAGGAAACCGGGCGTCTGGGCACCCTGTCCGGGGGCGACGATTGCGAGCACGAGATCCACTATGACGTGCCGGAGCCATCCCGGGCGGGGCACGACACACGAAAATCTTCGCGGGGAACTTGTGCGGATCCCACAACACCGACCCGTCCGGTCCGCGTGTTCGGCCGCTCCTGTTTGTAGGGGATGCTCACCCCGACCCGTCCGACGGCCCCGACGCAACCGGGAAGTCTCAGGGCCTGGCGAGGCGTCCGAGGGTGATCGCGAGCCGCAGCACGTACGCGTCCCGGGCGTCGTTCGCGCTGTAGCCGGTGACCTCCTGGATACGTTTGAGCCGGTACCTCACGGTGTTCGCGTGCACGAACAGCGCCCGGCCCGTCGCCTCGACCGACGAGCCGTGGTCGAGGAAGGTCACGCAGGTGATGAGCAGGTCGCCCCCGGCCTCGACGAGCGGCGCGTACACGTCCTGCACCAGGGCCCGTCGGGCGTGTCCGTCTCCGGCCAGGGCGCGCTCGGGCAGCAGTTCGGCGGCCGAGACGACGCGGTCGCCCTCGGGCCAGGCGACGGCGGCGCGGAGTCCGGAGATGGCGGCCCGGGCGGAGCTGGCAGCCTGGGCGAGTGAGGCGACGGGCGGCCCGACGACGATGTGTCCCGGCCCGAAGAACTCCGCGAGGTCGGAGACCGCGGCGATCGCGGCGGTCTCGTTGATGAGGGTTGGCCCGCCGATCACCAGGATCAGCCGTTCCCCCTGGCTGGCGACGAGACAGTCGAGCCCGCTGCGCCGCGCGCGGCGCCGCAGGTCGGGCAGCCGGGATGGCGTCCCGTCGCTGCTGCCGACGACGACGCAGACCTGTGCCGTGTGCTGCCAGCCGAAAGCCGACGCTCGCGACATCACCGTCTCGGCCCCCTCGGCCCGCACGATCGAGTCGACCACCAGCGCTTCCAAGCGCGCGTCCCATGCTCCCCGCGCCTCGGCCGCCCGGGCGTAGACCTCGGCGGCGGCGAAGGCGACCTCTCGGGAGTAGGTGAGGATGGCCAAGTGGGTGAGAGCCTGCTCCGGTTCCGGGATGAATTCGGTGAGCGCCTGTTCGACCGCCTCGACGGTCGTGCGCACCAGTTCGACCGTCTGGTGCAGGGAGACGTCGCCGGTCAGGGCGCTGGGCGCCGCGCTGAACACCGACAACGCGTCGAACCGGTCACCGGGCCGCGGGCGCCGATGCTGCACCCATTCGAGGAAGCCGTCGATGCCGGACCGGGCGACGAGCGTGATCCAGGACCGCTGTTCGGCCGACAGGTCGGTGAACCAGGGAAGTTCGTGCTCCATCGAGCCGAGGGCACGGGTCGTCATCGTCGACGCGTTCGCCCGGAGCACGTCGACCAACTCGAGGCTCAGCAGCGGTTCTTTGGAGGGTCGCACCCTGGCCTCGACCGACAGCGATGCGCGTCCGGCCGAGTCGACCTCGACCGGCTCGCCGGAGCGGTCCGCCCGGGCCGCTCCGGTATGGGGCGGAGTGGGTCCCGTCGGCACGGCGCCGACGTGGTCGTCGGCCTGCCCGGTCATGATGATGCCGCCCCCCTGTCGCCGGTCTCGCGCGTCACGGTGTCAGGGACGCCGTGGGCCGGGGCCACCGAACATGATCTCGTCCCAGGTCGGCACCGAGGCCCGCTTGCGGCGCTTCGGCTTGGCCGGTGCCGGGGGAGCCGTACCGGCCTCTGCGCCGCCGGGCTCCTCGACCAGGGCATCCTGGCGGGGAGACCGAGTGGTCTCTCGGGGGCTGGACGCCTGGTCGCGGTCCGAGGTGCGCGGGGACACCGGCTCCACTTCCGTCGCGGGCGCCTCCTCCGGCGGCTGCCGGTCCGGTTCGGGTCCGCCGCTGACCGGTGGGGGCATGGTCCGTCGATCGTCCGGTCGCCGCCCGACGTCGTGGCGCATCTGCCCGGGCGACGGTGGTTCATCGAGGCCGGCGTAGATGTTCACCGAGTCCTCGTTGAAGCTCGACAGCATGTCGTACAGCGTGTCGAGCTGGCTGTGGGCGCTCGGAACGAAGTCGTAGACGCCGTCGACCTGCTCGAGTTCGGTGTTGAGATAGTCGTCGACGTTCGAGGCGGGCGGGGCGTCGGCGACCTCGGGGCTCGGCGCCGATGCCGGCGTGGTGACGCGCTGGTGCGGCAGCGGGACGGTCATCTCGGCGGCGTCGGCCGCCGCCCGCTGCAGGGCCTTCTCGTCGTTGAGGTCGACGGTGGGCTCCGCATCGGGGTCGGCGCCGGGGCGACGGCGTCCGGACGCCGGCTGCTGCGCGGGCGCCGCCTCCCCGATCAGGGCCCTCGCCTCCTCGTTGGCGGCCGTGCTGAAGCGGGCCCGCGGGTCGAAGTGGAACACCGCCTCGCGCTCCTCCTCACCGACGCGGTAGCGGCCCTGCACCGTCCAGATGCGGTTGTCACCCCGCCAGGCGTCCCACGCCACGTCGTCCGGGTCGACGCCCTGCGACAGCAGGCGGTCGCCGACCACCGCCTCGAGCGCGCGACTCGATCCGGTCTCGCCGCGTCGGCGCACGTGAGAGGCGAGGGCGCTGGCGGCCTGATGCCGACGCTCGGCCAGAACCGGGGTGGCGAATGCCTCAACCTCGTCGACGGGGACGTCGGCGGAGCGGGCGACCTCATCGACGGACTCCCCGGCGCGGATGCGCGCCTGGATCTCGCGGGGGTTGAGCGCGCTGTCCATGTGATTCTCCAGGTGGTTCTGTGCCGGCCGGACGCCGGTGATTGCGGAGCAGGGTGCTCCCTCGGCCGCGTGCGTCGACCTCCGACAGGTTGGTCCAAAGCTATCTCGCCGCCCCTGATGAGAGGCAAGAACAGGCGCGTGGCGGGTTGACGGTCTGAAGTTCGGGTCGAGATGGTGGCGGGCCCGGTATGGGGAACCGGCTTGAGCGGGTTGAGCGGTCTGCCAGGATGGGCCGGTGACAACGACCACCGACCGCGCGGGGACAGCCCGCGATCCCCACCCCACCGACTTCGACGCGCTGCTGCTCCTGTCCTTCGGAGGGCCGGAAGCACCCGACGAGGTGGTTCCCTTTCTCGAGAACGTCACCCGCGGGTCGGGAATCCCCCGGGAGCGTCTGGTTGAGGTCGGACAGCACTACTTCCTGTTCGGTGGCCGCAGCCCGATCAACGACCAGAACCGGGAACTCATCCGAGCCCTGCGTGCCGAGTTGGACGGGCGCGGCGTCCGGGTGCCGATCTACTGGGGAAACCGCAACTGGCATCCGCAGGTGGAGGACTCCTTGCGGGAGCTGGTCGCCGACGGTCATCGCCGGGTGCGCGTGTTGACCACCAGCGCCTATCCCTCGTATTCGGGGTGCCGCAGCTACCGGGAGGATCTGGCGCGCGCCTTGGGTGGCATCGACGACGTGCCGGCCGACCTCTCATTCGTGCGGGTGGGCAATTACGGGCTCGACGACTCGTTCGTCGCGGCCAACGCGGCCGCGCTTGCGGCCGCCCTCGCCGAACTTCCCGGCGCGCGCATCGTGTTCGTCACCCATTCGATCCCCACCGCGATGAACGACACGTCGGGCCCGACCGGTGGCGCCTACGTGGGCTGGCACCGGGATGTGGCCCGGAGGGTCGCCGAACTCGCCGCCCCGGGCGCCGAGGGGCACGATCTCGTCTTCTGCTCCCGCTCCGGGCGTCCGGGACAGGCCTGGTTGGAGCCCGATGTGAACGACCACCTGCGCGACCTCGCCGCGCGGGGGATCACCCGGGTGGTGCTGGCCCCGATCGGGTTCGTGTCCGACCACATGGAGGTGGTCTACGATCTCGACACGCAAGCCCGCGAAACGTGCGAGGAGGTCGGCGTCTCGGTGGTGCGGGCGGCAACAGCCGGTGTGTCACCCGTGTTCGTCGCGGGCCTGGTCGACCGGATCCTCGCCGCGGGCCGGGTGGCCGGCGGCGCCCCGGAGGACGGCTGCGGGGGAATCTGCACGTCTCCGTGCGGGGCGACGAGTTGCTGCCCCAACCCCCGTCGCGCCGAGACTCCGGCCGTGGCCTGAGTCATCCGTCTCGTCGGGGCGGGGGTCGGGTGCGCGTCGACCCGGGGAATGTGATACACATTGCGCGCACGTTTAGTCCGAGGAGAC
>JAJXWF010000211.1 GCA_021781735.1 Actinomycetes bacterium
GCATCTGGTGGCCGAACACGCTGAGTGTTCCGGTGCCGGTGCGGTCGGACTTCTCGACCCCCTCGGCGAGGATCCGCCGGATGAGGTCGTGGTACTGCTGCATCAGCCCTCCTCGGAATCGAGCGTGGACAGGCCGAGCGTCTCGACGAGCACCGGCACGATCGCCCGCACGGCCTGGCCGCGGTGACTGATCGCGTTCTTCTCCTCGGGCGACAGCTCGGCGCTGGTGACCTGGTGTCCGGCGGGCACGAAGATCGGGTCGTAGCCGAATCCGTTGCTGCCGCGGCGTTCGAGTGCCACGTGGCCGGGCCATTCGCGCACGACGACATGCTCGCTGCCGTCGGGCAGCGCGAGCGCCATTGCGCAGACGAACGCGGCGTCGCGGTGCCCCTCGGGCACGTCACTGATCTGGTGGATGAGCAGGTTGAGGTTGGCCTCGTCATCGCACTCGGGGCCGGCCCAGCGGGCCGAACGGACGCCCGGCGAGCCGTTGAGCGCCCCCACCGTGATGCCGGAGTCGTCGGCCAGCGCAGGCAGGCCGGTGCGCCGGGACCACTCGCGGGCCTTGATCAGCGCGTTGCCCTCGAAGGTGCGAGCGCTCTCGACGGGCTCGGGACCGTCGCGCACATCGTCCAGGCCGAGCACCTCGACGTCGAGCCGGGCCGCATGCAGGACGTCCCGCAGTTCGACGAGCTTCTTGACGTTGCCGGTGGCGAGGAGGATCCGGGTGGTCATGCCCGCACCTGCCTCCCCAGCGCCTCGCCCTGCAGGCGGGTGAGTTCGGTGCAGCCGGCCGTCCCCAGGTCGAGCAGCGTGTCGAGGGTCGCCCGATCGAAGGCGACCTGCTCGGCGGTGCCCTGCACCTCGACGAAGCGACCGGTGCCGGTCATCACGATGTTCATGTCGGTGTCGGCGCCGGAGTCCTCCTCGTAGCACAGGTCGAGCATCGGGACGCCGCCGACGATCCCGACCGACACGGCCGAAACCGAGTCGGTGAGTGGTTCGCCGACCAGCGCCCCCCGCTCCCGCAGCCACGACACCGCGTCCACCAGGGCGACGTAGGCGCCGGTGATCGACGCGGTGCGGGTGCCGCCATCGGCCTGGAGCACGTCGCAGTCGATGACGATGGTGTTCTCGCCGAGCGCCCGGTAGTCGACGATCGCCCGCAGGGAACGCCCGATGAGCCGGCTGATCTCGTGGGTGCGCCCCCCGATCCGGCCCTTGCGGGACTCGCGCTCGCTGCGGGTGTGGGTGGCCCGGGGCAGCATCTCGTACTCGCCGGTGACCCAGCCGAGGCCGGAGCCCTTGCGCCACCGGGGCACGCCCTGGGTGACGCTCGCGGCGACCAGCACCCGGGTGCGTCCGAACTCGACCAGCACCGAGCCCTCGGCATGGTCGAGCCAGTTGCGGGTGATGGTCACCGGACGCAGCTGGCCGGGGCCACGGCCGTCGATCCGGGTGCCCGAGGCGGGAGTCGATGGGTCGGGGATGATCGTGGGGTCTGACACGGGGTCAGGCTACCCGACCGGACGCGGGTCGCCGACGACCCGGATGGCGCGGACCTCGTCGACGAACCCTCCCATCAACCGGCGTCCGATGCCCGCGAAGGTCTCGGCGTTGCCGGTCGTGAGGAACAGCCGTTCCGGTCGGCGCGGGCATGGATGGATGAGCCCGGCATCGGCGAGCGTGGCGTACGTTTCGCGGGCGCATTCGTCGGCACTGGACACCAGCGTCACCGCATCGCCGAGCACGTAGCGGAACACGCCCGCGAGCAGCGGATAGTGCGTGCAACCGAGGATGAGCGTGTCGATGCCGGCGTCCTGCAGCGGGCGCAGGTAGTCGCGGGCCACGGCGAGCAGGTCGGGCCCCCCGGTGATCCCGGCCTCGACGAACTCGACGAACAGGGGACACGGGGCGGTGGTGAGCGACACATGGGGCGCGACGGCCAGCGCGTCGTCGTAACTGCGCGACGCGGCGGTGCCGACGGTGCACACGACCCCGACGCGGTTGTTGCGGGTGGCCTGAACGGCCCGCCTGGCTGCCGGCAGGATCACCTCGGTGACCGGCACGTCGTAGCGTTCGCGGGCGTCGCGCAGCACGGCCGACGATGCCGTGTTGCAGGCGATGACCAGGGCCTTCACCCCGTGATCGACGAGGCGGTCCATGCACTCGAGCGCGTAACGGCGCACCTCGGCGATCGGACGCGGGCCGTAGGGGGCCCGCGCGGTGTCACCGAGATAGATGATGTCCTCGTGGGGCAGCAGGTCGACCAGGGCCCGGGCGACGGTGAGCCCGCCGAAGCCGGAGTCGAACACGCCGATGGGGGCGTCGATGCCGGTGACGTTGGCCGCGTCGTCCGGCCCGCTGGTTCCCACGTCGTGCAAGTCTAGAGGTGGCCGGTGACGACGAAGGAGCACGGCATGGCCTCTCACCAGTTCCCTGAACCGCGGACCGGCCGGCCCGTGGCGCCGACCGGTGCCGCCCGTCGCCTGGCGGCCTGGGTGGTGGAGGCGCTGCGGCCGGCGAGCCGCCGGCGTCCGGTCTGCCCTCGGCCGCCCGCTACCGACCAGCCGCCCCCGCTCCGCCCCGATGATTCAGCCCCCCGGGGCACCTGAGCCGGGACCATTCCCCATCAACAACGAGAGCCGGACAATCCCAGTCGGCCGATCCAGGCGTCAGCCCCGGCGCAGGCTCAGCTGCACCAGGACGGGTCCCCGTCGCCGCGCCGAGGGTTCGGACGCGCCGCATTCCGGGGCGGCGTCGCCGTGGGCGACGGCGCATGCGCCGCAGCCGCCGCTGGGACACCCGGCCACCATCTCCGTGGCCTCGATCCGGCCCATCCGCCGCAGGTGCCCCACCGAGGCCACGATCACATCGCGAGGGAGTGCCGTGCGTACCGCGATCTCGTCGATCGTCGACGCACCCCGTTCGAAGGCGTCGAGCACCGCGTTGAGGGGACGCCCGCCGCTCACCAGAACAACCTGCCGATCTGGAACACGGCGACCGCGGCCACCCAGGCGACGGTGAGTTGCATGGCGACGCCGAACAGGGTCCACCGCCAGCCGACCTCGCGCCGTTGCGCGGCCAGGGTCGCCACGCAGGGGGTGTAGGCGAGCAGGAAGACCAGGAAGGCGGCCACCGCCGGAAGCACGTGCCCCGACGAACTCGCCTCGAAGCTGGCTCTGATCGCCTCCCCCAGACTGCCCGGATCGGCACCGGTCGGCTGGCCCACGGCGTAGGTCTGCGCCCACGACGAGATCACGGCCTCCTTCGCGACGAAACCGACGACCAGTGCCGAGGTGGTCTGCCACGCCGCGAAGCCCGCGGGCGCGAACAGGGGCGTGATCGCCCGGGCGACGACGCCGTACAACGACTGGGCCGTGGGCACAGACCCGAAGCCGTGGCCACCGCCGGCCGGGATCGACTGGGCGAGCCACACGAGGCAGACCGCCCCGACGATCACCCCGGTGGCCGTGCGCAGGAACGCCGTGAGCCGCTGCCAGGTCACCGCGGCCGTGAGGCGCAGCGTCGGACGCTGGTAGGGCGGCAGGTCGAGGACGAGTGGCTCGCGTCCCATCGTGCGCCACAGGGTGGCGCGGAGCACGCGTCCGACGCCGACGACGAACACGATGGAGGTGAGGTACATCGCGAAGACCACAGTGCCCGCCCAGCGTCCGAAGAACGTCGTCGCCACGAGCACGTAGACCGTCAGGCGTGCCGTGCACGAGGTCAACGGCACGAGCAGTGCGGTCAGGATCCGCTGGCGCACGCTCGGCAGGATCCGGGTGGCGGCGATCGCCGGCACGTTGCAGCCGAATCCGACGATGAGCGGCAGGAACGCCCGTCCCGGAAGCCCGAGGCGGCGCATCAGCCGGTCGGTGACGACGGCGGCCCTGGCGAGGTAGCCGGAGTCCTCGAGCAGGGCGAGCAGGACGAACATGATCGCCATGAGCGGCACGAAGCTGAGCAGGATCCCGACGCCGGCGATGAGGCCGTCGACGACGAGCCCGTCGACCGGCCCGCTGCCGAGTCCGACGAGGGACAGCAGCCGGTGGGCACCCGAGCTCACCGGGCCGGAGAACAGCCGGTCGAGCGCGGCCTGCATCGGAGCGGCGACCGTGGTGGTGAGCTGGAAGACCGCCCACATGACCGCGAGGAACACCAGCGGCCCAGCCACCGGCGCCGTGACGATCCGGTCCACCCGGTCGCTGAGACTGACGCGGGCCGACCCGTCCCCCTGCACACCCGCAGCCACGGCGCGCGCGATGAACGCGAAGCGCTCGTCCTCGCGTTGCAGATCGACGTCCCCGATCGCCGGATCCGGACCGGACGCGACCGGATCCTCGAGGCCGCGGGCGGGCACCGGCCGCCGCCCGACGACAGATCGCACGGCCCGCGAGAGGGCGTCGATTCCGATCCGCCGCCTCGGGTCGACCACTACGAC
>JAJXWF010000036.1 GCA_021781735.1 Actinomycetes bacterium
GGGATCACCCGGATCGCCGGGATCATCGGGCGGACCAGGCCGGACACCTGATCGACGAGCCAGTCGATGATGTCGTCGGGCACCCCGAGGCCGGTCAGGCGCAGGTCGAGATCGAAGTCGGTGATGGTGGCGCTCACCCCGGTGTCGAGGCCGGAGGTGACGGCGACGGCGAGCTTGTCGAGGGTGGCCACCGATTCGTGGGTCAGGTCGAGCAGGGTGATGTCGGACTGCGGCCACCAGCCGATGTCGAACGGGTGCTCGATGTCCCTCGGCCCCCAGACGCTCCACGTCAGCGACACTCGCAGCGCGAGCCAGGCCCGCACCGTGATGTCGTCGACGTGGAAGTCGCCGTCGTGCACGCTGAAGCGGGGCTCGTCCAGCCACACCGACGCGGACGCCACCGCCTGCACGTCGTCGATCCGCACCGGGCTGAGCAGGGGGAGGCCGAGCAGGAACATCGACAGCAGCTGGGGGAGGTTGAGTGCCACTCCTGCCAGGGTCTTCGACCAGCCGTCCTTCTGGCTTCCGACCGCAGACAGCGATCCCTGCCACATCCGCCGCTTCGCGTGCGTGGGCGTGTGCGACCACTCGGCGTCGAACGCCTCCTGGATCACGTCGTCGCGGATGCCCACCCAGATGTCGTTGCCCGCGGTGAGGTCGGCGAGGGGCTGCTGGGGCCGGGCCGGCCGACCGAACAAGTCGACGCCCACCGCGAACGTGCGGCCGCCGAGCACATCGACGATCCGCGGCGTCACAGGGAGGGGCAGGCTCGCAGTGGCGAACCCGGGCCAGCCATCCAGGGAGGCCGGGCCGGACGCCGTCGCGGTCGTCGGATTCCACGCGTGCACGCCGGCGTCGGTGAAGAGATACGCCGTCGCGGGGTCCCAGGCGACGGCGGCGCAGACGTCGTGGGCCCCCAGCCCGGGGAAAGCCGCCGTGATCGGCATCGGCACGCCCGGCGGTCCGCCGCCGACCGCGACCCGGATCACGTCCGAGCCCCGGAAAAAGTGCAGGGCGTCTCCGAGCGGCAGGACGGCGTCGATGCCGTCGGCCCAGACACCGGGATAGCCGTCGGCGATCGCCGCCGGGAACCCGGGCAGTGGACGTCGCCCGGCGCGGTCGTAGGCGAGGTATTCCCGGGCGCGGAAGAACAACAGCTCGCCACCGGGCAGCACCGTGGCGGCGTCGACCCCTTCGGGCCAGACACCCGGGAACGCGGTCGTGAGCGGCACCGGCGGCCCGGTGACGCTGCGAGTGGTCGCGTCGACCGGGTACACCCACCCACCCTTGATCAGCTGCACCTCGGTGCCCAGGCGAACCAGGGCGTCGACGCCGTCGAACGGCAGGGGCAGCTCGGGTCGGGTGAGGAACGGGGTGAGGTCGATCTCGCCCATGGTGTCGAGCAGGTCAGTGGTGAGGATGTGCGCGGCCACATCGTTGAGGATCTTCCGGGTTCGTGCCGGGACCTCGGCGCGGTGGTCGACGACGATCTCGTCGACCTGAGCGCCGGTGAGGTCGAGCGCGAGCAGCGTCCCCCCGGTGCCGAGCCGCGGCTTGGCGAGCACGCCGGCGGTGAGATCGAACGTGCCCCCGAGGCCCTCGAGGATGTCGAGGCTGAGTCGTACGCGGAGCAGCAGCCGCACCTGGCCGGCGTCCACGGCGTCGACGGTCGGCGGCTCCAGCAGTTTCACCTCGAACAGGAGATCGCCCACGAAGGCGAGGGCCGGGTCGAGGTGGCGGGCCAGATGGAATCGGCCGGAGGCCTGCGTGGGAAGGACCGAGGTGTAGTAGGCGACGGCGAGGGCCCGGTCGATGAGGTCTTCCCGCACCTCGACGAGCAGGTCAGTGGGGAGCGTGGACATCGTTTGCCTCCTGTCGGCCATTGTCCCGCGGTCGGTGGGGCGGCGTCCACGGTTCGCCGAGACGGCCGCCGTCAGCGGCTCGACGCTCGCACGACCAGGGTGGGTTGGAAGACCACGTGCCGCTCATCGGCCTCGGGGTCGAGCAGCAGTTCGGCGGCGGTGCGGCCCAATTCGGCCATCGGCTGGTGCACCGAGCTGAGCGGGGTGATCAGCTCGGAGGCGACCATGATGTCGTCGTAGCCCACGAGCGCCATCTCGGCGGGGATCCGCACCCCCTGGCGGCGCAGCGAACGCATCGCGCCGATCATCATCACGTCGTTGGCGGCGAAGGTGGCCGTCGGCACCTCGCGGCGCTCGAGCAGCAGGCTCATCGCCGCCTCCCCGGCGTTCGCGGTGAAGGCCTCCGTCTCGACCGGCACGAGAATCTTCTCGGGGTCGAGGTCGGCCTCGGTGATCGCCTGGCGCGCGCCGCGGAGCCGCTGGCGCGCCTGGCGCACGCTCATCGGGCCGGTGATCATCGCGATGAGCCGGTGGCCCCGTTCGAGCAGGTGCCGGACGGCCATCGCCCCACCGGCCACGTCGTCGACACCGACCGACGCATAGCCCCCGATGTCGCCGGGGCTGTCGAGCAGGACCACCGGGATTCCCCGTTCGTGCAGCATCGGCAGCAGCGCAGCCGTGCCCTCCGAGGGGGTGATGATCACCCCGCGGACCTGCTGCTCGATGAGCGTGCGCAGCACCCGGGCCTCGCGGTGCGGCTCGGCGTCCGACGACGAGATCACCAGGGCCAGGTCGGACGCCGCAAGGGTGTCTTCGATGGCGCGCGCGGCATCGGTGTAGAACGGGTTGCCGATGTCGAACACCACCAGTCCGACCATGTTCGACTGGCCCTGGCGCAGTTGCCGGGCAGCCCCCGAGCGCACGAAGTTCAGCTCGGTGATGGCCGCGGTGACCTTGTCGCGCAGCGTCTGCGAGACGCGCTCGGGATGGTTGAGCACGTGCGACACCGTGCCCACTGACACTCCCGCCAGTTCCGCGACGTCGCGCAACGATGCATTGCCCCGATCAGGCATCGCCCACCGCCTTTCAGGCCGACCCGCGGCCCCCGATCTGCGACAACTTAACAGGATCTGCGGCAAGGGAATTGATGAATCGATTCAATCACGACTAGTCTAGGAATTCCAGGCTCACGAGGAGATTCCATGTTTGAAACGGCCGCGATGATCACTGCGGACACCGATCGGGGCCGGGCGGTCCGCCTCGCGACCGGTATCCGGCTCGACCGACCCCTCGACGAGGTCCGCTCCGCGGTGTTCCGTGCCACCGCGCACGGCATCTACGAGGCGCGGATCAACGGCCGCCCGGTGTCGGAGGCGGTCTTCTCGCCCGGGTGGACGTCGTACGAGTGGCGGCTGCAGGTGCAGGAGGACGACGTCACCGCGTTGCTCGCCGATTCGACCAGCATCGAGGTGCTGCTCGGCAACGGGTGGTACCGGGGCGATCTCGGCTTCGCCGGCGCCAACGCCAACTACGGCGACGACCACGGGGTCATCGGCGAGTTGCTGGTCACCTTCGCCGACGGTTCCGTGCAGTCCGTTGCCACCGGGGCCGACTGGACCGCCACCGCGAGCGAGCATCTGGCCAACTCGATCTACCAGGGCCAGACGATCGACGCCCGGCTCCGCGGGGCGGCGTCCGAGGCGTTGCCGGTGCGTGTGGTCGACCTCGACCGCCGCACGCTCGTGCCGCAGGTGGGGCCCGCGGTCATCCGGCACGAGAAGATCCGCCCGCACCGCATCTGGACCTCACCGAGCGGCCGGACGCTCGTCGACTTCGGCCAGAACCTCGTCGGCTGGCTGCGGCTGCGCGCCCACGGTGAGGCGGGCGCCGTCGTCACCGTGCGGCACGCCGAGGTGCTCGAACACGGCGAACTGGGCACGCGGCCGCTGCGGTCGGCCCGGGCCACCGACCGCTTCATCCTCTCCGGGGGCGACGACCAGTTCGAGCCGACCCTCACCTTCCACGGGTTCCGCTACGCCGAGGTCACCGGCTTCCCCGGCGAACTCACCCCCGACGACCTCGAGGCGGTCGTCGTCCACTCCGACATGCGCCGGGTCGGCACCTTCGAGTGTTCGGACCCGGCCGTCAACCAGCTCATCTCGAACTCGGTGTGGAGCGAGCGGGGCAACTTCCTCGACGTGCCCACCGACTGCCCGCAGCGCGACGAGCGTCTCGGCTGGACCGGTGACCTGGCCGCCTACGCCGCCAGCGCCTGCTACCAGTTCGACGTCGCCGACGTGCTGCACAAGTGGCTGCTTGACCTCACCGAGGAGGCCCGGCACAGTGAGCACGGCTGGGTGCCGCACGTCGTGCCCGACGTGCTCAAGCACGCCAACTTCCCCGAGGAGTTCCGCCCGGTGGCCGAGGCGTGGGCGGGGCCCACCGCCATCTGGGGCGACGCGGCGGTATGGGTGCCGCAGGCACTGTGGCACGCCTACGGGGACGCCGATCGGCTCGCTCAGCACTATCCGGGCATGGTGCTGCACCTCGACGGCGTCATCGAGCGGCTGTCGCCCACCGGGCTGTGGGACACCGGCTTCCAGTTCGGTGACTGGCTCGACCCGGACGCCTCGCCCGACCAGCCGGCGAACGCCAAGGCCGACGCCGGGGTGGTGGCCACGGCATCGCTGTACAGATCGCTGCGGTTCGCGGCGGCGGCTGCGGCGATCCTCGGTCACGGCGCCGACGCCGAACGGTGGGGTGGGCTCGCGGACCGCACCCGCGCCGCGTTCCTCGAGCACTACGTGTCGGACGAGGGCATCGTGCGGTCCGACTGCGCCACCGTGTACGCGCTGGCGATCTGCTTCGGCCTGCTGGACGGCGACCTGCGCGCCCGCGCGGGGGAGCGGCTCGCCCGGATCGTCGCCGAGCGCGGCTACATCGTCACCACCGGGTTCGCCGGAACGCCGTTCGTCACCTGGGCGCTGTCCGAGACGGGCCACGTCGAGGACGCCTACCGGCTGCTGCTCGAGAAGTCCTGCCCCTCGTGGCTCTACCCGGTGACCATGGGCGCCACCACCATCTGGGAGCGCTGGGACTCGATGCTGCCCGACGGCACCATCAACCCCGGCGAGATGACCTCGTTCAACCATTACGCCCTGGGCGCGGTGGCCGACTGGATCTACCAGGTCATCGGCGGTATCCGCCCGGGCGCGCCGGGCTATGCGACGCTGCTGCTGCAGCCGACGCCCGGTCCGGGTCTCGACCATGCGCGGGCCACGCTCGAGACCCGGCACGGGCACGTCGAGTCGGGCTGGCGACGCGAGGGAACCTCGGTCGTCGTCGAGGTCAGCGTGCCCGACGGGGTCGAGGCCGACGTCGTCCTGCCCGACGGCGCACGGCACCGGGTGCGGGGCGGGGTCCACCGGTTCACGAGCGCGGGCTGAGCGCGCCGCTCACCACTGCAGGCCGAAGCCGTACTCGTAACGATTGCCGGCGGCGTCGACGTAGGGCTCGTAGTCGCTGAACACGTCCTCGCAGTGGGCCTCGACCGTGGCCATGTCCCGCGGCAGGGTCACGGGCAGGCGTCCACCCGCGCGCTCGGTCCCGGTGACGACGTCGAGCAGCGCGCGCTGCGAGACGCCGAAGTGCACGAGGACCGAGTCGGCGAGCGGCTCGATCTCGCCCATCACGACCGGCACGTCGAGCTTCACCACCGCGACGACCTGCTTGTCGCCCATGGCCGCCCGGGCGGCCTCGAGGTTGGCGAGGTCGGCGGTGTTGGCGACCACCGCCGGGCGCCCGCGGTACGACCGGTCCCCGGCGAGGGACCGCTCCCGGGCGCTCGGCGCGTCGTAGGGGCCGTACTGCAGGCTGACCGGCCGGAATCCGTCGACGTAGGGGTCGCTCATCGGGGAGTCCATCACCACCAGCGCCGCGTCGGCGTCCTCGGGGCGTTCGACGAGCGTGAAGTAGTCGCCGGCGATCGCGGGGTCGAATCCGTCGATCTCCATCGCCGGCAACGGCCGGCGGAAGAACCCCTTGTGCTCGTCGATGTGCCGGCGCGGGATCCACACCCGGCTGCCGCGGGGGAGCACGCCGGAACGCTTCAGCGCGACGATCGAGTCGACCTGCGCCCGGAACCCGTCGGTGACGAACTCGTCGCACCCGATGACCGCCCGGCTGCGCTCGGCTTCGAGGTAGGGGTCGTCGAACAGTCCGACGCGGAACATGCCCCGCAGCAGCCGCACCGCGGCCTGCTCGAAACGTGCGCGCATGACGTCGACGCCGTGACGCTCGCACCCGAGGGCGTAGGCCTCGAGCACCGGACCGGCGTCGCTGTTGCCGCCGAACTGGTCGACGCCGTTCATGATCAGCCGCAGGTGCCGCTCGGCGACCGTCAGCCCCTCGACGCCGTAGCAGCGGCTCTCGAAGCCGTCGAGTTCGCCGCTCGCGTCGCCGGTGATGCCCCAGTCGGTGCACACGACACCGTCGTAGCCGTAGGTGCCCCGCAGCAGGTCACTGATCAGGTGGGTGCTGTAGGAGTTGCCGACCTCGTCGGCGGACTGACCGACCGAGACCGAGTAGTAGGGCATGATCGCCCCGACCGCACCGGTGGGTCCGTCGAGGGCGAGGGCGCCCTCGGTGAACGGGCGCAGATGCTCGGCGAAGTTGCCTCCGGGGTACACGTTGTACATGCCGAAGCGGTAGTGCGCGTCGCGGCCCCCTTCACCCGTGCCTCCGCCCGGCCAGTGCTTGGCCATCGCGATGACCGACCCGGCTCCCCATCCGGTGGGTGAGCCCGGGGTGGTCTGCAGGCCGTCGCAGAAGGTACGGGCCAGGGTGGTGGCCCGGTCGACCTGGCCGCCGAACGTGTCGACGGCCCGCATCCAACGCGGTTCGGTGGCGAGGTCGATCTGCGGTCCGAGCGCGGTCGCGATCCCGAGTGCGCGGTACTCCTGGCGCACCACGTCGGCGAAGCGCCGGCAGGTGTCGACCGAGAACGTGGCCGCCATTGCGAGGCCCTCCGGCCACTTCGACACCGCCACGCCGCTGGAACGGAACTCCGCACCGGAGTCGGACGCCCCGTGCCGCGGGTCGGACGAGAAGTTGATCGGGATGCCGAGCGGCTCGCCCTCCGCCAGTTCCTGCATCGCGTTGTGCCAGCGCACGGCCACCCCGACGTCGGCGAAGCCCACCACCAGCACGTGCCGGATGTGATCGCGCAGCAGCAGGTCGCGCTGCTGGTCGCTGAGCATCGCCGGGTGGTGTACCGCGGCGTCGAACGGCCGGCCGTCGTAGGTGGCGGCGAACGGGCCGCCGGGGGGCGTCGGCACCATCTGGTGGGGTGAATAGAGCATCAGCCCGGCGATCTGTTCGAGGCTCATCCGTGCGGCCAGGTCGCGTGCCCGCTCTGTCGGGTCGAGGCGCCAGTCGGCGTAGGGGACAAGTTCGCCGACCCCGGCCGGATCGCGGAAGTAGCGCCCACCCTCCTCGATCACCTGGCCCGTCGCGGTGGAGATGTCGGGGCCGTCAGGGTTGTGGAAGCGCTGCACCATTGCTGTCTCCTCGCCGGTTTCTGCCGCTCACCCTAGCGGGCGGTCAGTTTCGCGCGGTTCATGACCGGGGTGTCGCGGCGCGACCATGCGACGGGTCAGGCGGGGGGATCCGCAGGGCAGGCCGGAGGGTCGGCGGGACATTGCTCGGAAGACACCTCGGGGTCGGCGGCACAGGCGCCCGACGCGGCGTCGCCGGTCACGGTGAGACGACCCCTGGGGTCGAGCCGGGTGAGGATCGCCAGGGTCAGCCGAGCGAGGTCGTCGACGTCGGCGGCGTCCAGTGCATCGAGCGCCATCGCGCGGACGGCCGCCGCGTGGAGGGGGCGGCTGTCACGGTGGGTCAGCAGGCCGGCGGCGGTGAGTACGGCGTTGGTCGCCCGCGCGTCGGCGGGGCATGGGCTGCGTTCGACCAGACCCTTCCGCTCCAGGCCGGTGACCACGCGCGACAGCCGCGGGAGGCTGGCGTTCGTGCGGGCCGCGAGGGCGGACAGTCTCAGCCGGTGCTCGTCGGCCTCCGCGAGCGCTTCCAGCAGGGTGTACTCGAACGCGGTCAGCCCGGCGGGAGCGAGCTCCCGGTCGAGCGCGGTGGGCAGCAACTCGAGCATGGCCTGGAGGCGCGCGACGGCGACACGTTCGCGTCTGGTCAGCTCCGTGGTGCTCATGCCGTCAGTGTAGCAAATAGTTGCAGATACAAGCATGGGCATGTACGCTCTTGCTTGTAGATACAATCAATTTCGCGAGGAGCACTCAGATGACAACCTTCACCATCATCGGCACCGGCAGCATGTCCTCCGCGATCGGCGGGGTCCTCGCCGACGGCGGCAGCTCGGTCGCCTATGTCGCCCACGACCAGATCGGCACCGCGCCGCTCGCCGGCGACGTGATCGTGCTGGCCGTGCCGTATCCGGCCGTCAGCGGCATCGTCAGCGCATACGGCGCCCAGTTCGACGGGAAGGTGGTGGTCGACATCACCAACCCGCTCAACTTCGAGACCTTCGACTCGCTGGTCGTTCCCGTGGGCAGTTCGGCCGCCGCGGAGCTGCAGAAGTCGCTGCCCAACGCCCGGGTGCTCAAGGCCTTCAACACCAACTTCGCCGGCACCCTCGTCGGCAAGAAGCTCGGCGACGCGCAGACCACGGTGCTCATCGCCGGCGACGACAGCTCGGCCAAGCAGTCGCTCGCGGCTGCCGTGGAGGCCGGGGGCGTCGCTGCGATCGACGCCGGGTCGCTCGCCCGTGCCCACGAACTCGAGGCCCTCGGGTTCCTCCAGCTGGCCCTCGCGGTGGGCGAGAAGCTCCCCTGGACCGGCGGCTTCGCCGTCGTCCGCTGATCTGGGTCGACGTCACCATCGACGGGAGGGTCGTGATGGGCGCATCCGGTGCCGCCGCGATCAGCGAGCGGGTGATCACCCCGAGCGCGGGCATGGACGCCGTCACCCTGCGGGTCGGCGATCTCGAGACGATGTCGTCGTACTACTCGGCGGCCTTCGCGATGGAGCCGCTGCAGGAGCGCGCCGACGGTCGAGACGTGCACCGGGTCCTCGGCCGGGGGCGGACTCCGCTCGTGCGCCTGGTGCACACGCCGGGCCTGCCGAGCGTCGATCCGCGCCAGGCGGGGCTGTTCCACACGGCCTTCCTCGTCGATGACCGGGCGAGTCTCGCGGCGCCCTGTTCACCTCGGCCGGCGGCTACCACCACCACCTCGCGATGAACACATGGAACAGCCGCAACGTCGGGCCTCGCGCCGCGAGCCTGGGTCAGGTCGCGGTCAGCGTCCCCACGCGGGACGACCTCGACGACCTGCTCGGCTGACGGCCGCCGCCGACGGCCGCTACACGTCGCCCGGCCACGCCTCCAAGGTTTCCATCACCACCGTGACGGCGTGCACGCCCCCGTCGTCGATGAGGGGGAGTCGCGACCCCTCCCGGGGGGCCCCGTCCACGACCATGCGGGCCACCCGCCGCGGCGTCGGGCAGGCGGCGTCGATGGTGATCTCGTAGGTCGTGGAGGCCAGCCGGTAGCGGATGGTGACCCCGTCCCACGCGGGGGGAAGGCACGGCTCGACGCGAAGCTCGTCGCCCTCGCGGTACAGCCCGAGGACCGCTTCGAGCCCTGCCCGGAACATCCAACCGGCCGAGCCGGTGTACCAGGTCCAGCCGCCCCGGCCGACGTAGGGCTCCTCGGTGTAGACGTCGGCGGCGACGACATACGGCTCGACGCGGTATCGCCGGACCGCCCCGGGTGTCAGGGCATGGTTCACGGGGTTGAGCAGGTCGAGGACCGCCCCGGCCCGATCCTCCCGGCCGAGCCGCGCCCACGCGAAGACCGACCACAACGCTCCATGGGTGTACTGGCCACCGTTCTCGCGGACCCCGGGGGGATAGGCGCTCACGTACCCGGGGTCGGGAGTGGAACCCGTGAACGGAGGGGTGAACAGGCGGATCAGCCCCGCGTCCGGCATGAGGAGTTGCTCGTCGGCCTGCTCCATCGCCATCGCCGCCCGATCGGGGTCGGCGACTCCCGACAGCACCGCCCAGCTCTGGGCGATCCCGTCGATCCGGTCCTCGGCCCGGGTCGCCGAGCCGAGCGGCGTGCCGTCATCGAAGTACCCCCGCCGATACCAGGCGCCGTCCCAGCCGTGGGCCTCGATCGCCGTCGCAAGCGACGCCCTCTCCGCGCTGCATCGCTCCGCGAACGCCGCGTCACCCCTGGCCAGGGCCACCTCGGCGAATCGCCCGAGGGTGCCCGCAAGGAACCAGCCCAGCCAGACGCTCTCGCCGCGTCCCTCTGCGCCGACCCGGTTCATGCCGTCGTTCCAGTCGCCGGAGCCGATCAGTGGCAGGCCGTGGCGACCCCGGGCCAGCGCCCGCTCCAGACCCAGGACGCAGTGCTCATACAGGGTCGCCGATCGGGGTGACCGGTCGGGCTGGAAGAATCGTTCGGTCTCGCCGAGCGCCAGCACGTCCCCGGAGAGGAAGGGAACCTCCTCCTCCAGGATGCCGGCGTCCCCGGTGACCGTGAGGTAGTGACCGACGACGTGGGCGAGCCAGACCACGTCGTCACTGATCCGCGTGCGGACGCCCTGCCCCGTGGCGGGCAGCCACCAGTGCTGCACGTCGCCCTCGGGGAACTGGCGGCCGGCCGCCTGCAGGATGTGCTGACGGGCCGCCGCGGGATCGGTCAGAACCACCGCCATGGAGTCTTGAAGCTGGTCACGGAAGCCGAACGCTCCCGATGCCTGGTAGTAGCCCGAGCGGGCCAGCATCCGGCAGGCGAGCGTCTGGTAGAGCAGCCAGCCGTTCATCATCACGTCGAAGGCGGGACTGGGGGTGGTCACCCGCACGACAGAGAGCCGCTCGTGCCAGGACCTGCGCACGGACTCCAGAAGGGCATGGGGGTCGCGCTCCCGGTACCGGGACACCAGGGCCCGCACCTCGTCCACGTCGTGACCGGCACCGAGCAGGACGAGCACCTCAGCCTCCGCGCCCGCCTCCACCTCGATCCGTTGCTGCATCGCGGCGCACGGATCGAGGCCGGGTCCGACCGTTCCCGACAGGGCCCGCCCCGCCAGGATCCCCGCTGGTGAGGCTGGCGTTCCGTTCCGGCCGAGGAACTCGCCGCGGTCGCCCGTCCACGAGGTCTGACGGCCGCGGAGGTCGAGGAAGACCACCTGATCGGGGAACTGGGCGCTCCACGGGTTGCGGGCCAGCAGCGCCCGGGTGAGCGGATCGTACTCCGTGGTGAGGTGCCGTGAGGTCTGGTCCGGGCCGAGCCCCAGAACCAACTCGGCGTAGGCGGTGACGCGCAGGATGCGCTTCCGGTCGCTCCGGTTCCGGATCACCAGCAGCGAGAGCTTCACAGGGTCGTCGGGCGCGACGAACACGGTCTCGTCCAGGTCCAGCCCGTCCGCCATGTGCGTGTAGCGGGTGTAACCGAAGCCGTGATGGGCGACGTGCCGTCCCCCCGCGATCGGGGAGGCTGTGGGTGAGCTCACCTGCCCCGTCTCGTCGTCGCGCACGTAGAGCGCTTCGGACACCGGGGCGCAGACCGGGTCGTTGCGCCACGGGGTGATCTGGTTGTCGCGGCTGTTGCGCCACCAGGTGTATCCGGCTCCCTCCGCGGTCGCGTGAAAGCCGAACTGCTCATTGGCCACCACGTTCGTCCAGGGTGCGGGAGTCGAGACGCCGTCGTCGAGAACCGTCACGTACTCGGTGCCGTCGCGGGAGAATTCGCCCAGCCCGTTGAACAAGGCTCCACGCTCCCTCGCGTCCGCCCCGGGGGCAGGCCTCGAGAGAGGTCGGGGCCGGATCGGCGGTTGCGGACCGACCGCCCTCGGTGCGGCGATCTGCTTGGCCAATTCACCCCGGCGCGCCACCAGGACGACTGCGGCGCCCCCGATCAGCGCGTCGATCGTCGCCGGCGCGGCCTGGTCCCTGCGGACGACGACGACCCGTCCGTGAGCCTCGGCGGCATCGGTGTGAACGCCGGCGGCGCTCGCCAGGGCCAGCAGATCGTGCTGCAGTTCCTGCAGGTACGACGTCGGCTGCTCATTGACCAGCACCACGTCCACGGCGAACCGCTTGAGGCGCCAGAACCTCGATGCTGTGACCAGTTGACGCACGACGTCGAGATCGGCCGCGTCGTCGATCCGGACGACGACCACCGGCAGATCACCGGAGATCCCCAACGGCCAGAGGGCCGACTGTGGTCCCGCCAGCGCCGACGGGGACAGTCGTCCCCGCATGGAGTGCTGCGGGAATGCGATGTCGCCGGCCAGGGTCTGGAACTGCGCCGCCTGGTCGGGTGTGATGCCGAGGTGGCGGAGCTGGATCTGGCCCTGCGTCCAGGCCAGCATCGTTACGCGCTCGTACGAGCCGTCGGCGCGGTGCTGGTCGACCAGGTTCAGCACCTGCTCGCGGGTCGCAGCCACCACGGTCCAGTAGGCCAGATCGATGTCGGCGTCCGGCGGAATGTCGATGGCCTGGCTCAGCGAGAGGATCGGGTCCAGCACATCACCGGTGGTTTTCGCGGGTTGCACCCCGTCGTCGAACCATCGCGGTGACCGTGGGCTCCGGTTACGGCCGATGAAAGCGAGCCGGTCGCATTCCGGGATGGGGTCACCGACCGGGGCGCCGTGTCCGGGCACCGGGTCGCAGACCAGGAAGTGCGCCGCCCACACCTCGGGGTCGGCGGATGAGCGGCGTCGCCGGGTGGCGAGCAGGACACCCTGGGCGGCGAGGAACTCGGTGTGCACGAACATCTTGGAGAAGGCCGGATGGGCGGCATCGCCGCGTGGCTCGGCGAGCACGGGTTCGGCGTACGAGGTGACGGTGAGCCGCCGCGACAGGCCCCCGTCGTTGCGGATCGTGATCCGCTGCACCATCGCGTCCGATTCGGGGGAGAGGTGGCACTCCAGGGTGGTGCTCAGGTCGCCGTCGCGGCGGACATACCTGGCGCGATCCTCGGCGAACCGCACGATGTACTCGTCGGGCGCCGCGGGCACGGGTTCGGCCGTGGCCGACCACAGGTGGCCGGTGCGGTCGTCGCGCAGGTAGATGTACTGACCCGTGACGCCGGTGGTGAGGTCGGGGTGCCAGCGGGTGATCGCCAGGTCGTTCCAGCTGAGCTGCCCTCCCCCTGCCGCCGTCACGGCCAGGCTGAGCCGGCCGTTCGACATCAGGTGCAGCACCGGCGAGGTGGTGAAGGCGCCGACCAGGGTGCGTTCCGCCGCGGGGACCACCGCTCGCGCCACGGCGTCCCCCTGGCTCTCCTCCGACAACGCGTGGGTGATGGGGACCTCGCGGGGGGCCCTCTCCTCGAGGAGGAGTTCGGTGGCCCGAACGATCGGTTCCCGGTGGAATCGCTCGGGCATCCGTGCGTCGTGCACGACGTTGCCGATGGCCACGATCGTCATGCCCTGGTGGTGGGCCATGTAGCTGCGGACGATCCCGAACTCCTGAGTCTCGGGCAACCGCGCCCGGGTGAAGTCCACGGCCTCGTAGAAGCCGTAGCTGCCCGATGCCCCGAGGGCGGCCAGTCGCCGGTAGTTCTGCACGGCCGCTGCGGGACGGATCATCGACGCGAGACCGGTCGCGTAGGGGGCCACCACCAGATCGTCGCCCAGTCGACGCACCGCCCCGACTCCTGGAACGCCGAACGGGGAGTACTGGTAGTTGTGATCGAGGTCGCGGGCGAAGAAGCCCGACTCCGACACGCCCCACGGCAACCCCCGCTGCGCCCCGTAGGCGATCTGTCGGCGCACGACTCGCCGGGCGGTGCTGCTCAGCAGGCTGGTCGCCGGCCCGCGCATCACCAGCTCCGGCATGAGGTACTCGAACATCGATCCCGACCACGAGACGAGGGCCGCGCCGCCGCCGGCGGCGGTGATGGGGCGTCCGAGACGTGCCCAGTGGCGGGTCGGGACATCCCCCTTGGCGATCGCGAGGTAGCTGGCCAGGCGGCACTCGGATGCCAACAGGTCGTAGCAGCTCTCGTCCAGCTCCGCCTCGTGCACCCGATAGCCGATGGAGAGGAGCCCACGATGCGGGTCGAGGAGGAAGGAGAAGTCCATCGCCGCGAACCCGTCCCTGGCGCGCCGCTCGATGACGGCGAGTCGGCCGTCGCGCGCCTCGCGCCCCGCCGGAGTCAGCTCGGCGTCACGTTCATGCGAGGTGACGCTTCGTCGGGTCTCCTCGACCCGGGCGAGCAGTTCGGGCTGATCCGCGACCGCCACCGCCAGGGTGTCGAGAGCCCTGCCCACCGCCGCCAGGCCCTTCACCGGATCGACCTCGCCGCCGAGCGCCGCGACCGCGGCCTCGGCGGCGGCCAACCCCGTCGTCACCCCCGTCCGGTGGTGTGGGCCGCCCTCGCAGAGGCCGAACGCGTCGGCTGTTTGCCGGATCATCGCGAGCCCGTCGCCGATCCCATCACCGCTGGGGCCGACCAGGTCCGGAGCGCCGATCCATTCCCGGCACGTGCTCGCCACGACCAGCAGGTGGCCGGCCAGATTGCCGCTGTCGACGCTGGACACGTACCGAGGTAGGAGCGGTTCAGCCGTCCTGGTGTCGTACCAGTTGAGCAGGTGTCCCCGGTGATGCTCCAGCCGCCCGACCGTCAGCAGGGTGGCGTCCAGGCGCTCGACCGCCTCCGATCGGCCGATCCAGCCGAAGTCGTAGGCGCTGATCGTGGCCAGCAGGTACAGGCCGATGTTGGTCGGCGACGTCCGGTGGGCGACGACCGGGGTGGGATCCTCCTGGAAGTTGTCCGGAGGGAGGTGGTGGTCTTCGGATGACACGAAGGTCTCGAAGAACCGCCAGGTGGCACGCGCGGTCACCCTCAGATACGTGACCTCGTCCGGCGTGACCGCCAGTGCTCGGCGTTCGCGGGGACGGCTCACGCGCTCGGCGACCAGCGGCGCCGAGCACCAGACGAGTGCCGGCACGACGACCAGCGCGAGCGTGGCCGGACCCCGGAGCAGGCCGATCGCGATGAGCGCGGCGGGTGCAGCGAAGCCCCCGACCATGGTGCGCGCGTAGCGCACCCCGGCCGCGGCGGCGTCGTGTTGCGCGCTGGCCGCGGTCGTCCACTCCAACAGGTTCCTGTGCGTCACGTGCATCCGCCAGAGGCTCCGGACGATGGCGTCGACCATCAGTGCCGCCTGATGGCTGAGGAGGACGAAGTTCAGGATTCCGCGGTTGAGATCGGCGCGCAGATCGGACACGAGGGCCTCGACGCGGCTGCGGGCGGTGATGCCCCGGGACGGTCGAACCGCCTGCGTCAGTGCCCGCACCACCGGCGGCACCAGGAGCGACGCCACCACCAGCACGGTCCAGTACGCGGCTGCGGCGGTCGGCAGCGCGGCCGATGCCACCAACAGGCTCGCGACGAGCAGCACCGGCGACAGCGACCGACGCAGGTTGTCGAGCATCTTCCACCGCCCGAGCCGGCTCAGCCCCTCGTGCCGGCGCAGGATCCAGGGAAGCAGTTGCCAGTCGCCACGCGCCCATCGGTGGCTGCGCGATGCGGCGACGGCATAGGAGGTGGGATAGGTCTCCACCACCTCGACATCGCTCACCAGCCCCGCGCGGGCGAGATTGCCCTCCAGCAGGTCGTGGCTGAGAACCGAGTTCTCCTCGATCCGGTCCGCCAACGCCGTGGTCACGGCGTCCACGTCATAGATCCCCTTGCCGGTGAAGGAGCCCTCGCCGAAGAGGTCCTGGTAAACGTCCGACACGGTGAACGCGTAGGGACCCAGCCCGGGCAGGGTCGAGTAGACGGCCTGGAAGGAGGAGCTGTCCTCCGGGGAGGGCAATGGTGGTGTGACCCGGGGCTGCAGGATGGAATACCCGCGGACCACCTGTCGGCTGTCCGGGGCGAACCTGGCCCGGTTGAGTGGGTGGGCGAGTTTGGAGACGAGTCGCTTGGCGGCGCCCCGTGGGAGGACGGTGTCGGAGTCCAGGGTGAGGATGTACTGGAAGCGCCCCGGGATCCGGCCTTCGATGGTCGAGTAACTCGTGTGCTGACTGCCTCGCAGCAGCAGGTTGAGTTCCTCCAACTTGCCCCGCTTGCGCTCCCAGCCCATCCACACGCCGTCGACCGGGTTGAAGCGGCGGCTTCGGTGGAAGAGCAGGAAGCGGTCGCCATGGGTGGCGTTGAGAGCCGCGATGCCCGCGCGCGCCGCATCCAGAAGGACGTCGTCGTCGGGGCCATGCTCGATGGGACTGTCCGCCCAGTCGGTGGCGGCGGCGAAGTACACCTCCCCGTCATCGTTCGCATGGAAGTGCACCTCGAGGGTCTGCAGGAGCGCCCCGATCCGTGGCGCGCTCACGAGAAGGCTCGGAATCACGACCAGCGTCCGGTACTGCTCAGGGACGCCGTCGCGCAGGGCGAGGCCTGACAGGAAGGACGCGGGCAGGCTGCGGGCGACGCGCCGGTTCACCACCTCGAAGGCGAGATCGGCGGCCGGAGAAGCGGCGAGGATCCACAGCAGCACGACCCACCCCACCGGCGTCCCCACGGCGAGGACGAGCGTGGGCCACAGGGTGAGCGCCATGACCAGCAGGGCGACCACCGCCGTGAGGCCGAGGTAGCCGGCCAGGCCGGACCCCCGGATGGCCCGCGCGAGGCGTTCGCCCGCGGGCGCCCGATAGCCGAGCGAGGTGCGGAAGTCCAGCTCACCGTCGTCCAGCAGCCAGAATCCGACCTCGTGGCCGACCTCATCGGGTGACGTGGCGGCTCGGGCGAGTACCGCCCTGGCCACCACGATCTCCTCCTGCCCGGATCCACGGGCGAGGCGTTCGATCGCGCTCCGGCACAGGTTCCGGGTTTCGAAGTCCGCCTCGGCGTAGCCGGGGTTCGAGCGAAGCTCCGCCTCCACCAGGCTGACCGATTCGACCCAGTCCTCCCAGTTCACGTCGGTGAGGGTGCGCAGCGAGCGGAAGACGTTGTGCATCGTCATGGCCGATTGGGCCTGGGTCTGGTGCTCGAGCTGAACGGCGTCCTCAGGGTCGAGGCCGTACGCGAGGAGCTGGCTCCGCACCCACTCCGAGGCCGTCGCGGAGGACTGCTCGGACAGTCGCCGCGCGAGTTGGATGGTGAACGGCCGGCCCAGGCGGGGCCTGGCGTGCGGGGGGAGCGCGACGTCGAACGGGACCGGGGGCGATCCGTCCATGCCGAGCAGCAGGTCGGCCACGACGTCCGCCTGGCCGCGCTGCTGAGCGGAGGCCACGATCTGCTCCGCCAGTCGCCGGAGGTTCTCGATGAGGACGATCCGCAAGCAGATCGGCACCGCCCACAACTCTCCGACCGTCATCGCCTTGCGGGTCTCGTGGGCACGGATGTAGGCGCCGAGCCGCTCGGGATCCACGTTGCTGTCGGTGTGGGCGACGTAACCCCAGACCAGCCCCAGAATGCGGGGATGGCCCTGAAGGAATCCGGGCCCGAGTTTCGGCAATTGCTTCACATAACCGGCGGGCAGGTCGCGGTTGATCTGGCGGATTGTGGTCTCGACCGAATGGAAATTGTCGGCAAGCCATTCGGCGGCCGGCGTCACGGCCTGTCCCGCCTGGGAACGGCGCATGATCGCGCGGTAGCTGTCCACGAGCGATCGGCGGTTCTGCTCAACCCGATGCAGCAGCGACCTCTTGGGCCTGGATTGGCGCAGCACGACCTGGACGTCGGCAAGGCTGACGGCGTGGCGCAGCAACTGCTCGTCGCTGTACATCTCGGCACGGATGCTGTGCGGGTCGGCCCAGGGCTCACGGGGGCGCCCGGGCCGCTGTGCGGCCCGCCACGATGTTCCTGTTGCCATGGACCTCACCACCCGAACGTGGGTGAGGCACGCGCGTCGACGAGCCCGACAGCTCGCAGGGCGAACGCCCCAAGACTGTCCACCCTACCCGGGTGGGGATGGGGCGGCGAGCGTGTGACCGGCGGCCGTCCGGGCGCCCGGACGGCGCACGTGCCGCCCGTCAGGGGGAGGATTCCGAGGCCGGGGAGAGCCGTGGTCAGGAGGTGGGAGCGTGCGCGGTGACCGTCCCGTGGACGTCGCAGGCGGCCGCCAGCGTGTTGTAGACCGTGCCGAACTGGCGCAAGTTGCGGTGCAGCACGTCGACTCGTCGGCTCGGCTCGTCCGTCACGATGTCGACGCGGTACTCGAGCTCGGTGAATCTCGGGGGCGTGTCCTGCCGGGTCGCTTGCGCCTGCACCGTCGCGCTCTGGTACGTGAATCCCATGAGTGTGCTCGAGCGTTCGATGTTCTTCATCAGGCCGGCCGCGAACGCGCCGGCGAGGAGGTCCGCCGGTCCCGGTGCGCCCGACGGCTCGACTGCCCAGCCGGTGTCGACCGCGAGCGACTGGTTCCCGGCGATGATCCGGGCGGTGCCGCCCGTCCAGCACTGGGCCTGGACCTGATACGTCGTCGGGTGCTCGGTCATGGAGCCATCGTGCCAGGGTCTGCCGCAACCGGGGCGGTCGCCTGCCGGCCCGCTCCCGGCCCTCGCCACAAGGAACTTCGTGGCGCGGGCAGCATCGCCCGCGGGCAGCGCGGACGATGGGCTCAGTGCACCGTTCGGCGGCAGCGCCGCGCGGGATGACGGGCTTCCTGCACGCGGGGACCGAACCGCCGCCGGCGACAGGGGGCCCGCCGGGAGTGACGAGGTGCGGCGGCCCGAGTGGTCGGGTCGGGGTTCAAGGGGGTCCACGATGTCGTTGCCCGGGCTGTCCTCGGAGGAGGCCGTCAGGATCCTGCGGGAGACGGGGCCGAACAGCGTCCCCACCCGCGAGGAGACCTGGTGGGCGCGGCTTGCCCGCAAGTTCTGGTCGCCGGTGCCGTGGATGCTGGAGGCCACGGCCGCGCTTGAGCTCAGCCTGGGCAAGTGGACCGACGCGGCCCTGGTGTTCGCCGTGCTCGTGTTGAACGGGGCGATCGGCTTCGTCCAGGAGGGGCGGGCCCGATCCGCCCTGACGCTGCTGCGGACGCGACTGCAGGTCAACGCCCGGGCGCTGCGCGACGGGCAGTGGGTGCTGATTCCCGCTGCGGACATCGTCCCGGGCGATGTCCTGCACGTGCGGATGGGAGACTTCGTGCCCGCGGACCTCGATCTGGTCGAGGGCGAGGTGCTGGCCGACCAGTCCGGGCTGACGGGCGAGTCGCTCCCGGTCGAGCGGGGTGCCGACTCGTCCCTGTACTCGGGGTCCGTGCTGGTGCGCGGCGAGGCGACCGGGCGGGTCAGCGCGACCGGCGTGCACACCTACTTCGGCCGGACGGCCGAGTTGGTCGGAACGTCCGCCTCCACCGAACATTTCGGCGCACTGGTGATCCGGATGGTCCGGGTCTTCGTCGCGCTCGACCTGGTGATCGCCGTGTCGGGGACGATCTTCCTGGCCGCCTCCGGCGCGGGCCGCGACACCGTGCTCTCATTCGCGGTGGTCCTGTTGCTGGCCTCCGTTCCCGTGGCGCTCCCCGCCGCGTTCACGCTGGCCGGCGCGCTCGGGGCGAGGAAGCTGGCCGACGTCGGGGTGCTCACGACCCGGTTGTCGGTGCTCCAGGAGGCGGCGTCCATGGACGTGCTGTGCACCGACAAGACCGGGACGCTCACACTCAACCGGCTCGCCCTCGACCGGGTGGCCACCGCGGCCGGACGGTCCGCGGAGGAGGTGCTCGGCCTGGCCGCTGCGGCCTCGGACGCCGCCACCCAGGATCCCCTCGACCTTGTCCTCCTCGACCATGCACCGGCGCCGACGCTCGGCACTCGGACGGCATTCGTGCCGTTCGACCCGGCGACCAAACGGTCCGAGGCGACCCTGTCGACCCCTCAGGGCCCGGTGCGCGTCACGAAGGGTGCCCCTGCGGCCGTCGCAACGTTGACGGGCGTTGATCCGGGGCCGGCACTCCAGGAACTCGCCGAGGGTGGCGACCGGGTCCTCGCCGTCGCCGTCCGGGACGCGGACGGGCCATGGCAGTACTGCGGACTGGTCGCCTTCGGTGACACGGTTCGAGAGGAGGCGGCCGGGATGCTCCACCGTCTGCATGCCCTGGGGGTCCGACCGCTCATGGTGACCGGCGACAGCGTGGAGACCGCCAGGGCCGTGGCGCAGCGGCTGGGCATCGTGGGCCGGGTGATCTCGGCCGACCACCTCGACGGGGCGGACGACGACCTGGCCGGGGTCGCCGCCGTGGCCCAGGTCCTTCCCGAGCACAAGCACCGCCTGGTGCGTCGCTTGCAGGCGGCCGGACACGTCGTCGGGATGACGGGGGACGGGGTCAACGACGCCCCCGCCCTCAGACAGGCTGAGGTGGGCATCGCCGTGGAGGGAGCGGCGGACGTGGCCAAGGCGGCGGCCGGCGCCGTGCTGACGCGGGGCGGCCTGACCGACGTGGTGGCCCTGGTCGAGGAGAGCCGCCGCATCCACCAGCGTTCCCTGACCTACGCGCTGAACGTCAGCGTCAAGAAGATCGAGATCCCGATCCTGCTGGCCCTGGGGGTCTTCGCGTGGAAGGAATTCGTGTTCACCCCACTGCTGATGGCGCTGCTCCTGCTCGCGAACGACGTGATGAGCATGGCCATCACCACGGACCGAGCCACGCCGTCCCGCGCCCCGAACAGCTGGCGGGTCGGGAGCATCATCGCCGGGGCCGTCGTCGTCGCCGCCCCCATGCTGGCCGTCTCCGCCGCTGTCCTCGTGGTCGCTCACGACGTCCTGAGGGTGGGCCTCGGCCCGCTGCAGACCGTGATCTTCCTCACGCTCGTCGCGAGCAGCCAGGCCACGATCTATGTCGTTCGCACCGGGACCCACGCCTGGCGGGGACGGCCCGCGCCCTGGCTCCTGTCGGCCAGTGCCGCGGACATCGCGGCCGGGGTCGTGCTCGGCCTGACCGGCTGGCTCATGCTGCCCATCGCTTGGACGGCGATGCTCGCGCTCGGGGCAGCCGTCCTCGTCGGCGCGTTCGTCGCGGACGCCGTCAAAGGCCCCGTGTTCCGCCGGATGGGACTCCACACCGGCTGAGGCGATTCGGACCCGAGCAGTCCGTCGAAGTGCGGGCGGCCGTGGCATCTCGGCATGGTCGATGGGGTCCAGGTGAGCCGCGAGCGAGGCGTCCTCCTCGGCCGCGGACCGCGAGAGGCCGAGCCGCCGTGGGTGCGCGACCCCCACGCCGCGCGCCACGAATGGCGCAGTCTCTTCTCGGAGGTGCTCGGCACCTTCCTGCTCGTCATGGTGG
>JAJXWF010000212.1 GCA_021781735.1 Actinomycetes bacterium
TCGGGGTGGTCCATCGGCCTCGTGACAGCCGGCGCCCCACATCGTCATCTCGCTTCGCGGGCACCGGGAGAACCGAGAGCCTCTCGCCGCGTCCAACGTGGGCGGCGACTTTCCGCCTGGGATCGAGGCGGCATTCCTCGCCACTGCCCCACACCCGTGGCCCCGGATCCTCGGGACACCGGCACGACTCATCCGCCCGGAGCCGGACCCTCGCAGCGTCTCAACGCCTTCACCGACTCGGCACCGTCGCGCCCCACCTGCCACAGCTGCTGAACGACTCGCACAAGCCGTCCCGAGTCCTGGTCCGGCGCCGTCCCAGTCATCCCGGCGCCCATCGAGAACGCCCAGGTCGATCCACGACCCAGCCCCACGGCCGTCCACGGGCCGGCCGCTCCCCCTGCACTCGATGGATGACGATCACATTGTGCGGCAGGCAACCCGAACAGGGTGGGCCCACTGGGAATCGAACCCAGAACCCGCGGATCAAAAGCCCACTTCGAACCTCAGATCCACAAGCGGACATACCGGATGGTAACCATGAGCATGCGACTGGCGCCAGCGCTGTCGGCCTCGGGATCCCGCAGATGCGGAGCGGCGGGAAGGAGCCGGGCAAAGAACCTCAGGTTGGAAGCCGAAAAACTGCAAGTTTGACACCGAAAACCTGCAAGTTCGAGGGCTAGCATAGGGGCGTGGAGTACCAGGATGGCTATCCCCGTCATGCGAGCGACACCGTCAGGGAGGCGATGGCCGACACCCCAGTGGCCATCATCCAGGGTGCTCGCCAGGTGGGCAAGAGCACCTTGGCCACCATGCTCGCCGACAACTCACCCCACGTCGTCTCGGTCACCCTGGACGACCCTGCCACCCTCTCGGTTGCCCAGTCCGACCCCGTCTTCTTCGTGGAGCAGGCCGGCGACGGCTTGCTTGTGATCGACGAGGCCCAGCGGGCGCCGGGGCTGATCCTGCCGCTGAAGGCAAGTGTTGATCAGGACCGTCGCCCTGGCCGCTTCCTCCTCACAGGTTCAGCGGATCTCCTCCAAATCAAGGGAGTCGGCGACTCCCTGGCCGGACGCGCTGAAACGATCGAACTGATGCCGCTGAGCCAAGGGGAACTGGCGCGCCGCACCACACCCGAAGACTTCATCAGTTGGGTGGTCGCTGGCGCGCCGGGTACGGGGTTTCCCGCCCTGGAACCGAGCTCGGTCGTCGCGGGGGGCTATCCCGAGGCGGTCCGACGTAGCCCGAGCCGGGCCGCCCGCTGGTTCACCGCGTACGTGGATCGCCTCGCGGATCACGATGCCCGCGATCTCCAACAAGGCGGCTACCCCGACCACATGCGGACGCTGTTGGAGCTGATCGCCGCTGCCGGGGAGGCCGAACTCGTCAAGGCGAAGCTCGCGCGAACCATGGGCGTGTCCGAGAACACCCTCGAGGCGTACGTGCGGCTCGCCACCACGATGCGGCTGGTGACCGTATTGCCCTCCTGGACGAGGTCTCCGCGTGGGCGGATCGCACGCCGTCCGAAGGTGAGCCTGAACGACACCGGGCTCTCGGCCCAACTCGCGGGATTCACGAGTGCCCACGCCCAGACTGTCGGCGGCCGAGAATTCTACGGAGCCCTCACCGAGCAGTTCGTCGCCCTGGAGCTTCGTAAACAAGCCACTTGGAGCAGGCTTCCCGTCCACCTGTTCCACTACCGAGACCACGACGGCTTGGAGGTCGACATCATCGCCGAATTGCCAGACGGCCAACTGATCGCCATCGAGGTGAAGAGCTCACGGACGGTGACGGACAAGACGTGGGCGGCCCTCGAACGATTCCGCGCCCGCCATCCGGACCGCAGCGTCACCGGTGTGGTGCTGCATGGTGGGACCCAGGTCGCCCACCTCCACGGATGGCTTCATGTCCTCCCAATGCCCAGCCTCTGGCTGCACTAAGGAGGAGATGTCCCCGGTGCCTCACAGCCGCTCACCACCGGCCGCCACGAAGCCGAGCGAGCGGTACCCCGGCATCCGGCGCTGGAGCGAGGTGGCGAGGATCGGCGTGCCCACATCGTGGTAGTCATGCACCTCGGCCAGGTCCTTGCCGGCCGAAGCGCGCACGACCCGGCCCACGCACTGGATGAGCAGGCCATCGAAGGAGATCGGCCCGGCAAGGAAGAGGGTGTCCAGTGCCGGGGCGTCGAAGCCCTCACCGATGAAGGGAGTCGTGCCGATGACCAGAACACCCTCGCCGGCGCGGGCATCGGCGAGCTGCTCCACAACTTCGCGGCGCTGCTTGACCGGCATCCCGCCCTGGAGCACGAGCGGAGGGCGACCCTTGTCGCGCAATGCGTTCGCAAGCGCTTCAACGTGGGCAACTCGCCTGGTGAGGACAAGACAGTTGCGACCTCGGCCGAGCGCTTCGAGGACATCGTGGACGATCTGGGCGTTCCTGTCTGGGTCGGCGGCCAGGGTTCGGTGAACCTCAGCGAGCGCGGCAGGCTGGGACAGGTCCACCTCGCCATACGTGAAACCCGTCTGATGGAGATGCAGTTCACGCCTCGGGCCGGCGACACCGTCTCCGGCCTCGAGCAGGGTTCCGAGATGTTCGTCAGAGTTGAAGGTGTGCCGCACCGGACCGAGTTGCCAGTCGACCAATCCACCGAGGCCGTCGCGCCGGGTGGGCGTTGCCGTGAGGCCGAGCCAGTAGCGTGCCGCGATGGGTTTGACTGAATGGTCATAGGCCGCCGCAGCCAGGTGATGACACTCGTCAACAATCACCTGCCCGTAACCGTGCGTCAGCTCCGCGATTCCGTCTCGGCGAGCGAGGGACGCAAGCATCGCGATGTCAACGACGCCGCTGAGCTTCTTACGACCACCACCGAGCTGACCTGGACGTACACCCAGGAACTGCTCGATGCGGGCTCGCCACTGCTCAGCCAATGCCTTCCGGTCGACCAGGATCAGGGTCGACACTCCACGTTCGGCGATCATTGCGCACGCCATCACGGTCTTCCCCGATCCCGGGGGCGCGACCAGCACGCCGTCATCGTGGGCCAGCAGGTCCCCGACCGCCGACGCTTGAGCCACGGTGAGGTCGGTCGCGAGCGCGAGGTCAATCTCCTGGCCGGTGTTCCGGACATCGGTGACGTCCAGACGCGAACCGGCCTGTTCGACGATCCCAGCGATGCGATGCCTCAGGCCCCGAGGCAGGACGAGGTGGTCGTCCACGGTCAGGTCGTAACCCTGCAGGAATCGGGGGGTGTCTCCCGTCCATTTCCTCAGGCGCTGCAGTTCGTAGAACTTCGGATTCACCATCGAGGCGGAGTGCTTGAACGTCGACAGCGCCGCGGGTGTCAGCTGGGAGGTCGCGATGGCCAGCCCCGCCCCCAGTTCGGCACGGATCACGGGGGGCAAGCGCGGTTGCACGTGGGTGACAGTGGAGCGCTCGAGCGCCACCAGATCGACGCCGATCGGCGTCCGCGACGCGAGCCGCCCCAACCGGGCTGCGTCTCCGGGAGTGAGCCGATCGAGAGTCGACAGGAACTCCCACTGGTCCTTGTGAGGCTCCAGGGTGGCCAGATCGAGGAACACGGTGAGTCCATCCCGGCGACGCCGGCCCTGCAGCGGGGCGGCGATCAGGTTCCCGAACCCTCCCTCTGGGAGCACATCCTGATTCGGGAACAGCCTGTCATACGAGCGCAGGTCCATCGAACCCCGCAACACCATCGCCTCGTGCACCAGCCATGTGCCTACTGCCCGGGCGGTCGAAGCGGGGACAGCGCCGGAGAACAGGATCCACACGTGCGCTCCGCGGCCCGACTGCGAAATCTCAAGCGCCGACGGGACGCCATGACTGGTGGCGGCCTTCACATAGGCCAGGGCGTCGAGCATCGCTGTCAAACCGTCGAAGTCGGCGGCGACCCAATGACACTGATTCCCGGTTAGCAGCGGATAGAAACCGATGAACGCATCACCAGCCAGATGCGCCGCGAGCACGTCCGGAGTGAGCGGAAGATGACGGACGGCCCGCTTGTCGATCCCCTTACGCCAGCCCCCTGCGATGGCCGGCGACCACCCGCTCGCACCCGTCCTCGCGTTCTCCCAACGCACCGCATACACATCCCGCCTGCAAGCGAATCTGCTCGCGAACAACTCGAGCTTGGCCGAAACCGGAGATGACATCGTCACCAGGCCAGGCGCCGCAAGCGGCATCACGGGCTGCTCGGCCACTGGCTGGGTCTCCTCGGCGCGCAGCCCGAGCAACCGCGACAGGCGAGCGTTCTCCTCGCGCAGGTGCTCCAGCTCTCGAAGCAGGGCGGCGTCGCCGACAACGGTCACAGAGCCATTGAACCTCAGGGCCCCTGACTGACAGTCGGGTCCGAGATGCCGGGCGTGACGACCGGCGAGCCTTGGCCGACGGAGTGAGATCGGAA
>JAJXWF010000213.1 GCA_021781735.1 Actinomycetes bacterium
GGTGGCCTCCCGCGCCGACAGCGGATCACTGGAGGGCTACCTGCAGACGTTCGACCTGACCGTCGGCGTCATGCAGACCGCCGACGCGCTGCGGCGGGTGGCCCGCGAGGCGGTCGAGGACCTGGCGGCGGACGGCGTGATCCATGCCGAGCTGCGCTGGGCTCCAGAGCAGCACCTCACCGCGGGGCTGTCCGCCGACCAGGCCGTCGAGGCCGTCCAGGCCGGGCTCGACGCGGGGGTCAGGAACGCCCGGGACGAGGGACGCTCGATCTCGGCCCGGCAGTTGGTCAGCGGGTTGCGGCAGAACAGCCGGGTTCACGACATGGCTGTGCTGGCGGTGCGGCACCTCGACACCGGGGTGGCCGGATTCGACATCGCCGGCCCCGAGCGGGGCTTTCCGCCGGCGCTGTTCGAGCGGACCTTCGACTACCTGCTCGAGAACGGCGTCCCGGTGACCATCCACGCCGGGGAGGCCGACGGCCTCGCCAGCGTCCGGAGTGCGATCGTGCACGGGCACGCGCTGCGGCTCGGTCACGGCGTGCGCATCGCCGAGGACATCTCCGGCGGCCCCGGGGACGCCGAACAGCCTCGGGAGGCGCTCGGCGTCCTGGCCCGATGGGTCCGCGACCGGCAGATCCCCCTCGAACTCAGCCCGAGCTCCAACCTCCAGACCGGGGCCATCGCCCAGTGGGGAACCCAGCTGAGCCGGCACCCGTTCGACCGGCTGGCGCGGCACGGCTTCACAGTCACGGTGAACACCGACAACCGGTTGATGAGCGCGACATCGCTGACCCGCGAATGCGGGCTTCTGACCAGCACCTTCGGCTACGGGCTCGGTGATCTGCTGCGGTTCCAGCTCAACGCGGCACGCGGCGCGTTTCTCCCGCTGCCCGAACGGCTCGACCTCGTGGAGGCGGTGACCGCAGGCTTCCGGCTCCCGGCCGCGGGGCCCCGGCCAGGGGCCTGAGGCCAGCGCCTGCCGCGCCGAGCGAGACAGATGCCGGTCCAGGCGGGGTCCCTGCGCTCTAAACCGCACACACTCCCCCTCTGCACCGCCGATCGTCCCACCCTGACCCGAGGAGCGAACGGCGAGTTCCGTCCGCATCCGGACGGGCCCCGCGGTGGAACCGCGTTGGTCTCAGATCGCCGGGAAGGGACGCAGGGTGATCCGCACGTTGGGCGCCTCGTCGTGGCCGCCGATGATCGTGATGTCGCTCACCTGGCCGGCGAGCGCCTCGGAGATGGTGCTGACACCGAAGTCGGCGACCGCGGGACGCCCGGCACCGAGCAGCTTGGGCGCGATGTAGGCGATGACCTCGTCGACGACGCCGGCACGCAGGAAGGCAGCCGCCAGCGTCGGGCCGCCCTCGAGGAGCACGCTCCGGCATCCCCGGGCGGCCAACTCCCCGAGCGCGACCAGCGGCTCGCGCGTGCGGATCTGCACCGTCTCGGCCGCGTCGTCGAACACCTGAAGACCCGGGTCGAGGTCCCGGAGGCCCATCACCACCCGCAGGGGCTGGCGAGGCAGCGGCCGGTCGAGTTCGTCGCGGGCGGTCAGTGCCGGGTTGTCGATGCTCGCGGTCTCGGTGGCCACGATGATCGCGTCGCACTCGGACCGCAGCCGGTGGGTGTCGCGCAGCGCCGCCGGACTCGAGATCCACCGGCTGGTGCCGTCGGACGCCGCGCTGCGCCCGTCGAGCGTGGCCGCGAACGACCAGGTGACGTGCGGACGCGGCCTCGCCCGAGGGTCTGCAGCGCCCCCGGGGAACGCGTCGGTCATGCCCACGAGTATGCGTCGGGCCACCACGTCAGGAGACGAAACGCGTCAGATCGAGGGTGTGTCCGGTGTGATCGCGCTTGGTGGCGAGGTAGTGCACGTTGGTGTCGCACACGTGGACGCCGGTGGCCACCTGGGCGTCGACGGCGATGCCGCGCTCGCGCAACTGTGCGGCCTTGTCAGGGTTGTTGCTCAGCAGTCGGATGCGGTCGACGCCGAGGCCGAGCAGCATCTGCGCAGCGGTCTCGTAGTCGCGCTCGTCCTCGCCGCGGCCGAGCGCGAGGTTGGCCTCATAGGTGTCCAGGCCGGAGTCCTGCAGGGCGTAGGCGTCGAGCTTCGCGTAGAGGCCGATCCCCCGGCCCTCCTGGCGCAGGTAGAGCAGGAAGCCGCCGGCGTCCGCGATGCGCTCGACGGCCTCGCGGAGCTGCGGCCCGCAGTCGCAGCGCTGGGACCCGAACACGTCGCCGGTCATGCACTCGCTGTGGGGGCGCACCAGCGGGGCCTCGTCGCCGGACGCCGCCCGCGTGACGGCCGCCTCCCAGTCACCGAGCCCCAGGGCCAGGTGCTCGCGACCGTCGGCGAGGTTGTGGAAGGTGAACACGTCGGCGACGGTGGCGTATCCGTCCGCGAAACGCACGGGGACGCGAACACGCGTCCGGACCTCGGCGGGGGAAGCAGCCTTGGGGGTCAGGTAGGAGAGGGTCATCTCTACTCCGTTCAGTGGTGTGAAGCCTGGACCGAAGGCTCCGGAGGGTTGCTCCCCCGGGGGTGAGACAGACCATACCTTGCACAAACTTTGTACGCAAGGGTCTAGTGTTGGCCACAGGTGGAGCGCATCGGGATAACAACCACCCTGGGATTCCGATTCCCACCGTTCGAAAGGAGGGCCATGCCGCCCCCGGAGCCCATGCTCACCATCCAGGGCGCCTCGGCTGCGACCGGGGTGCCCGCCACGACCCTGCGCGCCTGGGAGAACCGCTACGGCATTGCGCGCCCGCGCCGCACGCCGTCGGGCTACCGCGTCTACGACGAGGAGTCGATCGCCGAGATCCACCGGATGGTCGAGTACCTCAGTGCGGGGGCGGCCACCCGCCTCGCCGCCGACGCCGTGATCCGGACGCGGGCCGACGCGGCCTCAGCCACGCCCGCGAGCGCTCCGACCCCGGCTCCGGGCCTCGGGGCCCCGCCGACCCCGTCCGGCATGCCTGCAATCCCCGATCTGCTGACCGCCGCCCGGGAGCTCGACGAACCGCGTCTCGCGGCGATCCTCGACGTCGCGTTCAGCACCGCGTCCTTCGACTTCGTGCTCGACCGGTGGTTGTTCCCCGCCCTCCGGGAGGTCGGCCTCGCCTGGGAGCGCGGCGCCCTCGACATCTCGGCCGAGCACCTGGTCAGCGCCGCGGTGATGCGCCGCCTGTCGGCCCTGTACGACGCCGCCGGCTTCGCCCCCTCCGCGCGGCGCGTCCTCGTCGGACTGCCCCCGGGCTCGGAGCACGAGATCCCTCCACTCGCCTTCGCCATCGCCGCGCGCCGCATCGGCCTCGGCGCGGTCCACCTCGGCCCCAACCTGCCCGTCGACTCGTGGGTGACCGCGGCGCGTAGCCCTGAGGTCCGGGCGGTCGTGGTCTCCGTGCGCACCCACGACGACCTGGACGCCGCAGGCGCGGTGGCCCGCGCGGTCGGCAAGGCAAGACCGGACGTCCGGATCGCGATCGGCGGCCCGGCCGCGGGGCCGGTGGACAAGCACACCGTGACCCTCGCCGGCACCGTGCCCGAATCGGCGCAGCTGCTGGCCGACCTGGTCAGGTAGCCGGACGCCCGGGTGCAGGGTGAGAGTCGCCCGTCACGCAGGCCGAGAACAACCGCCGCGCACGGACGCCCGGGTGCAGGGTGAGAGTCGCGCGACGATCGTGACACCAGACGGCAGGCGGGACGGGCGCCCGGGTGCAGGGTGAGAGTCGATTCCACGACATGGCCGGGCTGAACCGCCAGTTCGACGCTCACCTTGGGCGAGGGTGGGGGTGCCTGCCGCACGAAGCCAGGAGTGACCGCGCCAGCAGATCACGGAGCGACGGACCGAGGCTCACCACAGCGGGCGAGTCCCGGGGCCCGCTCAAGCGTCCCATCCTGGTCGACTGGGTCGTTCGGTGTCGAGGATCCCCGCGAACGGATGGCACCGAATGGGTGCGCCGCGCAACCTCAGCCGCTCGCAGGCGAACCGAGACCGCCGCCTCGTCCACGGCCTCGACACCGCCCGCCGCCTCAGCATCCGCCGCGCCGGACACCTGCACCACTTCGGCGTCGGCCGCCCGCACGCCGGCACCCCAGTATTGATCCTCACCGACCCGGACACCGTCACCGTGATCAACCCCACCACCGGCGAGGTCCTGTCCGAACACGACATCGACCCCACCCACACCCACTGGCGCACCAAGAACAAAAGCCCCGGCGGATGGCCGAGGCTCTGAACGATGTCGCGACTCACCCATGAACGATGACTCGACCCATCACAACAGTGGAGCTAAGGGGATTCGAACCCCTGACCTTCTCATTGCGAACGAGACGCGCTACCAACTGCGCTATAGCCCCAGCGCCAGCGAACCGGC
>JAJXWF010000214.1 GCA_021781735.1 Actinomycetes bacterium
GGATGCCGCCGGGCTCCTCCGGGTGGAGGCCGCCTGCGCCCTGCTGGGTCTCGGTCTCGCCGGGGTGGCCACCGTCATCGTCGCGGTGTTCCGGGGCTCGATCGCGGTCACCGTGTTCGGAGTGATACTCGGCGCCTCCTATCTCGTGGGCTTCCTCGTCGAGATGCTGGGCTGGCCCGACTGGGTCAACCAGCTCAGTTTCTTCGCCCTGTTCGGTCACCCCTACCTCGAGTGGCTGCCGGCGATGAACGCGGCGGTCCTGTCGGGGCTGTGCGTCGTCGGCGCGGCGTTGAGCGTCGTGATCATCGAGCGCCGGCCGAAGGTCGTCTAGGACCCTGCCCAGCACTCCCGGCGCTGCGACCCACCCCCGGCGTACCGTCACAAGTGGCGACGCCATCCCACCGGAGGTAGCCATGGAACGCCCGCTCATCATTGACAAGACCGCGGCCGACCTGTCCCTGCCACCGCATCTCACCGATGCCGCCCGCGCGGCGTTCTCCTGGTCCGCGGTGCGCGCCGCCCTCGACGGGCTGCCGGGCGGGGGACTCAACATCGCCCACGAAGCGGTCGACCGCCACACCCGCGGACCGCTGCGTGACCGGGTGGCGTTCCGCTTCGTGGCGCGCGGCACCGAGCTCACCTACGGCGACCTGGCGCAGGCCACCAACCGGTTCGCCAACGTGCTGACCGGATTGGGGGTCGAGCGCGGGGGCCGGCTGTTCATCCTCACCGGGCGGATCCCCGAGCTCTACGTGGCCCTGCTGGGAAGCCTCAAGGCCGGGGTGGTCGTGTCGCCGCTGTTCTCGGCGTTCGGTCCAGAGCCGATCGCCACCCGGATGAACCTCGGGTCGGCGTCGGTGCTGGTCACGACCCCCTCGCTCTACCTGCGGAAGGTCGCCGGCATCCGCGGCCAGGTCCCGAGCCTGCGGCATGTGCTGCTGGCGTCGGAGGAGGGATTCGACATCGCCGACATCCCCGACGTCGTCGACCTCGACGACCTCCTGGACGCCGCGTCCGACGATTACACGATCGCCGACACCCAGCCCGAGGACATGGCGCTGCTGCATTTCACCAGCGGCACCACCGGACGACCCAAGGGTGCGGTGCACGTGCACGAGGCGGTGCTGCACCACTGGATGACTGGGAATTACGCCCTCGACCTGCACGACGACGACGTGTTCTGGTGCACCGCTGATCCCGGCTGGGTCACCGGAACCTCCTACGGAGTGATCGCGCCCCTGCTGCACGGCGTGACGTCGATCGTCGACGAGGGCGACTTCGACGCCGAGCGGTGGTACGGCATCCTCGCGGACCAGCGGGTCAGCGTCTGGTACACGGCCCCGACGGCGGTCCGGATGCTCATGCGCTCCGGAGCCGATCTCGCGCGCACCCGCGAGTTCCCCGCGCTCCGGTTCATCGCCAGCGTCGGCGAGCCCCTCAACCCCGAGGCGGTCTGGTGGGGCAAGGAGGCGCTCGGGCTGCCGATCCACGACAACTGGTGGCAGACCGAGACCGGCGGGATCATGATCGCCAACACCCCGGCGATGCCGATCAAGCCCGGGTCGATGGGTCGGGCATTGCCCGGAATCGAGGTGGCGATCGTGCGCCGGGTCGACGGCGCCGTCGAACCTGTGGCCGTCGACGAGGAGGGCGAGCTGGCCCTGCGCCGCGGCTGGCCGTCGATGATGCGCGGCTACCTAGGCGACGACGACCGCTATCGGCGCTGCTTCGTCGGCGACTGGTACCTCACCGGTGACCTTGCCAGGCGGGACGCCGACGGCTACTTCTGGTTCGTCTCCCGCGCCGACGACGTCATCAAGTCCGCCGGTCACCTCATCGGCCCGTTCGAGGTCGAGAGCGCCCTGCTCCAACACCCGGCGGTGGCCGAGGCCGCGGTGATCGGGGTCCCCGATGATCTCGTCGGCGAGGTGGTCAGGGCGTTCGTGTCGCTGAAGCCGGGCATCGCCCCGGGCGCCACCCTGCACCGGGACATCATCGCCCACGCCCGCAAGCGTCTGGGGGCGGCGGTCGCGCCGAAGGAGATCGACTTCCTGCCCACGCTGCCGCGCACCCGCAGCGGCAAAATCATGCGCCGCCTGCTCAAGGCCCGCGCCCTCGGCCTGCCCGAGGGCGACCTGTCCACGCTCGAGACGGCCTCACCCGAGACAGGAGCCGACCATGACCACTGACCGGGTCCGCCTGTTGGCGGACATGTACCGGATCCGCCGGATGGAGGAGACCTGCGCCGAGCTGTACGGGCTGCAGAAGATCCGCGGGTTCCTGCACCTGTACATCGGCGAGGAGGCCTGCGCCGTGGGGGCGGTGCACGCGCTCACCGACGACGACAACATCCTCGCCACCTACCGGGAGCACGGACACGCGCTCATGCGCGGCGTGCCGATGAACTCGATCATGGCCGAGATGTACGGCAAGGCGTCGGGCTGCTCGCGCGGCCGTGGCGGCTCGATGCACCTGTTCGACTCCTCCCGTCGCTTCTACGGCGGCACCGCGATCGTCGGCAGCGGGTTGCCCCAGGCCGTCGGACTCGCGCTCGCCGACACGATGCTCGCCCGGCCGGGGATCACCGTCTGCTTCTTCGGCGACGGCGCGGTGGCCGAGGGGGCGTTCCACGAGTCACTCAACCTCGCCTCGCTCTGGCGCCTGCCGGTGCTGTTCGTCATCGAGAACAACCTCTACGCGATGGGGACGGCCTTGTCCCGGGCCCAGGCACAGACCGACCTGGCCTCGAAGGCCGCCGGCTACGCGATGACCTCCAGTGCCGCCGACGGGATGGATGTCGAGGCGGTGCACGCCGCGGTCTCCGAAGCCGCAGCGGCGGTGCGCGCGGGCCGGCGGCCACACCTGCTCGAACTGCACACCTACCGGTTCCGCGCCCATTCGATGTTCGACGCCGAGCTCTACCGAGACCGCGCCGAGGTCGACGAATGGAAGAAGCGCGACCCGATCGCCACGTACGCGGCGCGGCTGGTGGCCGACGGCGTCCTCGACAAGGCCGGTGTCGACGGGCTCGACCGGGCCGCCCGCGACGAGGTCACCGGGGCCGTCGAGTTCGCCGAGGCCACCCCGTGGGAACCGGTCGCAGACCTGCTCACCGACGTGCACACTCCGAGGGGGATGTGATGAGGATCACCTACCGCGACGCGATGCGCCTGGCCATCCGCGATGCGCTGCTGGCCGATCCCCGGGTGCTGCTGATGGGCGAGGACGTCGGACTGTACGGCGGCTCCTATGCCGTCTCGAAGGGACTGCTCGACGAGTTCGGACCCGAGCGCATCCGCGACACGCCCCTGTCGGAACTCGGCTTCGTCGGAGCCGGCGTCGGGGCGGCGATCGGTGGCCTGCGTCCGATCGTCGAGATCATGACGTGCAACTTCAGCCTGCTGGCGCTCGACCAGATCGTCAACTCGGCCGCGCTGCTGCGACATATGTCCGGCGGGCAGTTCTCGGTGCCGATCGTCATCCGGATGGCCACCGGAGCCGGCCGTCAGCTCGCGGCGCAGCATTCGCACAGCCTCGAGAACTGGTACGCCCACGTGCCCGGCCTGCGGGTGCTCACACCCGCCACCGTCGCCGACGCGCGGGCCATGCTCGCGCCCGCACTCGCCGACCCCGACCCTGTCGTCATCGTCGAACACGCGGCCCTCTACAACACCGAGGCCGACGTCCCCGAGGGCCTCACCTGCGACATCGAGCGGGCCGCCGTGCGGCGTCCGGGTTCTGCGGTGAGCCTGGTCACCTACGGCGGCAGCCTTCCCAAGGTCCTCGCGGCCGCCGACGTGCTTGCCGCCGAGGGCATCGAGGCCGAGGTGCTCGACCTTCGGGTGCTGCGACCCCTCGATGTCGCCTCGGTCGCGACGTCGCTACGGCGCACGCACCGGGTGGTCGTGGTCGACGAGGGGTGGAAGACCGGCAGCCTGGCCGGTGAGGTCCTAGCGCGGATCGCCGAGGAGTGCCTGTTCGACCTCGACGCCCCGCCCCGCCGGGTGTGCAGCGCCGAGGTGCCGATCCCCTACGCGAAGCACCTCGAGGACGCCGCCCTGCCGCAGGTCGAGGGCGTCGTGGCCGCGGTGCACCAGGTGATCGCATGAGTGATTTCCTGCTGCCCTCGCTGGGCGCCGACATGGACGCCGGCATGATCACCGACTGGTACCCCGCGCCGGGCAGCCGCGTCAGCCGCGGTGACGTCATCGGCGTCGTCGAGACCGCCAAGGGGGCGATCGACCTCGAGATCTGGGTCGACGGCACGATCGGCAACCTGCTCGTCGACAAGGGTGTCTCCCTGCCCGTGGGCACCGTGCTGGCGCGGGTGACCGGGGCGTCGCCGGCCGGCGGGACCGGACAGATCGG
>JAJXWF010000215.1 GCA_021781735.1 Actinomycetes bacterium
GGCCTCGAAGCGCTCCTCGGTCATCAGGATCGCCTGGATCACCCCGCGTCCGCCCGGCACCAGTGCCCGGTCGATCGCCTGGAAGTATCCCGGCCAGAACTCCTCTCCGACCGCCTCGATCATCTCAATGCTCACGACCGCGTCGAACCGGCCCTGCTGCTCGCGGTAGTCGCGCAGTTCGACACTGACCCGCTCCGACAGGCCCGCCGCGGCGATCCGCTCGCGGGCGAGGGCAGCCTGCGACGGCGAGATCGTGATCGAGGTGACCTCGGCTCCGCGGCGGGCCGCGAGGATCGCCAAGGCCCCCCACCCGGTGCCGATCTCGAGGATCCGGCTGCCGTCTGCGACGCCCGCCCGGTCGAGGGCCAGTTCGATCTTGCGCGTCTGGGCGTCCTCGAGCGATTGGGCGTGCCGCGGGGTTGCCGCGTCGAACCGGGCGCTCGAGTAGGTGAGCGTGTCGTCGAGGAAGCTCTCGAACATGTCGTTGCCGAGGTCGTAGTGCGCCTCGATGTTGCGCCGGGCCTGCCGCAGCGTGTTGCGGGTCTCCCCCGGCAGTGCCCGGTTCACCACCTTGCGGACGACCTTCACCGGCGCCGGCTCGCGGGCGACGAGCCGCTCGGCGAACGGCAGCATCGCGGCTGCCAGGTCGACGCCGGGGGCGGCACGCCAGTCCCCCGCCATGTACGACTCCCCCACCCCGAGGTTCGGCTGGTGACCCATCCGTTCGAACGCCGCGTCGGGGTCGACGATCTCAATGTTCGGTGCGACCCCCGGCGTGCCCAGGCGGCGTCCGCCCGGCAACTGCGCGGCGGCCCCGACCCGCCGCAGCGAGTAGTCCATGGCCAGGCGGGCGGCCCCGGCCATCGGGCAGGCGCGGTGCAACACCGGACGCCGCAGGCAGACGGGGTCGTGGATCATGCTCATCATCGGTCTCCCCACGCGGGATCGACTCCCGCAGCGACATGGTTGACGGGGCGCGGCCGGACCGGCAGGCCCCTCGCCCACAGCCAGATCCCGTGGGCACGGATCAGGGCGGACACCCGCCACCCGGGCAGCGGACGCGCCATGGCCGACCGCATCGCCGCGCGCAGGGTCAGCGGGCGGACCGGCCCGTGCACCGACGCCGAGAACCGGCGGGCGCCCGGACGGTCGAGCGCGACCGACACCACGACGCCCTGGTCGGACGCCTCGGCGCGCACGACGTAGCGTCCGGAGACGTCGTGGAACGGCGACACGTAGAACTGCTTGTCGACCTCGGCCCGGCCCTGCGCGTCGGGTACGAGCACGTAGGGATGGCGGCCGCCGTAGGTGTTGTTGACCTCGAGCACGACGGCGGCGACGTCGTCACCCCGGTGGATCCAATAGACGGTGAGCGGGTCGAACACGTGCCCGAGCGACCGCGGATTGGCGAGCATGACGATCCGGTCGGTGTCTGCGAGGCCGATCGCGTGCTGGGCGAGCAGCCGGGCGAGGTTCTCCCGAAGTCCGCCCGCCCCGAGGTGGTCGACCGGGCGGATCTCGCCGAGCACCCACCGCCACCCTCCGAGGTCGGGCAGGTGGTCGGCGTCGACGAGCCACATGTCGTGGCGAAGCCGGAACGAGTGGGCGATCGGGTCGCGGCGCCTATGGGCGACGGTGCCCGCGACGATCGCCGGCAGCGCCGGCCCCCGGGGGTCGGGCCGGCTCGGGGTCGGTGTCGTCGCCGTCCGGTTCAGCGGGGCGCGACCCGCCGGCCTCAGTTCCATCGGACGCCGAACCTCTCGGCCGCCCGCAGACCCGACACCGCGCCGTCCTCGTGGAACCCCCACCCGAGGTGAGCGCCCGCGAACGCGAGCCGGGGGCCGCCGGCGTCCCGCAGCCTCGTGCCGGCCGCCACCGACTCCCGGGTGTAGATCGGGTGCTCGTAGGTCATCGTCGCCATCACCTTCCGGGGGTCGATCGGGTGTTGCGGGTTGAGGGTCACGACGTGCTGGGTGCTGGTCGGCAGCGACTGCAGCCGGTTCATCGCGTAGCTGACCGCCACCGCGTCGCCGTCACCCCCGCACGTCGAGGCGCGGTAGTTCCAGCATGCCCACGCGTGATGGGTCGAGGGAAGCACCGATTCGTCGCGGTGCAGCACGGTCTCATTGCGCGAATAGTGGATCGCGGCCAGGTCGGCGGCCTCGTCCGGCGTCGCGTCGGCGAGCATCCGCAGCGCGGCGTCCGCGTGGGTGGCGATGATCGCCTGCCGGGCGACCAGCCGCTCTCCGGACGCCGTGACGACCTCGACATGGTCGTCGTGACGCCTCACCGAGGCGACCGCGGCGTCCCTCCGCACATCGCCGATCCGGTTGACCATCGCGTCGACATAGCGGCGTGACCCGCCGACGATCGAGCGCCACTGCGGCGATCTCCCGATCGACAGCAGCCCATGGTTGTCGAGGAACGTGAACAGGTAGCGCGCGGGGTAGGCCAGGGCGTCGTCACCGGACGCCGACCACACGCACGACACGAGGGGGATCGCGAAGTGGTCGATGAAGTACTGGGAGTAGTGACCGCGGCGCAGGAACTCTCCCCAGCTGAGGTCGTCGTCGCCGTCGCGGATCACCGCATGCGCGGCCCGATGGAACCGTGGCACCTGCGCGAGCATGCCGAGGAACCGGCGATCGCCCAGCCGGCGGCGCTGGGCGAACACCGCGCCCGGACCCTGGCCGCCCGACCACACGAGACCGCAGCCCTCGCAGCTGACGCTGAGGCTCATGTCGGTGGGCTGGGTCTCGACGCCGAGTTCGCCGAACAGGCGCAGCAGGGTCGGATAGGTGCGGTCGTTGTGCACGATGAATCCCGAATCGACCCCCATCGGCGAGCCGTCGTCGGCGCGCAGGTCATGGGTGTGGGCGTGGCCGCCAACGCGGGAGTCCGCCTCCAGCAGCACCACGCGCTGAGTGGTCCGGGTGGCGATCAGGTAGGCCGCGGTGAGGCCGGACACGCCGGAACCGATCACCACGGTGTCGATGGGTGCGTCGGGTGCTGTCGGGGTCGTCATGGTCGTTGCGCCGTCCTGGGAGGATGTATAAGGTTTGTCCAATGTTGCCACACCAGCTCGACCAGGTCCAGACAGCCCGTGAAACCCACCCCGAAGAACCCCTCTCTCTGTGAGACGGTAGGAACGATGTACACGATCAAGACGGTGGCCGCGCGTACCGGCGTCCCGGCCACGACCATTCGCGCCTGGGAGCGCCGCTACGGCGTCGTCTCCCCCGAGCGCACGTCCGGCGGCTACCGCGCGTACAGCGACCGCGACCTGCGCGCCATCACCCGGATGGCCCAGCTCATCGACCAGGGCCTGGCGGCGAACCAGGCCGCCGAGCGGGTGCGCGACGAGGAGGCGCCCTCGGTTCTGCCACCGTCCGAACCACCGGCCCCCGGCGAGGCCGGGCGCGAACTCGTCCGTGCCGCCGCGGCCCTCGACACCGCCGCGATGCGCGCCGAACTCGAGCGGGCATTCGCCGCGGGCAGCTTCGAGCAGGTCGTCGACGGCTGGCTCCGTCCGGCGCTGCGCGATGTCGGCGCCGCCTGGGCCGAGGGCCGTCTCGACGTCTCCGGCGAGCACTTCCTCAGCCAGGCCATCCGCGGTCGGCTGCTGCTCGCGCTGGCCCTCACCTCGCTGCGTCCCGACGCCCCGCGGATCGTGGTGGCGCAGGCGGCCGGCGTGCAACACGACCTCGGGCTGCTGGCGTTCGCCGTCGCGGCCCAGCGGCGAGGCCTCGACGTGCGGTTCATCGGGGCGGACGTGCCCGACGACGACGTGCTCGTGGCCCTGCGTGCCGCGCGGGCCGCCTGCCTCGTGCTCTCGGTGCCCCAGAGGGACGACCTCGCGCAGGCCGACCACCTCGTCGCGAGCGTCACGGCGGCGTCACCGTCGACGCTGGTCGCCGCCGGCGGATCGTTCCAGGACGACCTGCCCGACACCGTGGTGCGGCTCGGCCACGACCTCGGCCCCGCCGCCAGGCTGCTCGCCGAACGACTCATCCCGGACGCCGGCTCCGACCCGGCCGGCAGCTGACCGGAGTCCGGTCAGCGGGTGGCGGCGCAGCGGGCGACGAAGCCCGCGAACACGCGCATCGCGGCCGGGTCCACCGGGTGACTCATCTCCGGGTGCCACTGCACGGCGAGGATCCAGGGGTGGTCGACAGCCTCGACGGCCTCCACCAGCCCATCGGGCGCGGTGGCGACCACGGTGAGACCCTCACCGAGCCGCTTCACCGCCTGGTGGTGGAACGACGTGACCGCGATCGCGGCGCTGCTCCCGAGCACATCGGCCAGCCGCGAGCCCGGGGCCACCTCGACGTGATGACTCGGCACCTGCCTGGCCGAGGCCTGTTCG
>JAJXWF010000216.1 GCA_021781735.1 Actinomycetes bacterium
CGGACGACGAACCGGTTGCCCGCGGCGTCGGGGCTGGTGTCGACCTCGACGGTGCGGAACCCGACCCGGCCGGTCCACGCCGCGCCTGCCGCGGGCACCGACACCGCCACGTCGTAGAGCGGCTGGTCGCCGTGTCCGATCGGCCACCACACCAGCACGTCCGGCACGCGCAGCGCCACCGAGCCCGAGGTCTCGGCGGCCCGCAGCGTCAGGGACGCCGTCACCTCGCCCACCCGGACGTCGAGCTCGACCGGCCCGTCGGGGCCCACACCATCGCGCTCGATCGCGACGTGCGCGGTGAGCACGCCGTCGCGCCCGTCGACGTCGACGAGGGGCCGCAACGAGTCGATCCTCGCGCCCGACCACGACTCGATCCCGATCGGACGCCAGATGCCGCTCGTCGCGACGTCGATTCCCCAGTCCCAGCCGAAGTTGGACGCCGACTTGCGCAGTTGGTTGTAGGGGTGGTGGTTCGTGTGGGGCCAGGCCCCGTGCTCGGCGTCGCGGCGTTCGGCCTCCGGCACCGGCGCGGCGAAGGTGACGACGAGCTCGTTGCGCCCGGGCCGCAGTGCCGCGCGGACGTCGAACCGGTAGGAGCGGTGCTGGTTCTGCGTCCGCCCGACCTCGACGCCGTTGAGTTCGATGACGGCGACCGTGTCGAGCCCGAGCGCCACGAGGTCGTGCCTCGTGGAGCGGTCGTCGGCCCACTCGAAGCTCGTGGCGTAGCGCCAGACGGTGTCGCCGATCCACTGCTGGGCGGCCTCGTTGTCACCGTCGAACGGGTCGTCGATCAGCCCGGCGCGCAGCAGGTCGGTGTGGACGCACCCGGGCACCTCGGCGGGTACGGCGTCCACCGCGAGCGGGGCCGGCACCGGGCCCTCCAGCGCGCGGACCGTCCAGCCCTCGCTGATCGGGACGAATGTGGCAGGGAAGGTGGTCATGGTTCAACTCTCTGCTCGGTGAGGCTCGACGGCGACGGCGCCGTGGCACAGGATCTTTCTTAGGCTGCTTTATTAAGCATGTCAAGGGCTGCCGTGGGAGGATCCACCCGGGAGGAGCGGGATGGTGGGTCATCGTGTGTCATTCGCCGGCGGGACGAGCCGCGGCGTGGTTCTCGACCTCATCCGCACGCGCGGCCCGATCAGCCGGGTCGCGCTGGCCGAGCTGACCGGCCTCACCCAGGCCACGATGTCGACCGTGGTCCGCCAGTTGCTCGACGAGGGGTTGATCCTCGAGACCGGCAGAGGGGAGTCGACCGGCGGGAAGCCGCCGGTCATGGTCGACATCGACCCGTACTCGCGCTTCGCGGTGGGCGTCCAGCTCGGCCGGGAGTCGATCACCTACGTCGCGATCGACCTGTCCGGGGCGATCGTCGGACGCACCCGCACCCCGGGGGTGGGCAGCACCGAGCCCGCCGAGATGGTCGGGCGACTCGCGGCCGAGATCGATCGGACGCTGGCGGGGCTCGACATCGCGAAGCGTTCCGTCCTCGGGGTCGGAGTGGTGGCGCCGGGCCCCCTCGACCTCGCCCACGGGGCGATCCTGCGATCGCCGCACCTGTCGGCCTGGTCCAACGTGCCCATCCGCGACATGTTGTCGACCGCCCTGGGACTTCCCGTGCTGCTCGACAACGACGCGACGGCCGCGGCGATCGGCGACTTCTGGAGCGGCAGGCTCGACGGCGTCACCGCCCATGCGACGGTCTACATGGGCACGGGGATCGGCGCCGGGATCCTCATCGACGGCATCGTATTCCGCGGCGCCAGTTCCAACGCCGGCGAACTCGGCCAGGTCCTCGCCGCAGCCGACGACGGGGGCCCCGTGGTCCTCGAGGATGTCGCGGCTCCGAGCGCGGTGGTGGAGCGGGCCCGATCCACCGCGTCGTGCGCACGGTGGGGCCTGACCGGCCTCGACGAGTTCGACGACTTCCGCCGGATCGCTCTCGCCGCGGCCCACGGGGACGCCGAGGCGGGCGCACTGATCGAGTTCTCCGCCGGTCACCTCGCCGCGGGTGTCCTCACCCTGGCGAACCTGTTCGACCTCGACTCGATCACCCTGGCCGGACCCGGGTTCGGCGTTGCCGGTCCGACGTACGTGACGGCGATCTCCCGGCGCCTGGAGACCGACCTGTTCGCCCGCATGCGGCACGGCGTCCGGGTGCGGCTGTCGCCCGATGTCGCCAACGCCGCCGCCATCGGCGGCGCGGCACTCGTGATGCAGCACGAGCTCGCGCCACGAACCATGGGCCTGTCCTCCCTGGTCGCGCGCTGAGTCGGGCGGGCCGTCCGGACGGTGCGAGGTGCGTCCCGACGGGCCCCCGGTCGCCGCCGTAGGCTTCCTCCGTGCGGCACCCTCTCCACTTCGAGCGACTGGCCGACCGATACGGGGCCGCCCGGCCGCCCTACCCCACCGCCCTGTACGACCGCCTGATCGCCGAGAGGGTGGTCGGGCCGGGTCTGCGCGTGCTCGAGATCGGCGCCGGCAGCGGCGAGGCCACCGGAGACCTCGTCGCCCGCGGGTGCGCCGTGGTCGCTGTCGAGCCGGGCCCGGAGCTGCGGAGGCGACTCACCGGGGAGCATCCCGGCGTCCGGGTACTCGAGGGGCGGGTGGAGGACGTGACCCTGGCGGTCGGGGAGTTCGACTCGGCGGTGGCCGCGACGTCGATGCACTGGGTCGACCTGGCGGTCGCGCTCCCCCACCTGCACCGGGCCCTGCGCGATGACGGCCTGCTGGCCGTCTGGCGCACGGTCTTCGGGGATCCACGGATCGAGACGCAGTTCCGTCGGCAGGTGATGGCCATCGTCGCCGCCCGCGAGGAAGGGGTGCGGGTCGAGTCTGTTCTCGACCCGCGTCCGAGCGTGGCGGAGCTGGAGGCGGGATCATTCTTCGGGCACCTGGGCAGCTGGCAGTGGCCGTGGCACGTCGACCTCACCCCCGGGCAGGTCGGGCGCCTGTTCGAGACCTTCAGCGACTGGAGTCCCGACGAGGTGGACGCCGTCGTGCGCGCCGCGGCGCGGATCGGCCCCGTCGTGCGGGAGCACTGTGTGACGATCCTGCACGTGCTCCGGCGGGTCTGACGGAGGGGCCTGGCTCGCGGGCCCGCGGTCGGGTTCAGTCCGCCGGTTTGGTGGCTTCGATGGTGGTGGACACGACGAAATCGCCGCCGTGGCGTCCGGGAACCCACTGATTGATGAACGCCCTGCTCTCACGCTTGGGGCTGAAACGGATGCGTTCGAAGCCCGCGTCGGCCATCATCTCCGCCAGGTCCCAGAGGGGCGATGCGCCGGCGATGCAGCTGCTGTACAGGCGGGGATCACCGCGCACGTCGTCGGGCAGGGTTGTCGACGCGACCACGTCGGACACGGCCAGCCGGCCGCCCGGACGCAACACCCTGAACGCCTCACGGAACACCGCGGGCTTGTCAGGCGACAGGTTGATGACGCAGTTGGAGATGATCACGTCGACGCTCGAGTCGGCGACAGGGAGGTTCTCGATCTCGCCGAGGCGGAACTCGACATTCGCGTAGCCGCCCGTGTCGGCGATGGCCCGGGCCCTGCTCACCATGGCCGGGGTCATGTCGACGCCGATGACCCGACCGCGCACGCCGACCACCGGTGAGGCGAGGAACGCGTCGATCCCGGATCCGCTCCCGAGGTCGAGTACGGTCTCACCCGGCGCGAGGGATGCGATGGCCCCGGGATTGCCGCACCCGAGACCGAGATCGGCCCCGTCTGGCACGGCCATCAGGTCCTGTTCGGAATAGCCGAGCCGGATGGCACTGATATGCGCCGGGGCGGGCGGGGAGCAACACGGCAGGTCGCCGGAGCCGCACTCTCCCATCGGCTGATCGAGCGCGGCGCGGCCGTACGTGTCCCTGACGGCGGTGCGGATGGCGTCCTCCGTGGTCTGGCTCATGATGCTCCTTGGGGAGAAGTCGCTTCGGTGACCCGTTCGGACGATCGCCACGGCGTCGCGGGGGGACTCGGTGGTCGGCGTTGGCCCCGAGGTGCCGCGTGGTGATCGGCCTGGTCGAAAGGCTACGCACCGGACCGTCCCCCCGCGAGGGTGGGGTCACCAATCCGGTGGCGGCGATCAACCACTGGTTGAGAGTCGCCCGGGCGTCTCCCTGGACGACGGTCAGCTTCCGCAGAGGCAGAACCGGTGCCCGGCGGGGTCGAGGAAGACCCGGAAGGGGGTGCCGGCTGATGGGCGTGCTTGGTCGCCCCGAGTTCCAGCACCGGCCCCTCCGCGGTGTCGAGATCATCGATGGTCACGTCGAGGTGCATCTGCTGGGGGAACGCGCAATGGCCATGCCGGTCGCCGCA
>JAJXWF010000217.1 GCA_021781735.1 Actinomycetes bacterium
GCACATCGAACGACCTGAGGGGCGGGGCGCCGGGTGCCGGGAGGTTGACGTCGACGCCGAGCTTGTCCATGACGAACGGCGCGAACTTGGGCTTGTCGGCGTGACTCCAGGTGATGCCCTCCTCACCCCAGCCCCACCACTTCTGATGTTTGACCTCGGCCGCGGTCGTCGTCGCCTGCGGTGCTGTGCTCACGGTGATACTCCTCGGATCAACGCTCAGGGGCGTCGGCTGGGCCTGTCCCGTCGGAGGGATCCGCCGGGGTGTTGTCGGGGTCGGGGATGGTCGGGTGCTGCTCGCCGCCGGGACCGGACGCTGCGGCGTCCCCCGGCCCGATCGCGGGTGGGCCCGACCGGCGGGCCCGCTCGATCGCGAGCGTGCGCGCGTACTCGGCGAGGGTCGGCATGCTGTAGGCGTTGGCCGTGCTGTCGTGCAGCTCGATCACCTGGCGGCGGATGCGCTCGTTGAACGCGTGGGCGATCTCGCCGGGCTGCGGGACCATCGGGTGGCCGTAGACGACGTGGACCGGCGGCCGCCCGCGCGGGGGGGTGGCCTGCTGGTAGGGCCAGGCCGCGAAGGCGCCCACGAGGGCGATCGGCACGACCGGAACGTTGCGGGAGATGCTCAGGGCGGCCGCGCCGGGCACGAACGGCCCCATCGATCCGGTACGCGACCGGGTGCCCTCGGGGAAGATCAGCAGCGGGACACCGTCGCTCAGCAACTGCCCGGCGAGGCCCCGGCGGGCCCTCGGGTTCTGCTCGGTCTCCATCCCCTTGCGTGCCCGCGTGCCGCGCTCGATCGGGAACGCGTTGAAGAACAGCGACGTGGGGGCGGCCTTCCACCACTTGTCGAAGAAGTAGTCGGCCGCGGCACCGGTGGCCATGTTCTGGCTCAGCCGGCGGGGCATCGACCCGAAGACCAGGGCCGCGTCGAGATGGCTCGAGTGGTTGGCGACGGCGATGAACGCCCCGCTGATGTTGTCGAGGTGCTCGGTGCCGTGGATGTTGACCTGGACGATGCGCCAGACCACAGGCCGCAGCAACAGCATCTGGGCGGCGGTGCGAGCGACGAGGTTGGTCTTGGAGGTGTAGCGCCCGCGGTCAGGCTTGGCTGCCACTGTCACCCCCCTCGCGATGCAGCGCGGTGGTCACCCGCTGGCGGGTGCTCTCGGCGGCATGACGAGTGGTCTCGGCGGCAAGGTGGACGCTGTCGGACGCCATCTGCGCGACGGTCTGCACCCTCTCGGCCATCCTGGCCTTCTGCCGGTCCTTCTGTTCGTGGCGCGACGACGACAACTTTCCGCTGAACCAGCGGACGAAGCTGCGGGGACCGTACTGGGCGACGGCGATCGCGACCTTCCACTTCAGGGTCGGGATGGAGATCACCTTGCCGGCCTCGGCGTCGCGGAGGCACTCGCGGACGAGTTGGTCGGCGGGGATCCACACGATGTCGGGGAGGTTCGTGGCCGAGATGCCGGCCCGGTCGTGGAATTCGGTGTGGACCCAGCCGGGGCACAGGGCGGTGGCGGTGACTCCGGTGCCGCGCAGTTCGACCGCCAGACTCTCGGTGTAGCGCAACACCCACGCCTTGATCGCCGAGTAGTTGCCGGCCATGATCCACGCCGACGTCGACGAGACGTTGATGATCCGGCCGTGTCCCCGGGCCGTCATTGCCCGGGCGGCGGCCCCCGACAGCACGAGCACTGCGAAGCACATGACGTCGATCGCCAGGCGGTGCTGTTCGACGTCGGGGTCGAGCAGGCGGGAGTGCAGCCCGAACCCGGCATTGTTGACGAGCAACTCGATCGGCCGGTCGGGATCCTCGATCCGCGCGGCGACCCGGTCGACGTCATCGCGCCGGGACAGGTCGGCGGTGATGCACTCGACCTGCACGCCGTAGTCGCCGCCCAGCTCGTCGGCCAGCGCCTGCATGCGCGCGGTGTTGCGGGCGACGATGACAAGATCGTCGCCCCGGGCGGCGAGAGCCTGGACGAAGGCGTGACCGATGCCCGCGGTGCCGCCGGTAACCAGAGCTGTTGCCATGGGGTCCAACTTACGACACCGACACACCCCGTTGCACGAGCGGGGACCATCCGCGACCGGGGCTCTAGGCTGGAGGGACGTTGCCGCCGGATCCCCCAGCGCCGGGGCCCCATCGCCCGAAAGGTGCCCCATGAGCCTGGACCACCGTGTGCCCTTCGCCCACCCGACCTGGGCGCTCGTGATCGTCGCGGGCCTCCTGCTGGCCGGGTGTGCCACCCAGCCCTACTCGCAGTTGATCGCGACGGGTTCCGCCTCGCCGGCCGCGTCCGCCTCGGGGACTGCGACATCCGGGACGTCGGCGAGCGCGACGCCGTCGGTGCTGCTGCCCTCGGCCACCACGAGCGGTGTGGGGGAGTTCAAACTGGCCCGCACGTTCACGCTGCCCTCCACGGTGAACGGCTACAACCTGTCGACCGATCCCCAGCTGCAGGGTGTCTACCAGCGCACCGGGAACCCGACCGACATCTACACCGCGCAGGTCACCGCGGTGACGGTGGACGCCGGCGAACTCGCCAAGGCGCTGTTCCCCACCTCGATGAAGCAGCTGTCGGGAAGCTACTGCGGTCAGGCGAAGGCGCAGCCGGCGGTGTGCATCCGGCAGTTGGCCGGTGGGTACCTGCAGGTGACCGGGTCGGGAGCCAAGACCCTGGCCGACGTCGCGACCTTCACCGACGCCCTCTACAAGGCGTCCTGAGCGGCGGCCGGACGGGGTGCGGCGTACCAGTGGGCCGGCGGCGTACGACCGGGCACCCCCATGTGGCCGGGTCGTACGCTGGACGGGCCGGGTCGTCCGCCGGACGGGCCGGGTCGTCCAGCGTCAGAGGGCCCGGACGACCTCCCGCGCCATTGCCAGTTCCTCGTTGGTGGGGATCACCAGCAGCGCGACCGACGAGTCGGGCGTGGAGATCGCACGGGGGTGCTTGGAGCGCAGGGCGTTGGCGTCGACGTCGAGGGTGATGCCCAGCCAGGCCAGCCGTTCGGCGACGCGGGCCCGCACCCGGAAGTCGTTCTCGCCGACACCGGCGGTGAAGGTGATTGCGTCGACGCCGCCCAGCAGGGCCACGTAGCTGCCGATGTAGCTCACCAGACGATGAACGTAGACGTCGAGAGCCAACGCCGCCCGCTCGTCGCCGGCGTCCGCGGCGGCCCACACGTCGCGCATGTCGGTGTTGCCGGCGAGGCCGAGCATGCCCGAACGCTTGTTGAGCAGGCTGTCGATCTCGTCGATGGTCATGGCGAGCTCGCGGGCGAGGAACGCGTGCAGTCCGGGGTCGACGTCACCCGAGCGGGTGCCCATGACCAGACCCTGCAACGGGGTGAGCCCCATCGACGTGTCGATCGCCCGGCCGCCGTCGATCGCGGAGATCGACGCGCCGTTGCCGAGGTGGCAGACGATCTGCTTGATGCCGGCGAGGTCACGTCCGAGCACCTCGGCGACCCGTCCCGACACGTACTGGTGCGAGGTGCCGTGGAAGCCGTACTTGCGGATGTGGTGCTCGTGGGCGAGGTCGCGGTCGATCGCGTAGGTGAAGGCCTCGGCCGGCAGGTCGGAGAAGAACGCGGTGTCGAATACGGCGACGTGCGGCACATCGGGCAGTAGCGCCATCGCGGCCCGGATGCCGGCGATACCGGGTGGGTTGTGCAACGGGGCGAGGCCCGACAGGTCGACGAGCTTGTCGATGACCCCCTCATCGATCACGGTGGTGGAGCGGAACGCCTCGCCGCCGTGCACGGTGCGGTGCCCGACCGCGATCGCCTGGGACAGGTCGGGGCCGTGATCGGTGAACATGGCGATCACGGCGGCGATCGCCCCGGTGTGGTCGGCGAAGTGCTGCTCGCCGTGGTGGGTCTCACCGCCGGTTTCGTGGTCGATGGTGCCGTCGCCCGCGTCGCCGATCTTCTGCACCAGCCCGACCGCGCTCACCTCTTCGGTATCGGAATCGATCATCTGGTACTTGATCGACGAGGATCCGCAGTTGAGCAGCAGGATCGGGTGGGACATCGGCTCCTCCTCAGGCATGACGTGCGGGGGTCAGCCTATCCCCGGGCTCTGCGGAGGTGCCCGAGGGGTGTCCCGCCCGCGGCGTCCACTCAGGCGTTGACCCGCTCCGCGGCGGGGGCGGAGGCGCCGGGCGCGGGACTCCTCCGCGGGCGCATGGCCCGGATGAACAGGGTGAGCACGCCGCCGACATAGGCCACCCAGACGATCGCCTGCAGCACGGTCGTGCGCGGCGAAAAGTTGAACACGCCCTTGAGGAGTGTGCCGGC
>JAJXWF010000037.1 GCA_021781735.1 Actinomycetes bacterium
CGATCCCGCATCCCCGCCCGTTCCCCCGAGGCGTCCCCTCGCCCGCGACGTCGACCGGCGGTGGCTCGCCGGGGTCGCGGCGGGCGTCGCCGAGCACCTCGACCTGCCGGTCGGCCTGGTGCGCGTGGGTTTCGTGCTGCTCGCCCTGGTGCACTTCCTTGGCGTGGCGATCTACGGACTGTTGTGGGTGCTGCTTCCCGAACGGATCCCCGAGCCGGAGGCCCCGGGTCTCGAGGCCGCGCGGCGTCAGGGGCTGCGCAGCCAGCACGCCGGCTGGCAGCGCGACGCGGCCCCCTTCGCTGCGCTGGCGCTGCTGGCCACCGGGATCGTCTGGCTGACCTCGACACTCGGGTGGGGGCTGTCGGCCGCGATGCTCTGGCCGGCCCTGTTCGCGGTCGCCGGCGTCGCGCTCGTGTGGCGTCAGGCCGACGTGGCCGATGTCGGCCCACTCCACGACGACGACACCGCCGGATGGCTGCGCCCGTTCCTGCGCACCGGGGGTTGGCTCGGCATGACCCGCCTCGTCGTCGGGCTCGGTCTCGTCGGCCTGTCGGTGTCGCTTATCGCGGCGTCCCGGATCGGCGTCGACGAACTGCCGACCGTGCTCACCATGAGCGCCCTGATGATCCTCGGCGTGCTGATCGCCGGCGCGCCGTGGATGTACCGGCTGCGCCGCAACCTGACCCGCGTCCGCGAGGAGAAACTCGTCGCCGACGCCCGGGCCGACATGGCCGCGCATCTGCACGATTCGGTGCTCCAGTCGCTGGCCCTCATTCAGCGCCGGGCCGCAGATCCCAAGGCGGTGACCGCGATCGCCCGCCGGCAGGAGCGGGAACTGCGCGACTGGCTCTATGGGGAATGGGGAGGCGGCGCGGAGCCGTCACCGGCGAGCGTGCGGGCCGCGCTCGCCGACGATGCGCAACGGATCGAGGCCGACCGGGGGGTTGCCATCGAGGTGGTGGGAGTGGGCGACGCGCCCCTCACCGAGGACACCGAGGCGCTGGTCGCGGCCGCCCGCGAGGCGATGGTCAACGCCGCCAAGCATTCCGGCTGTGACCGGGTCGACGTGTACGCCGAGGTCGACGAGGGAGTCGTCGAGGTGTTCGTGCGTGACCGCGGGGCCGGGTTCACCCTCGACGGCGTCGACACCGACCGGCTCGGGGTGAGACGCTCGATCATCGACCGGATGGAGCGCCACGGCGGCTCGGCCCGGATCCGCTCGGCGCCGGGAGAGGGCACCGAGATCGAGTTGCGGATGAGCATCGCACCGTGACGACCCGTCAGGGGGTGCACCTGCGGCGGGGGAGCAGACCAGACAGGATGAGGAGACATGACCGATCAGATCCCACCAGATGAGCCGATCGAGGACGAGCCGCGGGTCGTTCGCACCGAGCCCTGGTCGATCGTGCTGGTCGACGACCACGCAATGTTCCGCGCCGGCGTCCGGCACGAGATCGGGCAGGCGGGGCCCGGACCGGAGGGGTTCCCCGGCGTGCGGATCGTCGGGGAGGGTGAGGATGTCGCCTCCGCAGTGCGGGCCATCGTCGATCTGCAGCCCGACGTGGTGCTCCTCGACGTGCACCTGCCAGGCGGCGGGGGCGGCGAGGTCATCAAGCAGGTCGGGCCCCGCGCGCCCGGCACCCGCTTCCTGGCGCTGTCCGTGTCGGACGCCGCCGAGGACGTCATCGGGGTGATCCGGGCAGGCGCGCGTGGCTACGTCACCAAGTCGATCTCGAGCGACGATCTGCTCGAGGCGATTCACCGGGTGGCCACCGGGGACGCCGTGTTCTCGCCCCGGCTGGCGGGATTCGTCCTGGACGCGTTCTCGGGTTCGATCGAGGTGGCCAGCATCGACGAGGACCTCGACCGGCTGAGCCAACGCGAGCGTGAGGTGCTCAAGCTCATCGCGCGCGGCTACTCCTACAAGGAGATCGCCCGGGAACTGTTCATCTCGATCAAGACGGTCGAGACCCACGTGTCCAGCGTCCTTCGAAAGCTCCAACTGTCCAACCGGCACCAGCTCACCAAGTGGGCGACCGATCGGAAGCTGGTCTGAGCTGGGGCGTCAGACCCGCCGGCGGGCCCGGAACGAGACGAACGCGCTGATGAAGATCATCGAGATGATGTCGCCGAGCACGAGGTTCTCCTTCGACCCGGTCCGGGCCGTACTGACGCAGGGTCCGGTTAAGGCTAGGACGCCGCGGAACCCGGGGCACGGGTTGGCAGCGGGTTGCGCTGCCGGCGAACAGCGGGCGACGCTGCCCGCGCCGGGGGATCCTGCCTAGACCAGGGGGCGCCAGGGGGACAGCAGGGCCTCGGTGAACTTCGCGACCCAGGAACGGCGACGCCACTGATCGAGGGTGAGTTCGACGCAGTTGGCGACGTCGATCTCGAAGATCTCCTCCATCCGCGACGCCACGGCCTCGCTGGTGATCTCGGCATTGATCTCGTAGTTGCCGAGCAGGCTCAGCCGGTCGAGGTTCGCCGTGCCGATCGTCGACCAGATGCCGTCGATCGTGCCGGTCTTCGCGTGAACCATCGCCCCTTGGTAGAGGAAGATCCGGATTCCGCCGGCCAGCAGCTCGTCGTAGAATCCGCGCGACAACCAGTCGGCGAGCACGTGGTTCGACTCGGCCGGGATGATGATCCGCACATCCACTCCGCGGCGCGCGGCCGCGAACATGGAGGCCACGAAGTCGTCATCGGGGGCGAAGTAGGCCTGGGTGATGTGGATGCTCTTCGACGCCCGGTCGATCGCCTCGAGGTACATGTTTCGGATCGGATAGACCGCCATCCGGGGGGTGTTGCGGTGGATCCGGATGTCGGTGGCCCACTCCCGGTCCGAGGAGGAATCCAGCGGGAAGGCGTGATTGGACCGGTGCCACAGTCCGCGGGGGGTGATGTTCCACTGGTCGACGAACGCGTTGTCGATCTCGGTGACGATGGGCCCGGTGAACCTTGCGTGGGTGTCACGCCACTTGTCGGCGTACAGGCTTCCGATGTTGTAGCCGCCCAGGAACGCGACGGTGCCGTCGACGATGAGCAGCTTGCGATGATCGCGTCCACCGTTGCGGTGGTCGATGCGTGCGATCGGGCCGATGAGGGGATGCCAGCGCACGCGGATGGCGTCGGAGAACCGGTAGAACGACTGAGGCACCACCAGGTTGGCGAACTGGTCGATGATGAGATGAACCGTGACGCCGCGAGCCGCAGCCCGCTCCACGGCGTCCTTGAACTGCTGGCCGACCTCGTCGCCCTTCCAGATGAACGTCTCGAGCCGCACGCTGGTGGTCGCCTCGTCGATGGCCCTGAGCATCTCGGCGTACAGGTCTTTCCCGAACGTGTAAATCGTCACGGTGTTGTCGCCGGCCTCGGCGGGCAGCGGGCCGGTCGTGGGGAAGCGGTGCGGGCGGCGGTGCCGGCGCCGCACGTAGCCGGCGATCGTCACCCCCACCGCGGCTGCGGCCTCCGCTGCCAGCACGAGGGATGCGATGGGGCCCACCAGGCGTCGCACGTGCGGCATCGCGCCCCGTGGGCGGGGATCCGGGGCCTTGGTCATGCAGGAAATCTAGCCAATCGGGCCGCGGTCGTCGCATCGGCGCCCCGCCGGCTCGTCGGGGACGGGCGCTCAAGGGTTAGGGTGGGGCTGCGATGAACCAACCCGACGCCGCCATGCCCGACCTGTTCGGCGCCTTCGATCCCTCCCCGCAGGCGGTCGTCGCCACCGGGCCGAGCGAGCCGCGTCCGCACCCGCGGGTGAGTGCCGACGACCTCCTCCTGGGGCTCAACCCGCCGCAACGCGAGGCCGTCACCCATGCGGGCGGTCCGGTGCTGGTCGTGGCGGGTGCCGGATCAGGCAAGACCCGCGTGCTGACCCGGCGGATCGCCTGGCTGGTGTCCCAGCGCCAGGTGCATCCCGGCTCGATCCTGGCCATCACGTTCACCAACAAGGCGGCAGCAGAGATGCGCGCCCGGGTGGTGGAACTCGTGGGGAACAGGGCCCGGCTCATGTGGGTGTCGACCTTCCATTCCGCCTGCGTGCGGATGCTGCGGCAGGACATCGACCGGTTCGGGCTGTCGAAGTCGTTCTCGATCTACGACGACGCCGACGCGAAGCGGGTGATGACACTGGTCGCCCGCGACCAGCAGCTCGACCCCAAGCGGTACCCCGTGCGGGCGCTGATGACCTGGGTGTCGAACTGCAAGAACGAACTCGTCGACTTCGAGGCCGCGCTCGCCCGCGCCGAGTCGACCAACGATCAGGTGTTCGCGGAGGTCTACCGGGAATACCAACGCCGCCTCCTCGCGGCCAACGCGCTGGACTTCGACGACCTCATCATGACCACCGTGCACCTGCTGCAGGCCTTCCCCGATGTCCGGGAGAGTTACCGGCGCCGGTTCCGGCAGGTGCTCGTCGACGAGTACCAGGACACGAACCACGCCCAGTACGCCCTGATCCGCGAGCTCTGCTCGGTGCCCGCACCGGACACCGGCGATGACCTCACCGAGGGCAGCCGGCTCATCGAGGCGCCCGAACTCATGGTGGTCGGTGACTCGGACCAGTCGATCTACGCCTTCCGCGGCGCCACGATCCGCAACATCCTCGACTTCGAGTCGGACTTCCCGGGTGCCCGCACCGTGCTGCTCGAGCAGAACTACCGCTCCACCCAGAACATCCTCACGGCCGCCAACTCGGTGATCCGGAACAATCCCGGGCGGCCGGAGAAGGCCCTGTGGAGCGACGCCGGCGACGGTCCGCTGATCACCGGCTACGTCGCCGACACCGAGCACGACGAGGCGCAGTTCGCGGCCACCGAGATCGACCGGCTGCACGACGAGGGACTCCTCCGCTACGGCGACGCCGCGGTGTTCTACCGCACGAACGCCCAGTCGCGCGCCTTCGAGGAGGTGTTCATCCGGGTCGGGATGCCCTACAAGGTGGTGGGTGGCGTCCGCTTCTACGAGCGCCGCGAGGTCCGTGACGCCATCTCCTATCTGCGGGCCATCGCCAATCCGGCCGACGACGTGTCGGTGCGGCGCATCCTCAACGTGCCCAAGCGGGGGATCGGCGATCGGGCCGAGGCGGCCATCGAGGCATTGGCGGTAGCCAACCGGATGTCGTTCTCCGATGCGCTCGACCGGGTCGACGAGGCGGGTCTTCCTCCCCGGGGACGCAATCAGGTGGCGGGTTTCGCCGACCTGATGCGCCGGCACCGCGTCATGGTCGCCGAGGCGCGCCCCGCCGATGAGATCCTCACCTCGATCCTGCGGGATTCGGGGTACCTGGCGGAACTCGAACACAGCAGCGATCCACAGGACGAGTCGCGCCACGAGAACCTCGTCGAGCTCGTCAGCGTCGCGGCCGAGTTCGTCGCGGCGGCGCACTCGGTCGACCTGGACGCTGAACTGCTCGCCGCCGAGGCCGCCCGGGCCGACGAGGAGAGCGGCAGGTCGCTGGTTGCGGGCATGCCCGAGCCGGACGACTCGCTCGCCGCGTTCCTCGAACGGATCGCGCTGGTGGCCGACTCCGATCAGATCCCCGACCACCATGAGGGCGGGGGCGTGGTGACCCTGATGACGCTGCACACGGCCAAGGGCCTCGAGTTCGACACCGTGTTCCTGACCGGGTTCGAGGATGGGGTGTTCCCACACATGCGGGCGCTGCTCGACCGCTCCGAACTCGAGGAGGAACGCCGCCTCGCCTACGTGGGCATCACCCGGGCCCGTCGGCGTCTGTACCTCACCCGGGCCGCCACCCGTACCCAGTGGGGCTCGCCGCAGTACAACCCGCCCAGTCGCTTCGTCGAGGAGATCCCGGCACGGCTGCTCGACTGGCGCCGCACCGACGCCGCGATCACATCGTGGTCGACGACCTCGGCCACCCGGGAGTATCAGAGCCGGGCGCGCGTGTCGTCGCCCACCAACGGGTCGTCCGCGCCGCCATCGCGGGTCGCTTCGGTGGCCGTGGGAGACAGGGTGCTGCACTCGACCTTCGGCCTGGGCACCGTCGTCTCGGTGTCCGGGACCGGTGACAACGCGAAGGCCGACGTCGACTTCGGCTCGAGCGGGCTCAAGCGGCTGGCGCTCAAGTACGCGCCGATGGAGAAGCTCTGAGTCGTCCCACCCGCCGGGCGCTGAGGATCCGAAGATCGGACGCGGGCGGGCGGAATTCCGACCATTCGGCGAGTCGGGTAGTCTCAACCAGGCTGCCGACAGCAGCGTGACCCGAGCGGGACGTGGTCGTTCCGCCTGCCGTGGGAGTGATGCACTGTGGATCTGTACGAGTACCAGGCGCGCGACCTGTTCGAGGCACACGGTGTTCCGGTGCTTCGCGGGATCGTCGCCACCACGCCGGAAGAGGCCCGAGCCGCCGCCGAGAAACTCGCCACGCCGATCGTCGTGGTGAAGGCTCAGGTGAAGACCGGTGGTCGCGGAAAGGCCGGGGGCGTGAAGCTCGCCCGCGGTCCCCAGGAGGCGGAGGACCGTGCCCGCGAAATCCTCGGCATGGACATCAAGGGGCACACCGTGCACCGCGTCATGGTGACCGAGGGGGCCGACATCACCGAGGAGTACTATTTCTCGCTGCTGCTCGACCGCACCAACCGTGCCTACCTCGCGATGGCCAGCGTCGAGGGCGGCGTCGAGATCGAGACCCTCGCCGAGGAGCGTCCCGAGGCGCTGCACCGCGTGCCGGTCGACCCGCGGGTGGGCTTCACCCGCGCGAAGGCCGATGAGGTGGTGCACGCCGCCGGTTTCGCCCCCGAGATCGCCGACGAGGTATCGCGGGTGCTGGTGAAGCTGGGCGAGGTCTACGCGGGCGAGGACGCGACCCTGGTCGAGGTGAACCCCCTGGTGCGCACCGGGGACGGTCGCATCATCGCTCTCGACGGGAAGGTGACCCTCGACGACAACGCCCGGTTCCGTCACCCCGGCCACGCGGAGTTCGTCGACAACCTGTCCACCGACCCGCTGGAGCGGGAGGCCGCGGACAAGCACCTCAACTACGTCAAGCTCGACGGCAGCGTCGGCATCATCGGCAATGGCGCCGGGCTGGTCATGAGCACGCTCGATGTCGTGGCCCAAGCGGGTGCGGACCTCCCCGGCAGCCCGCGTCCGGCCAACTTCCTCGACATCGGCGGCGGCGCCTCGGCCCAGGTGATGGCCAACGGGCTCGGGATCATCCTGAGCGATCCGCAGGTGCGCTCGGTGTTCGTCAACGTGTTCGGCGGCATCACCGCCTGCAACGAGGTCGCGAGCGGCATCGTGCACGCGCTGACCATGCTCGGCGACAAGGCGACCAAGCCGATCGTCGTCCGACTCGACGGCAACGCCGTCACCGTGGGCCGGGAGATCCTGGCCGAAGCGAACCATCCCCTGGTCACCGTGGTCGACACCATGGACGAAGCGGCACGCAAGGCCGCCGAACTGGCCGCAGCGGCAGAGGAGGCCTGAGCATGTCGATCTTTCTCGATCACCATTCCAAGATCATCGTCCAGGGCATGACGGGCTCCGAGGGGCGCAAACACACCCAGCGGATGATCATGTCCGGTTCGCGCATCGTCGGCGGCGTCACCCCGGGCAAAGGCGGTCAGTCGGTGCTCTTCGAGGAGGACCCGGTACCGGTGTTCAACTCGGTCCGGGGAGCCGTGGCCGAGACCGGGGCGAACGTCTCGGTCGTGTTCGTACCCGCTGCGTACGCGAAGAAGGCCGTCATCGAGGCGGTCGAGGCCGGCATCGGGCTGATCGTGTGCATCACCGAGGGGATCCCGGTCGCCGACGCCGCCGAGTTCTACTCCCTCACCAAGGGCACCGAGAGCCGCCTCATCGGCCCGAACTGCCCGGGCCTCATTTCTCCCGGACGCTCGAACGCGGGGATCATCCCGGCCAACATCGCCGGGCCCGGACGGATCGGGCTCGTGAGCAAGTCCGGGACGCTCACCTACCAGATGATGTACGAGTTGCGGGACTTCGGCTTCTCGACCGCCGTGGGCATCGGCGGCGACCCGATCATCGGCACCACGCACATCGACTGCCTCGAGGCGTTCGAGAACGACCCCGGCACCGACGCGATCATCATGATCGGCGAGATCGGTGGGGACGCCGAGGAGCGCGCGGCGGAGTATGTCAAGGGCCACGTCACCAAGCCGGTCATCGGCTACGTCGCCGGCTTCACCGCACCCGAGGGCCGCACCATGGGGCATGCCGGGGCCATCGTCTCCGGCTCGTCGGGCACCGCACGGGCCAAGAAGGCGGCACTGGAGGCCGCCGGCGTCCATGTGGGCAGCACGCCGAGCGAGACGGCCGCCCTGATGGGCGAGGTGATGAGGTCGCTCAGGGTTTCGTGACGGCGGTTCGTCGCCGGTGGGCGCGGGCCCACACCAGGCGGTGCCGGAGGGGTGCGCTATCGTCGTCGGGCGCGGTGCCCGGGATCCTTCCCCCCGTGCCCCCGACGACACCGGCGGGACAGCATCGAGCAGGGAGTGAGGTCGCCAGTGGCCCGGACGCCGTCAACCTCGCGCCGCCGCCGCGTCGGACTGCGGGTGCTGCGCCGTGATCCGCTGGCGCGCCGCGACCGTCCGCTCGTGCCCTGGGCCCTGGCCGCCCTGGTCGGAGGAATGGTGGCGGCCCTGGCCGGTTATCTCCTCGCCCTGGGCGCCAGCACCCTCGCCTGGCTCGCCGCCACCGACATCAGCTACGGCACGGTCGCGACCGTGTCGGCGAGCTTCTGGCTGCTCGCCCACGGGGCCCCCGTGTTCATCGGTCCGGTGACGATCTCGGTGGCCCCCCTCGGCTACACGGTGCTCATCGCGTTCATCGCGATCGGGGTGGCCACCTTCGCGGCGGGCCAGGCGCGGGCCGCGCTCGCGCCCGACGCCGACGACGGAGCCGGGGACTTCTGGGATCTGCCCGCCCGGTCGGACGAGCACGCCCTCCGCCGCGGCGCGCAGGTTGTCGGGCTGTTCACGCTCGGCTACGTCGTGGCGGTGTCGGTGCCGGCCGCCGCGATCCTCGCGGCCAACCAGGCCAGTCGCGCCGGCCTGGGCGCGCTCGGGGTCGGCCTCATCTGCTCGCTGATCGGCGCGGTCCGGGGATTCGGCCTACCGCTCACCCGGGGCTGGCCGGCGTGGCTGCGGGCCGTGCCGGCCGCGGTGGGCGCGGCGCTGCTGGTGCTGCTCGCCGGCGGCGCGCTGCTGACCGGGATCGCGCTCACCGTTCACTGGCGCAGGGTCGCCCACCTCACGATGTCGTTGCAGGCCGGGACGCTCGGCGGCATCATCTTGCTGCTGCTCCAGGTGGTCTATCTGCCGAACATCATCGGCTGGTCGTCGTCGTGGATGCTCGGCGCCGGGTTCACGCTCGGGCGTGGATCGATCGTGACGCCGGTGGAAACCCGGTCCGGTCTGCTGCCCGGGATCCCAGTGCTCGGGGGCCTCCCCGCCAACGGCGCCGGGGGTGCCGGGATGTGGTGGCTGCTCGGCGGCGTCGCCGCCGGCGCCGTGGCCGCCGTCGTGATCGCCCGGGCACGACGACACGCACGCTTCGACGAGGTCGCCCTGGTGGGTGGGCTCGCCGGGGCACTGTCCGCCGGCTGTTACCTGGCACTGGTGTGGCTCACCGGAGGCGACCTCGGAACGGGGAGGCTCAGCGGCTTCGGTCCCCGGATGGCCCCGCTGGCCGTCATGGCGGTGACCACCCTCGGACTCGCGGGACTGGCGACCGGGCTGGTCATCGGGCTGACGCGGCGCGCGGCGCCAGCCGGGGCCGGAGGCACATCGGGGGATGCCGCGGCCCCCTCCTGAGGTTCCAGGAATCCCGCGGAGCGCCCGCCCACCGGTTCGTCCTGGTGGCGTCGATCCCGGTGATCGGGTCCGCGTCCGCGGCCGTGGTGCGAGTGCCAGGGGTCCCACCTTGTAGGGTTTCCGTCGTGGCCCTCCGCATCGTCGTCCTCGCGTCCGGTTCGGGTACCCTCCTGCAGTCGCTTCTCGACGCCTGCGCCTCCGGCGAGGTCGATGCGACGGTCGTGGCGCTCGGCGCCGACCGCGACGGCATCCGGGCACTCGATCGGGCCCGCGCGGCGTCCGTCCCCACCTTCGTCCTGCCGGTGTCGCGGTTCCCCAGCCGTGCCGCGTGGGACCAGGCGCTCCGGGACGTGGTCGCGGGCTTCGCGCCCGACCTCGTGGTATCGGCCGGGTTCATGAAGCTGCTCGGCCCGGCGTTCCTCGCGTCGTTCGGCGGACGCACCGTCAACACTCATCCGGCTCTGCTGCCCTCCTTCGCCGGGATGCACGGGGCCAGGGACGCCCTCGAGTACGGGGTGAAGATCACCGGAGCCACGATCTTCCTCGTCGACGACGGCGTCGATACCGGCCGGATCCTCGGCCAGGTGCCCGTTCCGGTGCTTCCCGATGACACCGTCGAGACCCTGCACGAGCGGATCAAGGTCGAGGAGCGCCGCCTGCTCATCGACACCGTTGCCTCCTGGCCGTCCGCGGGGGCGACCCAACCCCGCCCGCCGGCGTCCCCAGGAGCCTCATGACGTGGGGCGCTCAACCCGTCCCTCCGACCAGCACGCGCGACCGACAACCTGAAGGAGACCAGCCCGTGACCGATGCCACCGCAGCCCCCACCACCCCGGATGCCGGGGACGACCGCCTGCCGATCCGCCGGGCGATCATCTCCGTCTACGACAAGGCCGGCCTCGTCGATCTCGGCCGCGCCCTCAGCGCACGCGGCGTCGAGATCGTGTCCACCGGTTCGACCGCCCGCACCCTGTCCGAGGCCGGCGTCCCCGTGGTGCCGGTCGAGCAGGTGACGGGCTTCCCCGAGTGCCTCGACGGGCGGGTCAAGACGCTGCACCCGCGCATCCACGCCGGCATCCTCGCCGATCGTCGCCTCGCGTCCCACCGGGAGCAGCTCGCGCAGCTCGACATCGCCCCGTTCGACCTCGTCGTGAGCAATCTCTACCCGTTCACCCAGACGGTCGCCTCGGGCGCCGGCCCCGACGAGTGCGTCGAGCAGATCGACATCGGCGGGCCCTCGATGGTGCGGGCGGCGGCGAAGAACCACCCGAGCGTGGCGATCATCACCGCGCCGGGCCAGTACGACGGGCTCGTCGCGGCCGTGGACGCCGGGGGGTTCACCCTGGCCGAGCGACGCCGGCTGGCGGCGGCGGCGTTCCAGCACACCGCCACCTACGACATGGCGGTGGCGACCTGGATGGGGTCGGTGCTCACCGACGACTCCGACGGCGACGGTTTCCCCGCCCACGTGCTGGGTGCGTACGACAAGCTCGGCACTCTGCGATACGGCGAGAACTCCCACCAGGCGGCCGCCCTCTACGCCCAGCCGGGCGCACCGGCCGGCATCACCCAGGCCCAGCAGCTGCACGGTAAGGAGATGAGCTACAACAACTACACCGACGGCGACGCCGCCTACCGGGCCGCCTACGACTTCTCCGACACGGCCGTCGCGGTGGTCAAGCACGCCAACCCGTGCGGCATCGCGGTGGGCGCCGACGTGGCCGAGGCCCACCGCAAGGCGCATGCGTGCGATCCCGTGTCGGCGTTCGGCGGCGTGATCGCCACGAACCGCCCCGTCAGCGTCGAGATGGCCCAACAGGTGGCCGGGATCTTCACCGAAGTGATCATCGCCCCCGACTACGAGGACGGCGCGCTCGAGATCCTGCAGCGCAAGAAGAACATCCGCATCCTGCGCGCCGGACCATACGAGCACCGCGACCTGCAGCTCACCACGATCTCGGGCGGCGCGCTGGTCATGCAGCCCGACCGGATCGACGCCCCGGGCGACGACCCCGCAGCGTGGACGCTGGCGGCCGGTCCCGCGGCCGACGAGCAGACCATCGCCGACCTCGCCTTCGCATGGCGCGCGGTGCGCGCCGTGAAGTCGAACGCGATCCTGCTGGCCAAGGACGGGGCCTCGGTGGGTGTCGGCATGGGCCAGGTCAACCGGGTCGACTCGTGCAAGCTGGCCGTCGACCGTGCCGGCGACCGGGCGGCGGGATCGGTGGCCGCGTCCGACGCGTTCTTCCCGTTCAGCGACGGGCCGACGATCCTCATCGAGGCCGGTGTCCGGGCGATCGTGCAGCCCGGTGGGTCGGTGCGCGACCAGGACACGATCGACGCGGCGAACGCTGCCGGAGTCCCGCTCTACTTCACCGGCACACGGCACTTCTTCCACTGAGCGCGCCGAGCAGCATTCACCGACATGACGGCGCCTCTGGGCGCAGGAACGGACGGATTCCATGACCGCAACGAGAATGGCCGGCGGGCCGGTCGCCAAGCAGATCAAGGCCGAACTGGCGGAACGGGTCGCCGCCCTGAAGCAGCGGGGCATCGTCCCCGGCCTCGGGACGATCCTGGTGGGCGACGACCCCGCCAGCCACGCCTACGTCAACGGCAAGCACAAGGACTGCCAGGAGGTCGGCATCACCTCGATCCGGCACGACCTCGCGTCCGACACCGGTGCCGACGAGCTGAGCCGGCTGATCGGGGACATGAACGCCGACCCGGCCGTCACCGGCTTCCTCGTGCAGATCCCTCTGCCGGGGCACCTCGACGACCACTGGGCGCTCAACCTCGTCGACCCCGACAAGGACGTCGACGGACTCACCGAGGCAAATCTCGGCCGGTTGGTGACCGGCCAGCCCGGCCACCTGCCCTGCACCCCGCAGGCGGTCGTCGAACTGCTGAGGCGCTACGACGTCGAAATCGACGGTGCCGAGGTGTGCATCATCGGTCGCGGCACCACGGTCGGGCGGCCGCTCGCCCTGTTGCTCAGCCGCCGCAGCGAGAACGCCACCGTGACCCAGTGCCACACCGGCACGAAGGATCTCGGCAAGCACACCCGCCAGGCCGACATCGTCATCTGCGCGGCGGGCGTCCCGGGCATCCTCACCGGGGACATGGTCAAGCGCGGTGCCGTCGTCGTCGACGTGTCGATCTCGCGCACCGACGCCGGGCTCGTCGGCGACGTGGCGCCCGACGTGTGGGACGTCGCCTCGATGGTGTCGCCGGTGCCCGGGGGCGTCGGACTCATGACCCGGGCCATGCTGCTCGTGCACGTCGTCGAACGTGCCGAACAGCTGGCCGGACGGGGCTGACCGGTGCTCCCATGACCCGCCCCACCCGGCACGGGATGACGCCGCAGGGTGCACCGCCGAGACCGTGGCTGGAATGGCCGCTGGTGCTGGTGCTGCTCGCGGCCGGCACCGGTGTCGCGATCATGTCCACCGGGCACTGGCGGCGGGGTTCGTTCGCCTTCGGCGCGGCGGTCGTGGGAGCGGCGGTGCTGCGCGCCGTTCTCCCCCCGCGCCTGGCCGGGCTGCTGGCCGTGCGCCAGCGGTGGTTCGACGTGCTCGTGACGCTCGCCGCCGGGGTGGCCATCATGGTGTTGGCGCTGATCGTGCCCCCGGACCGCTGAGCGTCGGGCCCCGACGGCGATCGCCATCGGGGCCCGACGCGGTGGTTCAGATCAGGCCGAGTTCGGCGACCGCGGCCTTCTCGTCCTGCAGTTCGGCGACCGAGGCGTCGATCCGGGCGCGGGAGAACTCGTTGATCTCCAGACCCTGGACGATCGTGTAGCGACCGTCGGCGACGGTGACGGGGAACGAGCTGATGATCCCCTCAGGCACGCCGTAGCTGCCGTCGGAAGGCACCGACATCGACACCCAGTCGCCTTCGGGGGTGCCGAGCAGCCAGTCGTGCATGTGCTCGACGGTGGCGTTGGCGGCGGACGCGGCCGACGAGAGACCGCGGGCGGCGATGATCGCGGCGCCGCGCTTGGCCACGGTCGGGATGAAGTCGTTCTCGATCCAGGCCTGGTCGCCCACCACCTCGGCGGCGTTGCCGCCGTCGACGAGGGCGTTGAACAGGTCAGGGTACTGGGTGGAGGAGTGGTTGCCCCAGATCGTCATGTGCGTGATCGAGGACACCGGCCTGCCGAGCTTGTGCGCCAACTGCGCCTTGGCCCGGTTGTGGTCGAGCCGGGTGAGCGCGTTGAAGCGCTCCCGGGGGATGTCGGGGGCGTTGGTCATGGCGATCAGCGCGTTGGTGTTGGCCGGATTACCGGTGACGAGGATCCGTACGTCGTCGGCGGCGACCTTGTTGAGCGCGCGTCCCTGGGCGGTGAAGATCGCGCCGTTGGCACTCAGCAGGTCGGATCGCTCCATGCCGGCCTTGCGGGGCATGGCGCCGACCAGCATGGCGGCATTGACACCGTCGAAGACCTTCTCGGGGTCGTCGCCGATCTCGATCTTCACGAGGTTCGGGAACGCGCAGTCGTCGAGTTCCATGACGACGCCCTCGAGCGCCTTGAGCGCGGGGGTGATCTCGAGCAGGCGGAGCTCGATCGGGGTGTCGCCGAGCAGGGACCCGCTGGCGATGCGGAACAGCAGGTTGTAGCAGATCTGGCCGGCGGCGCCGGTGACGGCGATCTTCACGGGTGACTGACTCACGATGGTGGTGACCTTTCTCAACCTCGAGTGGACGCCCCCAACCTACCGCCGATGACTACGCGGTGCATCGTGGGCTCCGCCAGACCTGGAGGGTTCCGGCGTCCTGCTAGAAGATGACGGTGCGGGCGCCGTCGAGGAACACGCGGTGCTCGGCGAACAGCCGGACGGCCTCCCGCAGGGTGCTGCTCTCCTGGTCCTGGCCGATCGCCATGAGCTGGTGCGGTGACTTGGTGTGGTCGACGCGCACGACGTTCTGTTCGATGATCGGCCCCTCGTCGAGGGTGGCGGTCACGAAGTGCGCGGTCGCGCCGATCAGTTTGACGCCGCGGGCGTGCGCCTGCCGATAGGGGTTGGCGCCCTTGAAACCCGGCAGGAACGAGTGGTGGATGTTGATGACCCGCCCGGAGAGGTCGGCGCACAGGTCGGGGGACAGGATCTGCATGTACCGGGCCAGCACGACCAGTTCGATGTCGAGCGCCTCGACGAGGTCGCGCACCCGCTGCTCGAAGGCGGGTTTGGTCTCCGGCGTCACCGGGTGGTGCTCGAAATCGACCCCGTAGAAGCCGGCCAGCGGCTCGAGGTCGGGATGGTTGGCGAGGACGAGCGGCACGTCGATGTTGAGGTAGCCGCTGCGCCGGCGGTAGAGCAGGTCGTTGACCACGTGCGCGGCCTTGGACGCGAGCACCAGGGTGCGGATCGGCCGGTCGCGGGGAACCAGTGTCCACTCGGCCCGCAGCCTGTCCATCACCGGGGCCAGCGCGGACTCGATCACGGCCCGGTCGGACTCGGCGTCCGCGGCCGCCGTCTCGATCTGGATCCGCTGGAAGAAGCGTCCGGTGTCGAGGCTGGAGAACTGGTGTGCCTCCACGATGTTGCCGCCCGCGGTCACGATCCCGCCCGACACCGCGTGCACGATGCCCGGACGGTCGGCACAGGCGATGGTCAGAACCCACATGCTCACGTCACCGAACCCTAGTGTCACCGACGTCGCCCCGTGTCCCCCCGTGCTGTCGTGGTCGTCGCCGCACGGGCGGGACGGCCGGTGGCCCGGTCGGGCAGACTGGGTGCATGCCCGCCGCCCCACGACATCATGTGCTGTCCGTCGGCATCGCCGAGGCGGTGCAGACGGTCGTGTCCGAGCTGCACTCCGGACGCCGGCTGGTGATCGTCGACGGCCTGTCGGCGTCCGGCAAATCGACCCTGGCCGCCGCGATCGCCGAGCGGGCGGCAACCTCGGTCGTCGTCGTCCGCGGAGACGACTTCATCCGGCGGGGCACCACCGAGTGGGACCGGGCGAGGTTCGTGCGGGACGTGCTCGAGCCGCTGTCACGGGGTGAGGACGCGAAGTACCGCCCGTGGCCGTGGGACGCCGACGAGCCGGTCGGCTGGGTGTCGGTGAGCGCCGGCAGCGCGGTCGTCCTCGAGGGCGTGGCCGTGTCCGACCTCGACCCGCGCGACGTACCGGTGGGGGAGCCGCTGGTCGTCTGGGTCGATGCGGGCGACGACGAGCGCGCCCTGCGCGCGGCGCGACGGGCGCCGCAGCGGTTCGCCTGCTGGCAGGACGACTGGCTGCCCGTCGAACTCGCCTGGGCCGAACGCGTTCGTCCGTGGGAGCGTGCGCACCTCGTGGTCACCACCTGAGGGGCAGGTCCCGCCCCGCGGCCGAGCGCGTCGACCGGCGGCGGGGCCTCCCGTAGTCTTGTCTTCCATGAGCAAGCCCAGAGGTTCCGGCCGCGATCAGGAGGGTCATAGTCCCCGCGCCCCGCGCGCGACACCGGCCGATACGGCGTCCCGCTCGTCCCGTCGGGAGGGTGGCGGGCGATGAACACCTGGGGTTACTCGATCGTCATCCTGCTGCTCATCCTGGTGAGCGGGGTCTTCGCCGCCGCCGAGATCGCGCTCGTGTCGCTGCGCGAAAGTCAGGTCGCGGCGCTGGAGCACCGCGGACGCCGCGGTGCGGTGATCGCCAAGCTGGCGCGCGATCCCAATCGGTTCCTGTCCGCCGTGCAGATCGGCGTCACCCTGGCCGGCTTCCTCTCCGCGGCGTTCGGCGGCGCGACCCTGACCGAATCGCTCGCCCCCCACCTGGAGCGGTTCGGTGTGTCGTCGTCCGTCGCGCGCACGCTCGCCCTGGTGCTGATCACCCTGCTCATCGCTTACGTGTCGATCGTCATCGGCGAGTTGACCGCCAAGCGGCTCGCCATGCAGCGCGTCGAGGGGTTCGCCCTGGCACTGGCGCCACTGATCGACTTCGTGGCCACGATCGCACGCCCGGTGATCTGGTTGCTCGGACGCTCGACCAACATCGTCGTGAGACTGCTCGGCGGCGATCCGCACGCGCGCCGCGAGCGGGTCACTGACGAGGAACTGCGCGCCATGGTCGTCAACTCCCAGACGCTCGGAGTCGAGGAGCGGCAGATCCTCGACGACGTGTTCGACGCGGGCGAACGCTCGTTGCGCGAGGTGATGGTGCCCCGCACCGAGGTCGACTTCCTCCCCGGCGACCTGCCGGCCTACAAGGCGGTCCGGGCGGTGCACGGCGCGGAGCACTCGCGCTACCCGGTGACCGATGGTTCCGCCGACCGCGTCCTCGGGTTCGTGCATGTGCGCGACCTCATGGACCTCGAGCCGATGAACCGAACGACCCCGGTGCGCCAGTTGTGCCGCCCGGTCATGGCGCTACCCGAGACGGTGCGGGTACTGAGGGCGCTCACCGAGATGCGCCGCGCCTCGTCCCACTTGGCAATCGTCAAGGACGAATACGGCGGCACCTCCGGCATCGTGACACTCGAGGATCTCGTCGAGGAACTCATCGGGGAGATCACCGACGAGTACGACCAGCCCGTCGCCGGCAGCGCCAGCCACGGCCAGCGCAACGAGATCGAGGGCCTCACGACCCTCGACGACTTCGCCGACCGCTTCGGCTACGAACTGTCCGAGGGACCGTACGACACGGTTGCCGGCTACGTAATGGCCCAACTGGGACATGTGCCCGAACTCGGCGACCGGGTCGAGGTCGACCTGCATCGGGTCACCGGGGCCAATCCGCTGAATCTTCCCGACCGGGCACTGGTGAGGTTCACGGTCGCCGACGTCGACGGACGCCGGGCCGCCTGGATCCTGGTCAACCGGGTGGGCGATGAGCCCGGTGAGGCCCCACCGGATGCCCCCATACCTGCTGAGGAGTGACGTGATCATCGGACCCGCGGCGAGAGGGTGGGTCCTTCCCCACGGTCATGAGGAGGTGACCATGCCCGATCGGGACCCCGATGGCGTGCGACTGCTCACCGGTGAGGGCGCCGGTGAGTTGTTGCGTGCGGCCGTGGAGCGCGCCGGGGGGGCGTTGGCGTCGTGGCGGCTCGACCATGTCGACACCGAACCGGGACGTGCCACGACGGCCACCTACACGGCCACCGTCGAGTGGGCCCACGGGACGCGCACCGAACTGGTGGGTGCCAGCGTCCGGGCGCACGGGCCCCGGGGGAACGACCAGCACACCGAGATCTTCGACGACGGGCGGCAGCAGGTCGCCGTGTGGATCCACCCCTTCGATCCCGACCTGCCCGCACTGCCGCTCGTGGCCTTCCCCGAGTCCGTCGCCCGGCTGGTGGCCGAATGGGGGGTGGTGCCGCACCCGGTGGCACCCGATCGGGTGCGACTGCGGATGCTCACCTACCGTCCCCGCCGGCGCGCCGTGGTGCGGGCCGACATCGCCCTCGACGACGGCCCGGTGACCCTCTATCTCAAGGTGCTGCCGTCCGACCGGGCCGACGACCTGGTGGCCCGGCACCGGCATCTGCTCGCCGCCGGCCTGCCGGTGCCCGAGATCGTGGCCACGGCCTCCGGCGTCGTCGCGCTCCGGGCGCTTCCCGGTAGTCCCCTCGGGGAGTCGCTGTACCTGCCCGCACCACCGGTGGACGCGGCCCAGATACTCGACCTGCTGGCCGCGCTGCCGACGTCGGTGCTGGCACTCCCGCGGCGTCCTCCCTGGAGCGAGTCGCTGGAGTACTACGCCGAGATCGTGGCCCGTACCAGCCCGGGTGAGCAGGCACGGCTGGCTCACCTCACCAGGACCATCACCGATGGACTCGGAGGGCCCGTGCCCGACGATGCCCCGACCCACGGTGACTTCCATGAGGGTCAACTGCAGGTCGCTGGTGGCAGGATCGTCGGCCTGCTCGACGTCGACACCCTCGGGCCCGGGCGCCGCGTCGACGATCTCGCCTGCCTGGTCGCCCACCTGTCGACCGTGCAGCGGATGTCGCGGATCCAGGCCGAACGGCTCCAGGGACTGCTCGACGCCTGGGTGCCGGTGTTCGACCGGGCCGTCGACCCCGCGGAGCTGCGCCTGCGATCGGCCGCGGTCGCCGTATCGCTCGCCACCGGCCCGTTCCGGGCCCAGGACCCCGACTGGCAGGAAGCGACGACACGCATCCTGGACGCGGCAGAACGGCTGGTCAGGCAGGTCGGCTGAGCTGCCGATCGGCCGTCCGGTTGCACTCAGGTAACGGTTTCGTGATCGAGGAACCCCAGCCGGCCCCGGTGAGATCGTGGCCGTTAAAGTGTGGGAGGCTCCAGCCGAGCACGCACAATTTCTGCTTTCAGGAGGCAGTTTCCGTGAAGAAATCCTTCCTTTCCGCGTCCGCCCTCGTGGCGGTTGCGGCGATGTCGTTCGCCGGGTGCGCATCCGCACCCACGTCCGGCTCGTCCGCGACCAGCGTGGCAAGTTCGGGCGCCGCCACGACGGCCAGCAACGCCAACTTCAAGGCGTGCATGGTGTCCGACTCGGGCGGCTTCGATGACAAGTCGTTCAACCAGACCTCACTGGTCGGCCTCACCCGGGCGGGTGAGCAACTCGGGATCCAGACCGCCAAGGTCGAGTCGTCGAGCGACGCGGACTATGCCACCAATGTCGCCTCGCTGCTGACCGCCAAGTGCAACATGATCGTGGGCGTCGGCTTCAAACTCGGCGACGCGGTCAGCGCGGCCGCGAAGGCCAACCCCAGCGTCGACTTCGCCCTCGTCGACGACTCGCCGCAGGGTGCTCCCTCGAACCTGCAGCCGCTCGAGTTCAACACGGCCCAGTCGTCGTTCCTCGCCGGATACCTCGCCGCGGCAATGAGCAAGACCGGCAAGGTCGGCACGTTCGGCGGGATGAACATCCCCACCGTCACCGTGTTCATGGACGGCTTCTCCCAGGGCGTGGACTACTACAACCAGCAGAAGGGCAAGAGCGTCCAGGTGCTCGGCTGGGATGCCAAGAAGCAGGACGGGCAGTTCGTGCCCGGCAGCAACCCGTTCGGCAACGTCTCCGGCGGTCAGACGGTCGCCAAGGGCCTGGTCAGCCAGGGTGCTGACATTCTGTTCCCGGTTGCCGGCGGCGCCGGCGTCGGGGCGTTGCAGACCGCTGCCGACTCGGGCGGCAAGGTCTCGGCGATCTGGGTCGACACCGACGGCTACATCTCGGTGCCGCAGTTCAAGAGCGTCATCATGACCTCGGTCTACAAGGGCATGGACAACGCGGTGTTCGCTTCGATCAAGTCCGCGGTCGACGGCCAGTTCTCGGGCAAGGCCTACATCGGCACGCTCGCCAACGGGGGCACCGGCCTCGCGCCGTTCCACGACTTCGATTCCAAGGTGCCCGCGAGCGTGAAGTCC
>JAJXWF010000038.1 GCA_021781735.1 Actinomycetes bacterium
ACGAGTTGCGCCCCGGTGGCGACCGGGTCCGCCTCGGTCACGGCCACACCCGGCACCGACGTCGCCCGCCCCACCCTCACCGGAGTCACCGCCGCCACCGCACCGTGTGGCGACCGGGTCATCTTCGAGGTCGCGGGCGTGTCGTCGGTCGGCTACCGGATCGGGTATGCCGCCGAACTCCTCGGCATCGGCAGCGGGCTCCCGATCGAGGTCGCGGGGGCGACCGTGCTGGTCGTTGACCTCGAGGTACCCGCGTACAACGACGCCGGACAGGCCACCTACGAGCCGAAAAAGCCGTTGAACCTCGTCGAGGTGGCGGGTCTGACCTCGGTACGGCAGGTCGCCTGGGCCGGATCCTTCGAGGGCCACAGCCTCATCGGCATCGGCGTCGACCGCGTGCGGCCTTACAGCGTCACAGTGGTGGCCGGGACGCCCACGAGGGTGATCGTCGAGATCGCCCCGTGAGAGCGGCCGGCGCTCCCGGCGGCGAGCGGATCAGGGAGCGCCCGGATGGGCGGCGACCAGGGCCTTCGCCAACACCTGGACGCCGGCGGCGTTCGGGTGGTCACCGTCGCTCGCCAGCAGCGAACTCGGGTCGTCATCCCCGCCGGGACCCCGGAACGGAACCACGGTGTCGACGTAGATGTCATGGTGGCCAAGCGCCTGAGTCCTGATCGCCGAATTCGCGGCGGCGGTGATCGCCTCCTGCCACTCCAATTGCGCCGACTCCGGACCCGTCCGGGCCAGACCCGCCTCAGGGAACAGGTCCCAATAGTTGGCGACCAGGATCATGTGCGGCGAGGTGCCGTCGATCGTCGCCAACTGGTCGAGCAGCTGTCCGAGGTGGGTTCCCATCGCGGAGACATCCGGTTGGTAGCACGACGCGTCGCACGAGCCGGAGGACTCCTCGGCGGCATCCGGGTTGAGGTCGTTGGCCCCGACGATGACCACCACGATGTCGGCGTGCTGCAGGGCGGTGCGCAACGGCTCCGTCGTGACCTGCGCCAGGACGGAGGTGGTGGTCGCACCGTTGACGCCGAAGCTGCGGGCGTCCACCCGGCGTCCGGTGGCCTTCGAGAGCAGGTCGGCGTAGGCCGCCATCGGACCGGCGCAACCGCAATGGGTTCCGGCCATCACCGAGTCGCCGATCCCGACCACGGTCAGGGGCGTCGGCGGGCTCGGTGGCGGCGTCGACGGTGCGGACTGCGCCGAGGTCGACGCGGAGGGAACGGGGTCCGGGGCCGAGGGGGAGGCTGAAAAGGAGGCGCCGGCGGGCGGAGGCGAGCCCGGGCCGGACACCGCACAACCCGCCTGCGCGAGCGCCACCAGAAGCATGCCGAACGTGACAACTTTGCGCATCAACGGCGTCGGGGCCTTTCGTCTTGGACCGGTACGCTATACCGGGTAGGACCCGGTCCGCGTGGGACAGGCTAGTCCGATGAGCCAACTCACCGGCCGATGGGCCCACGGTGGATCTCTGCGTTCCCTCGGAGGCCCAGTGAATCTGTTGAGCGACTCCGTCTACTGGCTTGCCGCGTTCCTGACCGCGGTCGCCTTGGTGGGCGGCGCATGGCTGACCGGCCGCCTGCCCCACACATCGTGGCGATGGCTGTGGAACGTGCCGGTTGTGGCGCTCGCCAGCGTCCTGGTCGCCGTGAGCGCGGGCCTCGTGCTCAACCGGCAGAACGCCTGGTACACCAGCTGGGGTGACCTTCTCGGCACGTCGTCGGGTAGCAGTCACGTGGTCGTCGTGGGTGAGGCGAAGGCCCGGACCGTCTTCCAGCACGACCTGTCGGTGGTGCGTACCGACACGCGCACCCTGCCACCGCTGCCGTCACCCGGCAGCCGGATTCAGCGCTATACCATCGCCACGTCGGTGGGGCACAACGCATGGCAGGTGACCGTGATACTGCCCCAGGGGTACGGCGATCCGGCGAACGCGCAGCGGGCCTACCCCGTGCTGATGGCCGCCCACGGTGCCCCCGGCTCCCCGGACAGCTACCTGCCCCGAGGGCGGATGCCGATCATGGCGCTCACCGATCCGTCGGTGGCGGCCCACAAGGTGTCGCCGTTCATCACCGTGGTCCCGTCGCTGCTGCCGGGAGGATCGGACAACGAATGCGTGTTCGGACCGGGTGGACCCGACCAGCTTGAGACCTGGCTGAGCGTCGACATCCCGAAGTTCGTCACGGCACACTTCCGGGTCATCCGGCAACGGTCGGGCTGGGCCTGGCTCGGCTACTCAGCCGGCGGGTGGTGTGCGGCCATGGAGACGATCCTGCATCCCAACACCTTTGGGGCCGCGGCGATCCTCAGCGGGTACTTCACCCCCTGGTGGGGCGCCACGCCGCCGTTCGGACCCAACTCGCCGCAGGATGTCCGGCTGGACCTCATCGCGCAGGTGCAGAAAACCCGTCCCCATGTCGCCCTGTGGGTGCAGAGTTCGCGCCCCGACACCGAAAGCTATCCCTCGACCCGGCTGTTCCTCTCCAAGGTGCGCCCACCCACCCTGGTTCAGGCGGTCATCGACAGCACCGGTGGCCATCGATTCCCGTCCTGGACGCCCCATGTCCCGCAGATCATGGCGTGGCTCGGTAAGAACGTGCCAGGTTTCGCCCCATGATCGCCCTGTGACAACAAATCCTTCATGCTGGGGGCGATCTGACACGCGTCCGCGCAAGGAAGTATCGTCCGGGTGGTGACAAGTGGCCGAAACCCGGCCGGCCGCTGCCACCATCATGCAGATAGTTCACGACGGGTGCTCCCGTCCATCAGGAGGCCATGGCCATGCACATCCCCCACACGCGTCGCGCCCTCGCGGTGTTCACCCTGGTCGCCGCGGCGTTGACCGCCACCGGTTGCGGGTCGTCCACCCTCGACTCGGGATCGGGAGCGACGACCCCCACGGCGGCGACCACCTCGGGCGGCGCGGCTGCCACGGCGACGCTCGACCAGGCCCTGGCCGCCAAGGTGCCCGCGGCCATCAAGTCGAAGGGCACGCTGATCGACGGTACCGACGGCAGTTACGCGCCGAACGAGTACATCGGAACCGACGGGAAGACGATGGAGGGGATGGACGTCGACCTGCTCAATGCCATCGCGACGACCCTGGGGCTCAAGGTGGAGTACAACAACGCCCAGTTCGACACGATCATCCTGGGCGTCACCGGTGGCAAGTACGACATCGCGATCTCGTCGTTCACGATCAACGCCCAGCGCAAGCAGGTCGTCAACATGGTGCAGTACTTCAACGCCGGTACCTCGTGGGCCGCCAAGGCGGGCACCCAGATCGACCCCAACAACGCCTGCGGCAAGTCGGTGTCGGTGCAGAAGGGGACCGTTCAGGTTGACGACCTCGCCGCGCGCAGCAAGGCGTGCACCAAGGCCGGCAAACCGGCGATCAACGCGGTGGTCGAGACCGACCAGTCGAAGGCGGCCGCCGACGTGATCAGTGGCAAGACCGACGCGATGCTGGCCGACTCGCCGATCACGGCGTACGCGATCAAGCAGTCGAACGGTCAGATGGTGGCGGTCGGCACGATCTACGACGCGGCTCCCTACGGAATCGTCGTCGACAAGAAGCAGACCGCGTTCGCACAGGTGCTGTCCGACGCACTGGCCGAGCTCAAGTCGAACGGCGTGTACGACCAGATCCTCGCGAAATGGGGTAACAGCGCCGGCGCCGTCGACAGCTTCCCGGTGAACCCGTGACCGTGTCGCAGGTTGCGGGCGCCGCCGAGCGTCCAGGGCGGATCGACGCGAAGCCGGTCCGGCACCCCTGGCGCTGGGTGGCCGTCGGCGTCATCGTGATCGTCGTCGCGATGATGCTGCACTCCGCCGTCACCAACCCCAAGTGGGATTGGTCCTACGTCATCCAGGTGATGAACTACCGGCCGATCCTCCAGGGGTTGTGGGAGGGCACGATTCTCGGCACGGTGCTCGCCATGATCCTCGGCCTGATCTTCGGGATCCTGCTCGCGATCATGCGCCTCTCAACCAACCCGGTGCTGCGGGGCGTCTCGGCCGTCTACACGTGGTTCTTCCGCTCGATCCCGCGCTACGTGCTATTGACGATCCTCGGCGTGGGCATCGTTTTCCTGTATCCGAAGCTGACCATCGGCCTGCCGTTCGGCGATTCGATCGCGCGACTGCTGCACCTGAGCACGACCTTCACGCTGTTCACCTTCGACACCCGCTCGGTGAGCCAGGGCATCGTGATCGGAGCGCTCGGCCTCGGACTGTCCGAGGCGGCGTACATGGCCGAGATCGCGCGTGCCGGGATCCTGTCGGTCGACCGCGGCCAGGTCGAGGCCGCGCACGCCCTCGGGATGTCGTCTGCCAGGACCATGCGCCGGATCATCCTGCCCCAAGCGATGCGGGTGATCGTCCCCCCGACCGGGAACGAGACGATCGCGATGGTCAAGGACACCTCGCTGCTGGTCGCGGTGCCCGTCGGCATGGAACTGTTCAACCAGGCCCAGATCGTCGCCAACCGCACCTACCGCATCATGCCGGTCTACGTGGCGGCCACGTTGTGGTATCTCATCGTCTGCTCGGTGCTGATGGTGGGGCAGTCCTATCTCGAACGGCGGTTCGGGCGTGGGTTCTCCGCCCCGAACGCGAAGGCCCAGCGCTTGTTGAGCCGCACGGGGGAGCACTGATGGGTGGCACCGAGGATGCGCGACCGATCGTGCGCGCGGTGAACGTGGCCAAGGCGTTCCACCACCTCGAGGTGCTGAAGGGCATCGACCTCGAGGTGTATCCCGGTGAGGTGGTGTGCCTGCTCGGCCCGTCGGGGTCGGGGAAGACCACCTTCCTGCGCTGTATCAACATGCTCGAGACCATCGACGGCGGACGCATTTTCGTCGACGGCGTCCTCATGGGGTTCGACGACTCCGGCCCGCACCTGCGCCACCTGTCCGACTCGGCCAAGTCGGCGCAGCGCCGTGAGATCGGCATGGTGTTCCAGCGCTTCAACCTCTTCCCGCACATGACTGTCCTCGAGAACATCATCGAGGCGCCGCTCCAGGTGCGGGGTGTCGCCCGTGACGCCGCGATCGCCCGTGCCCGCGATCTGCTGTCCATGGTCGGGCTGTCGGACAAGGAGGAAAACTATCCCTCGCAACTGTCGGGCGGCCAACAGCAGCGCGTGGCCATCGCCCGGGCGCTCGCGATGGACCCCAAGCTCATGCTGTTCGACGAGCCGACCTCGGCTCTCGATCCCGAACTGGTGGGCGAGGTGCTCCGGGTCATGCGCGATCTGGCGGAACAGGGAATGACGATGATCGTCGTGACCCACGAGATCGCCTTCGCCCGGGACGTCGCCGACAGGGTGGTGTTCATGGACGGCGGAGTGATCGTCGAGCAGGGCCCGGCGCGTGACATCATCACCCATCCCCGCGAGGAGCGCACCCGTCAGTTCCTGGCCCGGATCCTCAGCGACCAGGCCGAGTGAACCTCAGCCGACGGCGAGCTTCGCGGCCACGCCGACCATGACGACCCCGACCACCGCATCGATGATCCGCCAGGTCGAGCGGCGCCCGAGCGGCCCAGCGAGTGTGCGGGCGCCGAAGCCCAGACCGGTGAACCACACGATGCTGCCGAGTCCGGCGCCCGACGCGAACCACCACCGCTGCTGCGGGTGCTGATTGGCGAGGTTGCCGAGCATGACGACCGTGTCGAGGTAGACGTGCGGGTTCAGGTACGTGAGCGCCAGCGTGGTCAGAGCGATCGAGCGCAGCGAGCGGGCGCGGCGTCCGGACTCGTGAAGTTCACCAGGCCGCAGGGCCCTGCGGAACGACATGACAGCGAACCACACGAGGTAGAACACCCCGCCCCATCGCAGCACCGTGAGCGCCACGGGGGCGCGCTGCACGACCGTCCCGATGCCGAGCGTTCCCGCAGCGATCAGTACCAGATCCGATGCCGCGCAGATGGCCACGACCACCCCGACGTGTTCCCGGCGCAGGCCCTGGCGCAGCACGAACGCGTTCTGGGCGCCGATCGCCACGATGAGGGACAACCCCGTGAGCAGGCCGGTGAGGGCGATCGCGAGGCGGTCGACTGGCATCGGGACAGACTATCCGCGACGGCACCGGCGCATCGTCAGCTGTCCCGGCGGCGGGCGAGCAACTCGCGCGTGATGTTGCCCCTGGCCCGGACCTCCCACAGGTCGAACCCGCGGTCGGTGTGGAAGATGCGCGGCCGGGACAGGAAGTCGTCGAGGACCGCGACCCGGCCCCGGTGGAACTCGTCGTCGTTGAAGCGGGAGTATTCGGTGCGGATTCCCCGCACCGACTCGTCGTACCGTTCGGGGTCGGCCGCGAGAATGGCCATGTCGCAATCACTCACCCGTGCCCCGGCCGGGTCGTCGACTGGGGGAGCGTGGCTCTCGGTCACCAGGACGAGCCTGACGACCTCGCCGATTTCGTCGGGCGGAAGTTCCAGTGCCCCGAGGCGTTCCCGGGCCAGGTCGGCCGAGCCGCGCTCATCGGCCCCAGCGCCCAGACCGTGCACCGCGTCATGGAACCAGATCGCGAGCTGGTCGAGCCTCGTGCCGGCCAGCAGGTCGAGCGCGGACAGGGCCTCGGTCAGGTGCTGGAGATTGTGATACCGCCGATCGGGGCCATCCCAGCGCCGAACGAGTTCGGCGAAGACATCGTCGGCCCCCGGCAGGAGCGCCCGCCATCGTGCCCCCAGATCGGCGAGCCTCCGATCGGCGTCGCGCGGGGTCACAGCCGACCCACCACGACATGGACGATCCCGGCCCACGCGCACGCCACCAGCACACTGACGAAGGTGCCGATGATGAAGCGCTCGGCGGCGCCGCTGGAGGTGGCCCGGAGCTCGGGGTAGCGGGCCAGGCCCTTGACCGCCAATGCCATGGCGATGCCCTCGGGGAATCCCAGCAGCAGCGTCGCGTAGATCGCGAGTCGCTCGAGGACGCCGATCCAGGCCCCACCGCGAAGGTGTGAGCGGGCCGCCACGACCGACTGCCGCTGGGCCTGCTCGGGGGTCAGTTCCTGACGGAGTCGCCGATCGACGCGCGAGAACACCACGGTGACGGCCGGGCCACCGGAAACGCAGGCCAGCACCGCGCCCAGCACGACGACGATCGCCGTCCACGCCTCGTGCGCGCTCATCTCGACGACCCGGGGGGGAGTGCGTCGGGTGCCGCCGCTAACAGATCGGACAACTCGCACGCGGCAAGCCGTTCGGCGGCCACGGACTCGGCCAGCCGTGCTCGCGCGAGGCGCTGGCTGACCGCCGACTCACTCACCCCGAGCCGACGGGCCGCCTCACGGTGGGACACCCCGGATTCGACCAGCGTCACGGCCTGCCACCCTTCGTCGGTTCTGCGGCGGATCAGCGCCCGCCAGACGGTCAGTGCGCTGTCGGCACGCTCCGGTGCCGAGCAGTATCGAGCGTACAAACCCCCGCTGACACCACTCGCCCGGGCATCCGGTGGGAAGGCGTCGCTCGCCCCGGCGACCGCCCGCAGGGCGATCTCCGACGGGGCGCGGTAGGCGGCGGCCACGGCGTCCCGGGCTGCGATGAATGCCGGCCCACGAGCCGCCCGGGATGTGGCGGCAAGCGGCACCTCGACCGGCCCCACGCCCACCCCGATTCGCCATCGGCCCAACCGGGTGAGGACCTTGACGGCGACGAGCACGTCGTCGACGGAAGCGGTGAGGCCCTGGATCTCGTCGCCCACCGTGCGCTCGAAGCCCAGTCGCATGCCGAGGCTCGTGGTCCCAAGGGTCTCCAGCGCGAGCGGGACCGCGTCACGCGCGGTGCGACTGCCCACCTGGTCTGCCGTGATGACGAACCAACTTGAGGGAAAAGCCTTCATCTTCCATACTTTAGCCCTTTGGCTTCATCATTGGGCCACCCTGGATCCGCTCGGCCGGCCGCAAATGGGGGGGAAGTCCCGACGCCGGGGCGGCGCTTCCCTAGGATGGACACGGGCCGAGGGGCTCAGGAACGAGGAGCACACAATGACCAGTTACAGCGGTGTGGGCGTGAGCGCCGGGCGTGTCGTTGGGAGAGTCATCCCGATGGCCCCGCCGGTCGCGGAACCCCCCGTCGGCGAGATGTTCGACCCCTCGGTCACCAGCGCCGAGGCCGAGGCGGCCCGGGTCAAGGACGCCGCTCTCGCGGTGCGTGACGCCCTCCGCGAGCGTGCGGCGACGGCGAAGATCGAATCGCAGGCGATCCTGCAGGCCACCGCGCAGATGGCGGCCGATCCCAGCCTGCGCAAGGGGGCGATGAAGCGCGTTCAGGAGCAGGGGTTGTCGGCGGAGCGGGCGGTATGGGATGTTGCCGGGGAGATCGCCGCCAAGCTCGCCGCTCTCGGTGAGTACATGGTGGAGCGCCAGAACGACGTGAACGATGTCCGCAACCGCATCGTGGCCGAGTTGCGGGGCGAGCAGCCCCCGGGCGTCCCCGAGTCGGATGCGCCGTTCGTCCTCACCGCGGTCGACCTCGCTCCGGCCGACACGGCACTGCTCGATCCGCACAAGGTGCTCGCGCTGGTCACCTCCGATGGCGGGCCCCAGAGCCACACGGCCATCATCGCGCGGCAGCTGGGCCTGCCCGCCGTTGTCGCGGCGCACGGGGCGGACAAGGTCCCCTCGGGCACCGAGGTCTACGTCGACGGCGCCGCCGGCACGATCAGCGACGAGGTCACCGCCGAGGATCACCGCCGCGCCGAGCAGTGGGCGGTCCGTCAGGCCAACCCCTTGACCTTCGACGGTGACGGCCGGCTCAAGGATGGCTACAAGGTGCAGCTGCTCGCCAACATCGGCGGCGCCAAGGACGCCGAGAAGGCTGTCGCGGCCAACGCCGAGGGCGTCGGCCTGTTCCGCACCGAGTTCCTGTTCCTCGGCAGCAAAGTGGAACCGAGCCTCGAGAAGCAGGAGCACGAGTACTCCGCGGTGTTCGCGCAGTTCCCGGGGCGCAAGGTGGTCGTGCGTACCCTGGACGCCGGCGCCGACAAGCCGCTCCCGTTCCTCACCGACGAGTCGGAACCCAACCCTGCGCTCGGCGTCCGTGGCTATCGGTGTGACGCCGTCACTCCCGGAGTGCTCGGCAACCAGCTCACCGCGATCGCCCGCGCCGCCTTCTTCAACCAGGCCGACGTGTGGGTGATGGCCCCGATGATCTCGACGGTGGCCGAGGCGGCCGACTTCGTGCAGATGTGCGAGAGCGCGGGGCTCAAGCGCCCGGGGGTGATGATCGAGGTGCCGTCCGCCGCGCTGTGCGCCGACAACGTGCTCGTCCCCGCCACTTTCGCGAGTATCGGCACGAACGACCTCACCCAGTACACAATGGCCGCCGACCGTCAGCTCGGGGCGCTCGCCGAGCTCAACGATCCGTGGCAGCCCGGCGTGCTGCGGCTGGTGCGGGCGACGTGTGACGGTGCCCGCGTGGCCGGTGGCGGCGACCCGAGCGTGCGGCCGGTCGGCGTCTGCGGTGAGGCCGCGGGCGACCCGGCGATGGCCGTCGTGTTGGTCGGAGTCGGGGTGGCCTCGCTGTCGATGACTGCCCGGAGCATTCCCGCCGTGGCGGCGGTGCTGAAGACGGTGACGCTCGACCAGGCCCGTGACATCGCGGCGAAGGCGCTGGCGGCGCCATCGGTGGCCGAGGCCAAGGCCGTGGTGCGCGCGGCACTGCCGGTTCTCGACGAACTCGGCCTGTGATCGGACCTCGTCCCGGCGCCCCCGGCGCCGGGACGAGGGGTCACTGGGCGGTGTTCAGACCTGCCAGCACGTCGAGCACCTCGTCGGCAGTGGTGGCCGCCTCGAGCGCCTGGAGCGCATCGCCCTTCGAGAACACCCGGGCGATCCGCCCGAGGAGGATGAGGTGCTCCTTGTTGCGTCCGGCGATCGCGATGACGAACCGCACCGGGTTGCCGTTCCAGTCGATCGGCTCGTCGTAGCGGGCGAAGCTCATCGCGGTCTTCTCCACGAACTGCTTGGCCTCCCGCGTGCCGTGAGGGACGGCGAGCGAGTTGCCCATGTAGGTCGACACGCTCTTTTCGCGCTCGAACATCGCCTCCACGAATCCCTCGCCGACCGCGCCGGTGCCGAGAAGCATGCGCCCGGCCTCCTGGATGGCTTCGGCCTTCGTCCGGGCCTCGCCGCGCAGGGTGATGGCCTCCCGCACCAACGGGTCGGTGACGGGGGTGGGGCCGGTGGGTGTCGTCGTGGGGGAGGTCTGCCCGGGCTGGATGGGGGGCTCCTGGTTGGGTCCCTCCGGGGTCACTGTCATGACAGCCAAGTTACCGTGATCTCGCCCGGGGTTGCCGCGGGCGGGGCTATCCGACCCCGGCCGGTCGCCCCGACCCCCGAGGACTAGCCTGTTGCCAAGGTCGTTGCGTGTAGGAGGGTCACCATGTCTCGCGTACTCAATCCCGCCTTGCGCCAGAAGATCACCACAGCGGAGCAGGCGGCCAGCCTCATCCGCCCCGGCATGAATGTCGGCATGAGTGGCTTCACCGGCTCCGGGTATCCGAAGTCGGTGCCGCAGGCGCTCGCCGCGCAGATCAAGGCCGCCCACGAGCGTGGCGAACCGTTCATGATCGGACTGTGGACCGGTGCCTCCACCGCGCCCGAACTCGACGGTTCGTTGGCCGAGGTCGATGGGGTGTCGTTCCGCACGCCCTACCAGTCCGACCCGATCATGCGTCGCAAGATCAACGAGGGCATCACCGAATACGACGACATCCACCTGTCGCATCTCGCACCGATGGTGTGGGCGGGGTCGATGGGACGCCTCGACGTCGCGGTCATCGAGGTCACCGCGATCAAGCCCGACGGCACGCTCGTCCCGTCGTCGTCGGTCGGAAACAACAAGACCTATCTCGACCTCGCCGACAAGGTCATCCTCGAGGTGAACAGTTGGCAGTCCGCCGACCTCGAGGGCATGCACGACGTCTACTACGGCACCCGCCTGCCACCGGACCGCATGCCGGTGCTGCTCACCCACGCCGGCGACCGGATCGGGGTGCGCAACTACCGGGTCGACCCGGACCGGGTGGTGGCCGTGGTCGAGACCGACGCGCCCGACCGCAACACCCCCTTCAAACCGGTCGATGACGCGTCGCGCGCGATCGCCGAGTTCTATCTCGACTTCCTCACCAACGAAGTGCAGCACGGGCGTCTGCCCGGCGACCTGCTCCCGCTTCAGTCCGGCGTCGGCAATGTGGCCAACGCGGTGCTCACCGGCCTGCTCGACGGGCCGTTCGACTACCTCACGAGCTACACCGAAGTGATCCAGGACGGCATGGTCGACCTCATCGACGCCGGCAAGATGACGGTCGCCTCGGCGACCGCGTTCTCGTTGAGCCCCGACTATGCGGCGAAGATGAACAATCAGGCGCGCCACTACCGGGACAAGATCGTCCTGCGTCCCCAGGAAATCTCCAACCACCCCGAGATGATCCGCCGGCTCGGTGTCATCGCCTGCAACGGCATGATCGAGGCCGACATCTACGGCAACGTGAACTCCACCCACATCATGGGCTCGAAGCTGCAGAACGGCATCGGCGGGTCGGCCGACTTCGCGCGCAACGCCTACATCTCGGCGTTCGTCACGCCGTCCACCGCCAAGGGGGGCTCGATCAGTGCGATCGTCCCGATGGTGAGCCACCACGACCACACCGAGCACGACGTGCAGGTGCTCATCACCGAGCAGGGCCTGGCCGACCTGCGCGGCAAGTCACCCAAGCAGCGGGCCAAGATGATCATCGACAAGTGTGCCCATCCCGACTACCGGCCGATGCTCACCGAGTACTACGAGCACGCGCTGAAGACGGCCAACGGGCTGCACACCCCGCACGACCTGCGCCAGTCGCTGAGCTGGCACATCCGGTTTCTCGAGACCGGCACCATGAAGCCGAGCTGATCCGGCTCACACAGGCTCCCCCTGAGGAGACGGGCGTCCCCCGGACCACGGTTCGGGGGACGTTCCCTTGTCCGGCCCCACCCGCTCCTCCCGGAAGAAGACGAGAAAGCCGGCCAGGATCACCGACGTCGCGAGGGCTGCCAGTGGCCAGACGCGGCCCCAATCGTGCCCGGACGGCGTCGCGAAGCGTTCCACCACCCAACCGGCGATGAGGGTGCCGACCAGGGAACCCACCCCCTGGCTGGCCAGCGAGGTGAGCCCCTGGGCGGCACTGCGCATGCCCAGCGGCGCGACCTCATCGGTGTACATCTGACCGGCGACGAAGAAGAAGTTGAAGCACACCCCGTGCAGCAGCAGGCCGGCGATCAGCAGGGCGTACAGCGACCCCGCGTTCCCGGCGGCGAACAACAGGTAGCGAACCGCCCACGCTGCCAGGCCGAGCGCGATCGTCCCCTTGATCCCGATCCGGCGCAGCGTCCACGGCAGGACCAGGAGCACGCCCACCTCGGCCATCTGACCGAGGGTCTGGACACCGGCCGCGCGACGCACTCCGATCTCGTTGAGGAACAGGTTGGTGAACGTGTAGTAGAACGCCAGCGGCACCCCGGCGAGCATCGAAGCGACGAAGAAGACCACGTAGGAGCGGCGCCGCAGGAGGGGGCCGATTGCGTCGAAGCCGAGGATCTGTCGCACGCCGCGAGCGGGCCCGGACGCCGGCGGGGTGTGGGGGAGCAGGAACGTCAGGACCACCAGTGCCATGGCCGCGCCCGCGGCAACGGCAAACGTCAATCTCAGGCGTCCGGACTGCTCCCAGCCGAACCCCGCGATCACCAGCCCGGCGACGATCCACCCCACCGTGCCGAAGGCCCTGATCGGGGGGAACTGGCGGGACGGGTCGGGCAGATGCCGCAACGCCATGGCCGTGGCGAGGGATTGCGTGGGCATGAACGCGATCTGGATCACCACCACACAGACCAGCAGGGCCGCGAAACTCTGCTGGCGGCCCGCGACGACGAGCAGGATCGCCACGACGATGTGCAGGATCCGCAACACCCGCTCGCCGGCGAGGTAGCGGTCTGCCACCAGCCCGACGACGAATGGGCTGACGATCGCGCCGACCGCGCCGGACATGACGGCCAGCGCGATCCGCTCGGGCGAGGCCCCGAGATCATCCGCCAGGAACGTGGCGAGTGTCACCCACCAGCTGCCGAGCAGGAAGTTCTGCAGAAACTGCAGGGCGGACAGGCTGACGCGCACCGATCGCGGGACGCCGGGCGCGCAGGTCACGGGCACCAGCATGCCTCCTGTCCGTGCGCGATGACGGCAGGCTCAGGCGATGATCACCGATTGCAGCATCAGCAGCAGCGCCTCGGACACCTGGGCCGGATCACGATGACCCTGGATGAGTTGGTCGATGGAGATCTGGTCGTACGTCGCGTGCATGAGGTACAGCAGATCGTGCACCGGCAACACCGTGCGGACGTCGTGCTGCTCCAGCGCCTGGCTGATCAGCGAGGCGAACGACTCGTTGATGGCGTCCTGAGCGCGGATGAACGCCGCCCGCACCCCCGGCTCCCGGGCTGCGTAGAGCCGCAGTTCCATCATCGCCAGGACCGCCTCGGGCTCCTCGACCACACTCTGGGCGAACGTGTCGAGCACCTGGCGGATGCGGTGCTGGGCGTCTCCGGTGGTCGTGGGGACCCGTTGAACAGCAGATCGGGCGGCCGACAAGTAGGCGTCGGCGCGTTCGGACAGGAGCGCTATGCAGAGGTCGTCCTTCCCGTCGAAGTTGGAGTAGAACGCCCCACGGGTGAATCCCGCCGCGTCGCAGATCTCCTCGACGCTCGCCGCCATGACGCCCCGGTGAGCGAAGACGCTGACCGCCGCGCGAACGAGCCGTTCGCGAGTGGCTGCGCGCCGGTGGCTCATCTCTGTCATGCCCACATCCTCTCGCACGTCGTTTGGATACATGGATGTATCGGATACACTCCCTCAACGGATACAGAACTGTATCGGAGGCCGGGAGCGTGGCAGGGGGACACCCCGCACGGGCGGCGTCCCAGACGCGTGGCGGAAGGGTGAGCGGTGTCCATTCTCCTGTATCGACTCGGACGATGGTGCTTTCGCGCCCACCGACGCGTGCTCGTCATCTGGGTCCTGGCCCTGGTTATTCTGGGCGCCCTCGCGGGAGTGGCCGGCGGCAAGTACAACGACAACTTCACGATCCCCGGGGCGCCGGCAGCCAAGGCCCTTGCCCAGCTCGACCGCACCTTCCCGCAGGCCGCGGCGCAATCGGCCACGGCGCTCATCGTCCTGCCGCAAGGCTCGACGATGTCGGATCCGGCGGTGAAGTCGGTCGTCACAGCGGCCCTGGCGAGGTTCGAGAAGGTCCCCGGGGTGAGCACGGCGATGTCGCCCTACTCGACTCTCGTGTCCGGGCTGATCACCCCCGATGGGCGCGCGGCCACCATCCAGATCCAGTTCAAGACCGCCAGCCTGTCCGACGTCACCAACGCCGAACGGTCGGACCTCATCGCGGTGGGCCGGTCGGTGCAGAAGCAGCTGCCGGCCGGTAGCCAGGTCGACCTCGGCGGGGCCGTGTTCTCGATCGAGGCTCCCGGACTGTCGGTCACCGAGGCCATCGGCCTGGTCGTGGCGCTGGTCGTGCTGGTGATGACGCTGGGATCCTTCGTCGCCGCCGGACTGCCGTTGGTCACCGCCGTGTTCGGGGTCGGCCTCACCATGGCCCTGATGACGGTGTCCGCGCGGTTCACCGAGGTGAACTCGACCGCCCCGATCCTTGCCGTGATGCTCGGGCTGGCCGTCGGCATCGATTACGCCCTGTTCATCCTGTCGCGTCACCGCGACCAGTTGCGCCTGGGCATGAGCGTCGAGGAATCGGCCGCGGAATCCGTCGCCACGGCCGGCTCCGCGGTGGTCTTCGCCGGCCTGACCGTCGTCATCGCGCTGGTCGGTCTCACCCTGGCCGGGATTCCGTTCCTGTCGGTGATGGGGATCTTCGCCGCCATCGGCGTGGCCATCGGGGTGGTCGTGGCGCTCACCATGCTGCCCGCGGCCATGGGCTTCCTGGGGGAGCGGATGCGTCCACGCCCCCGGACGCGCCCACGGAACCGCCGCCCCCGGGAACCGTTCGCCCCCCGGTTCTTCTCGGGGTGGGTGCGCGCGTCGGTCAAGTGGCCCATCGTCACGATCGTGGTGATCGTGGTCGCCCTCGGCGCGCTCAGCGTCCCGGCGAAGGATCTGTTCCTCGCGTTGCCGACCTCCGGCGACCACAAGGCTGGCCAACCCGATCGTGTCACCTACGACAAGATCGGCCAGTACTTCGGGCCCGGATACAACGGGCCCCTCATCGTCACCGTCGACATCCTCACGAGCACCGACCCGCTCGGGGTGATGAACGGGCTGAAGGCCGACATCGAGAAGTTGCCCGGTGTGGCCGCGGTCCCTCTCGCCACACCCAACCAGAACGCCGACACCGGCTTCATTCAGGTCATCCCGACGACCGGCCCCACGGACCCTGGCACGAAGGCGCTGGTCACCACGTTGCGCGACCACCACGACGCGTGGCTCAAGCAGTTCGGTGTCGACACGGCGGTCACCGGTCAAACGGCGATCCAGCTCGATGTGTCCAGCCGCCTCAGCAGTGCGCTGCTGCCGTTCGGCATCTTCGTCGTCGGGCTGTCCCTCGTGCTGCTGATGATGGTCTTCCGCTCGATCTGGGTGCCGGTCAAGGCAACCGTCGGCTACCTGCTGAGCATCGGCGCGGCATTCGGGACGACGAACCTCGTGTTCAACCGGGGGATCGGGCATCAACTGGTCAATCTCGAGAAGGCCGGCTCGGTCATCAGCTTCCTGCCGATCATCGTCATGGGCATCCTGTTCGGCCTCGCGATGGATTACGAGGTGTTCCTCGTATCACGAATCCGCGAAGATTTCGTGCACGCCGTCCGCCGGGGCGTTCCCCGGCAACAGGCGGCCAGGGAATCGGTGATCAGCGGGTTCGTGGCGTCAGGCAAGGTGGTGCTCGCGGCCGCGGTGATCATGTTCAGCGTGTTCGCGTTCTTCGTGCCGGAGGGCGACGGGTCGATCAAGTCGATCGCCTTCGCGCTGGCGATCGGCGTGGCCGTCGACGCGTTCCTCGTCCGGATGACCCTCGTGCCGGCCGTTCTCACCCTGCTGGGGGAGCGGGCCTGGCGGTTGCCGGGCTGGCTCGACCGCGCGCTGCCGAGCTTCGATGTCGAGGGCGAGTCGCTCGCCGTCCAGCTGTCGTTGTCCGACTGGCCGACCACCGACCACACCGAGTCGGCGCACGTGCAGGAACTCGCCAATGCGGCCCTGTTCGCACCGATGTCGCTGCACCTCGATCCGGGAGACGTCGGCGTCGTGGCCGGTGACGCGTCGGTGCGGCGGGCCGCCCTCCTGGCGCTCACCGGTCGCCTGACCACCGACACCGGACGCGCCCGGATCTGTGGGGAACTGCTTCCCGAACAGGCGGGCGCCGTGCGTCGTCGCACGGCCTTCATCGCCGCGGCCGACCACAGTCATCTCGGCCATGAGATCGACGCGGCGTTGGCGCGTGGGCCGCGGCTCATCATCGTCGATGACGCCGACACCGTGGCCGACGAGGCCGGGCAGAGGGCACTCGGCGACCTCGTGCACGCGGCCCGCAGCGGCCGCGGCCTCGCGGTCGTGCTCGGAGTGAGCGAACCCGACCTGTTCGACCAGATCCATCCCGAGCAGGTGGTCGTGATCAGGCCACCGTTTCCGGCGTCCGTGCCGGAGTCCGAGGAAGAAGGAGTCCTGTCATGAAGATCCGGGGCATGCACATCGAGCGGGCCACCGCGACCGGTCGGATCACCTGGGTGACGCTTGTCGGACTGGTGCTGGTGCCACTGATCATCGCGCTCGGCTTCCTCGCCACCAGCTGGCACCGCGACGGGCGGCTCGGCAACGTCGAGGGCGCGATCGTCAATCTCGACCAGGCGGTGAAGCTCAACGGGAAGACGGTGCCACTCGGCCGGCAGCTGTCGGCGGCCATCGTGCAGGCCTCGGGCACGTCCAACATCACCTGGGTGCTCAGCGACGGGCGCAGCGCGCAGTCGGGACTGCGGTCGGGTCAGTACGCGATCGTCGTGACGATCCCCCAGGACTTCTCGAAGGCCGCCACCTCGATCAGCGCGAACAGCGCCGCCAAGGCCACCCAGGCGACGGTGTCGATCCAGACGAGTGACGCGACCCCGGTCGCCAACAGCACGATCGCCCAGCAGATCGCCCGGATCGCGACGACGACGTTCAACACGTCGATGACCCGCGCGTATCTCGAGAACATCTACGTGGGCTACAACACTGTCGGGAAGCAGTTCACGACGGTTGCCGACGGCGCCGCGCAATTGGCCAAGGGATCTCAGGGGCTCAGCTCCGGCGTCGCGTCCGCCTCGTCGGGTGCCGCGAAGCTGAGCGACGGACTGCGACAGCTGGACGCCGCCGGCAGTCAATTCGCCGGCGCGCACCAGCTGGTCACGTCCGGCAGTCAGCTGTCCGGTGGCGCGGCGAGCCTGGCCAGCGGCGCCTCGGCGCTGAGCAGCGGGCTCTCGGCCCTCAACAGCGGCATGCCCGCCCTCACCCAAGGGGTCGACCAGCTGAACACCGGGGCGGCCCAACTCGCCGACGGCATCGCCCAATTCCAGCAGCAGGTGGCGTCGGGTACGCCAGACTTCAGCCGGCTGAGCCAGTTGCAGCAGGGCGCCCAGCAGGTGGCCGCGGGCACCGCGGGCCTCAGCAGCGGGCTCGGAACCGTGGACTCAACCCTCCAGGGCTATGCCGATGGGAGCCGGACGATTCCGGCGTCCAGCCTGCCGGCGGGCAATCTGGCCCAGGTGGAGCAGGGCTTCGTCACGGGGTGCACGCCCGGACTCACCACCGGGCTGACCACAGCGCTCACCCAGGCGCTCACCCCGCAGATCGGCGCGACCGCCGCGGCCAGGATGGCCGGCTCGGTGGCCGCTCAGGTGGCACCGTCAAGCTGCACCAGCCTCGGGTCGAGCGTGTCGCCTGTCTTCCTCCAGGGGTTCGACGGGGGGGTGAAGGCCGGGGCGGGCATTGGCACCAGGGCGCTCGGCACCTCGGATCCGACCAGCGGTCTGACGCTGCTGGAGGCGGCGTCCAGCGTCAGTGCCGGCGCCTCGCAGCTGTCCGCAGGAGTCGACCAGCTGGCCATCGACCTGCCGAAGCAGGCGGCCGCACAGCAGCAGCAGTTGAGCGCCGGGCTGGCGCAACTGCGCACCGGCGCCGACCAGGTGGCCGCCGGCACCTCACAGCTGGCAACGAACACCGGTCAGCTGTCGTCGGGCGTGGGCAGGACCGCCGGCGGGGCCTCGAGCCTCGCCACGGGCGCGTCGAGCCTGTCGACCGGGGTCGGGCAGTACGTGTCCGGTGTCGGTCAGTTGGTGGGCGGGCTGCAGCAGTACGCCGACGGCGTCCATCAGGCCTCCACCGGCTCGGCCGGGCTCGCCGACGGGATGGCCCAATTGCAGACCGGAGCGGACAAGTTGAATTCGGGGCTCACCCATTTCTCCCAGCAGCTGGCGGCGGGTGCGAAGAAGGTTCCGTCATACTCGGAGGCTGCCCGCACGAAGCTCTCGAGTGTGGCCGCGGAACCGGTGGCACAGAAGACGACGCTGCCGCAGGTGCCGCTGGTGGCGACCACGCTGCTGCTCAGTGTCGTCGCGCTGTGGATCGGTGCGCTGGTCGTGTTCCTGGTCGTGCGTCCGGTGCCTTCGCGCGTGCTGACCTCGTCGCGGTCGTCGGTGAGCCTCGTGTGGGCGAGCGTGGCGCCGGGAGCCGCGGTGGCGGTGATCCAGGCGGTGGTGTTCGGGCTCGTCGACGCCGCGATCATCGGTCTGTCGGTCGGACGCGGAGCCGGCCTGACCGCGATGCTGGTGCTGATCGGCCTGACGTTCGTCACCGTCAACCATGCTCTGGCGGCCTGGCTGGGCGGCGTCGGACGGCTGCTGTCGCTGGTCGTGGCGACGCTGGGCGCGGCGGTCGGCCTGATCTCGGCCGTACCAGGGGCGTTCACCACGATCACCTCGTTCACGCCGATCGCTCCCGCCCTCGACGGCGTGCGCTCGATCGTCGCCGGAGTCACCAACGTCAGCGGCCCGGTCGCGTGGCTGGTGCTGTGGTTGGTGATCGCGGCGGTGGCCTCGATCCTGTCGGTCGTGCGGCACCGTCGACTGTCGGCATCCGGCTACCGCCGACAGCTCGCGGCCTCGGGGGCCTGAGGGCGCCCCGAGGCCGCGAGCTGTCGGAGCCGGGATCAGTCGCCGGTGGGGGAGTTGCCGGTCACGACCTCCTGGCCGGCCCGGACCCATCCGAGGGTGCCGTCGTCGACGGAGATCGCGTTGACCCCGACAGCGATCATTTCCTCGGCGCCCGCCTGGCTCCGGCGTCCGGAACGGCAGATCACGTAGACGGTGTCATCGCGGGGGATCTCGGGCAGGTGTCGGTGGAGCTCGCTGAGCGGTTTGAGGATCGCGCCGGGCACGTGGGCCTCGGCGTACTCGTCGGGTTCGCGAACGTCGATGAGGGTCACGCCCTCGGGATACAGCGCTATGAAGTCGGTGAGAGAGATCGTCGGGATCATGATGGTCGCCTTCGCTCGTTGTCGGACTTGCTGGGATCGTCATGCCGGCCCCGTCGGCCGGGCTGATGCTGTGGCGCTTCTAGCCTGCGGACTCGAACGCGGTCTCGACCCGCGCACGGGTCTCGCAGGTGAGGCTCCCGGTTAACCATGAGCCGAGGTCGGCTCCGGTCAGGTCACCCCTGGTGAGCGAGCGCGCGAGGATGCGAGCACCCTCCCGGGCCAGTTCGTCGGGGTCGGCTGGCACGAGGGGAAGGCCGAGCTCGTCAAGGGCCTCGCCCACCATGTCCAGGCGCTCCGAGTAGGGGTCGCCCGGAGAGCTGCCCGCGAGCACGTCGACGCCGATCGAGGCGATGTCGGCCTCGATGCAGCCGATCGCCGCGTCGATGACCCGCTGGTACTGTCCGTCGAGCACCCATAACACGGCGGCGTCGTGCAGGTTCTGGCGTGTATCCATCTCGGGCAGTCCTTTCTTCGGGTTCGGGGGCGCCCTGACAGGACGCCGAGCCCAT
>JAJXWF010000218.1 GCA_021781735.1 Actinomycetes bacterium
GGGCGGCAACCGCACCGAGGCCGCCGAGGCCGGCATCCCGGTGAAGAGGGTGATCGTGTGGGCGTTCGTCATGTCGGGCGTCCTGGCCACCCTGATCGGCATCATCGACGCCACCCGGGTCGGAACCATCGATCCCGGCGATCCCGGCACCACTGAGATGTTCTACGCGATGGCCGCCGCGGTCATCGGTGGCACGGCCACCACCGGAGGCCGGGGCACCCAGATCGGTGCCGTCATCGGCGCGACCGTGTTCGGCATCCTCTACGTGGGATTCACCCTCAAGGGGATCAATGCCAACGCCTTCGTGCTGATCCTCGGTATCGCGATCCTCGTCGCGATGGCGGTCAACGTGCAGCTGAGCCGTGTCACGCAACGACGCGGCGGGTCGAAGGGACGGAGATCCAAGTGACCACCACCTCCACCACCAGCGACACCCCGGGTGTCGAGCGTCACGACACCGACGAGATTCTGCGGCTGGAGGGGATTCACAAGAGCTTCGGCGCGGTGCGGGTGCTGCAGGGCATCGACATGGTGCTGCACCGCGGCGAGGTGCTCGGGCTGGTCGGCGACAACGGGGCCGGCAAGAGCACCCTTGTGAAGATCCTCACGGGTTTCCAGCGGGCCGACGAGGGACGCATCTTCCTCGAGGGCGAGCAGGTGCGCTTTTCGTCGGTCGACGACGCGCGTGCCCACGGGATCGAGACCGTCTACCAGGACCTCGCGCTGATTCCGCAGCTGTCGATCTTCCACAACCTGTTCCTCAACCGGGAGCTGACCGTGGCGGGTCGCCTCGGGCTGCTGAACAACAAGCGGATGCGGGAGCTCGCCCGGCAGTACCTCACGGACATGGGCGTCGACATCCCGACGATCGACGCCCCGGCCCAGAGCCTCTCGGGCGGGCAGCGACAGGCCATCGCGGTGGCACGGGCGTCCCGGCGCGAGGACACCAAGATCCTCCTGCTCGACGAGCCGCTGGCGGCGATGGGCGCCCGCGAGGCCGCGCTGATCATCGACCTCATCAAGGACCTGTCCAGGAATCGGGGCGTGTCGATCATCGTGGTCGACCACAACTACACCCACCTGTTCGAGTTCTGCGACCGCGTCACGGTCATCCAGCAGGGGGTCATGACACTGGATCAGCGCACGGCCGACACGTCGCTCGATGAGTTGATGGATTACATGGTGTCCCAGTTCCGTCAGCAGGTCGCCACCGGTCGCGCCGAACGGGGGCACTGAGCGTCGGGTATCGCCACCCGCGGGCACGACGATCGGCGGGTGGAGCCGGGCAACCGGTTCCACCCGGCTCGCCTAAAGTACGGTGCATGGCCCTCACCTTTGACACCGTGGATCACCAGCCCCACCACCACGCGTCGGACGCCGACATCGCAGCGGTCCATGCCAACCCGGGATTCGGTACGTATTTCACCGACCACATGGTGGTGGCCGACTGGACCGACGGTGACGGATGGCACGACGGGCGGGTCCAACCGTACGGACCCTTCCAGATCGATCCGGCGTCCGCGGTGCTGCACTACGCCCAGGAGATCTTCGAGGGACTCAAGGCCTACCGTCATGAGGACGGGTCCGTGTGGCTGTTCCGGCCCGAGAAGAACGCCGAACGCTTCGCCCGGTCGGCCCGTCGGCTCGCGCTGCCCGAACTGCCGACCGAGGACTTCGTGGCCAGCATCGAAGCCCTCGTCCGTGCCGACCCGCGGTGGGTTCCGGGGGGGCCCGACCAGAGCCTCTACCTGCGGCCGTTCATGATCGCCAACGAGAATTTCCTCGGTGTGCGCCCTGCCCACCGGGTGCTGTACGCGGTCATCGCCTCACCGGTCGGCGCCTACTTCACGGGAGGCGTGCGACCGGTCGACATCTGGATCAGCACCGACTTCACCCGTGCCGCGCCGGGCGGCACCGGCGCGGCCAAGTGCGGAGGCAACTACGCGGCGTCCCTGCTGCCCCAGCAACAGGCCTACGACCAGGGATGCTCGCAGGTGCTGTTCCTCGACGGGCGCGAGCAGCGGTGGATCGAAGAACTCGGTGGCATGAACATGTTCGTCGTCACGAGCGACGGCCGGCTGGTGACCCCCGAGCTCAGCGGCAGCATCCTCGAGGGCGTGACCCGCGATTCCATCCTCCAGGTGGCTCGCGAACTCGGGCTCGAGCCGGAGGAACGTCGACTGTCGATCGACGAACTGCGCGAGGGGGTGTCGTCGGGCCGGATCGCCGAGGTGTTCGCCTGCGGAACCGCCGCCGTGGTCACCCCCATCAACCGGTTCCGCTCGACCACCGACGATCTTCAGGTGCCGGGAGCGCCGGGACGCTACACCATGGAGATCCGCCAGCAGCTGCTCGACATCCAGTCGGGGCGGCGCGACGACAGCCATGGCTGGATGCGCCGGGTGCTCTGAACCGGACGGCCGGGCCGGATCCCGGATCGACCATCCAGGACGCGAGACCGGCGTCCCGGGCGCCGGCCGAGGCAGCACACTGGTTCGGGCGTGCGCAGCGTCGCGCCTGCGCGGCGGGCGTCAACTCCCCCCATCGACACCCGCGTCCTGAGATCCGGCCCCGAGGAGCTGTCATGACGATTCAACCTGTCCGCCCCGAACGGTTCCACGTGTACGACACGACCCTGCGCGACGGCGCGCAGCAGGAGGGTCTGCGGCTGACTGTCGGCGACAAGCTGCACATCGCGGGACTGCTCGACGACCTCGGCGTCACGTTCATCGAGGGCGGGTGGCCGGGCGCCAACCCCAACGACACGGCGTTCTTTCAGGCCGCCCGGAGCGAGCTCTCGCTGAAGAACTCGCAACTGGTCGCGTTCGGGGCGACCCGGAAGGTGGGCGGCCGGGCCGCCGACGACCCGCTCGTGGCCGCGCTCCGGGATGCCGGTACCGATTACATCTGTCTCGTCGCCAAGAGCCACGACAAGCACGTCACCCACGCCCTGCGCACGACCCTCGACGAGAACCTCGAGATGGTCCGCGACACGGTGAGTCACCTGGTGTCCGAGGGCAAGCACGTGTTCGTCGACGCCGAGCACTTCTTCAACGGCTACCTCGACAACCCGGCCTACTCGCTCGAGGTGGTGCGGGTGGCCGCAGAGGCCGGGGCCGAGGTGATCGTGCTGTGCGACACCAACGGCGGCATGCTCCCGAGTTGGATGGGGGACATCGTCTCGGCCGCCGCCCAGATCGGCGCCGACATCGGTATCCACTGTCACAACGACACGGGGTGCGCCGTCGCCAACACACTGGCCGCGGTGGATGCCGGCGCCATGCACGTGCAGGGCACGATCAACGGCTACGGGGAGCGCACGGGCAACGCCGACCTCACCACGGTCATCGGCAACCTGCAGCTCAAGTACGGCTGGCCACTGGTGCCCGAGCACAGCCTGGCCGACATGACCCGTATCGCCCACTCGATCGCCGAGATCGCCAACCAGGCGCCCGCCGCCCGCCAGCCCTACGTCGGCCACTCGACGTTCGCGCACAAGGCCGGCCTGCACGCCAGCGCGATCCGCGTCGACTCCAACCTCTACCAGCACATCGACCCGCTGCTGGTCGGCAACGACATGCGGATGCTGATCTCCGACATGTCCGGGCGTGCGAACGTGCAGATCAAGGGTGAGCAGCTCGGATTCGACCTGTCCGAGCGCGAGCTCGCGGCCCGGATCACCAATGTCATCAAGGACCGTGAGGCGGGGGGCTACTCCTACGAGGCGGCCGACGCAAGCTTCGAGCTGCTGCTGCGCGACGAGCTCGGCCAGCTCGACAAGCCCTTCCAGGTCGACAGCTGGCGGGTTCACACCGAGCTCAGCGGTGACAACGAGACCGACTCCGAGGCGACGGTCAAGCTCACCACCGGCGGGCAGACCCACCGCTATCTCGGCGAGGGGAACGGCCCGGTCGACGCCCTCAACTCGGCCCTCTCGGCCGCGCTCGCGCCCACCCACCCGCAGGTCAGCGGCTACGAACTCACCGACTACCGGGTGCGGATCCTCGACAGCAGCCTGGGTACGGATGCGATCGTGCGCGTGCTCATCGACATGACCGACGACTCGCACACCTGGACCACGGTCGGGGTCGGGACGAATGTCATCGAGGCCAGCTGGGAGGCACTCGCCGACGGCTACCTCTTCGGCCTGGTGAAGGGCTACGGGCGGGTCGCCGCCTGAGTCCACGGTTCGGCCGCGACGCGGAG
>JAJXWF010000039.1 GCA_021781735.1 Actinomycetes bacterium
GCCGAGGTCCTCGAACACCAGACCGGAGTCGAAGCAGGTGGCGGTGCCGGTGTGGCAGGCGGGCCCGACCTGATCCACCCGCAGCAGGATCGTGTCGCCGTCGCAGTCGAGGCTGACCGACCTCACATGCTGCGCGTGACCGCTCGTCTCCCCCTTGACCCAGTACTCCCGGCGGCTGCGCGACCAGTACGTGGCCCGGCCGGTGGCCAGCGTGCGGGCGAGCGCCTCGTCATCCATCCAGGCGAGCATGAGCACCGCACCGGTGCTGGCCTCCTGGGCGATGGCGGGGACAAGGCCGTCGGAGTTCCGCGTGAGCCGTGAGGCGATGGTCGGATCGAGGGACATGGCGCAGAGTTTAGGGCCTCACTCCCCGATCCCCACGACCGTCGCCGTGCCAGACCGGCCGGCTCCTACAGTGGAACGGAGAAGGGAGTGGCCGTGGACGGGGGTGCGCATCCCGACGGGCGGGGCCATGGGCTCAGCGTCGAGCAGCAGCGGCGAGCCTTGTTCGTCTCCGACCGTGGCACGGGGTTCGGAGCGCTCGACGTCGTCGAGGACGGCCTGCGCGGGAGCCGGTCCCGGGCACCGGCCCTGCGCTGGATCCTCGACCATTCGCCCCTTCCGTTCCACCGCGTGGTCGCGGCGATGATCCTCGCGGCGTGGGGCGACGGACACGCGCTCGCGACGATCACCGCCTGGACCGAACACCCCGACGGCACCCCGCCCGACGTGCAAACCGACTCCCAGGATGTGTTCTCGCGCTGCGACAACGGCTTCGAACTCCTGTGCACCGGCGTCGGCAGGAGCGTCGAGGACGAGCCCGACGCCGTCCGGGCCGCACGGATCGCCGCGCTCCGGGGTCTCATCGCCCTCAGCCCCCGCAAGTTCGTGGGTCGAGCGATGCGCCACGCATACGACGAGCTCGACCTGTCCTGGGTTGCGGTCGCCGACGTCGTCGACCGGGCCAGCCATGAGGCGCTCGACCGGTTGGCCCGAAGGGTTCCCGACGAATGCGACCTCGGCTTCCAGTCGGCCGTGCTGGTCGGTTTGCTGGCCCGGCACAACGAGGCGGCCGGGGCCCGCGCGGCGGCGGTGCTGCTCGATCTCGATCCCGGGGCCCGGGCCGAACACGAGCTGATTCTGGCCCTCGCCGACTCGTGCGGACGGGACACGGCCGCGCTGCTCCAGGATTTGGCCGCCTCCGACAGCCCCCGCGGCAGGCTCGCCCGGGATGCGCGGCACGCCCTCACACACCCCTATCGGACACGCTCAAGGCGACGCCCCACGTCCACGCCTGCGGGGGAGACGCTGGGGCCACAGGGCAGGATGGGTGGTGGGCACGGCCGCGTGTCCCGCTGACCCGATCCTCACCCGAGCCCAAGGAGAACCATGACGAGCCTCGCCGCCCGTGAACGCGCTGCCCTGTGCGACCTGTTCGACCGCGTGGGGCCCGATGCCCCGACGCTCTGCGAGGGGTGGACGACCGCCGATCTCGCCGCCCACCTCTGGGTGCGGGAGAACGAACCCTGGGCCGCGGTCGGGGTGGCCGTCCCCGCCCTGGCCGGGCTGACCGAGTCCCGGATGCGCACCGTTCTGCACCGTCTCGGATTCCGCGGCGTCGTCGACGAGCTGAGGAGGGGCGCCCACGGGATCACGCCCTTCCGGTTCGGCGCGGTCGACAGGCTCGTGAACTCCGCCGAACTGTTCATCCATCACGAGGACGTCCGCCGGGCCGGCGATCAGCCGCAGCCACCGCGCCGGCTGGACCCCGGCGACCAGGACCGGCTGTGGTCGACGGCCCGGATGATGGGCAGGATGCTGATGCGACGCTCGCCGGTCGGAGTGGTCGCCGAGCGACCCGGCGGCGGGTCGGTGCGCCTGCGCCCCGGCACCAGCACCGTCACCCTCATCGGGGAGCCGTCCGAACTGCTCCTGGCCCTGAGCGGACGCCGGGACGCCGCCGACGTCACCGTGCTCGGCGACGACGATGCGGTGGCGCGCTTCCTCGCCTACCACGCCACGTTGTGAAGCTCGCCGGGCGGGGTCGCCTCACGCGAGCGGCAACGGGACGGCCGGGCTGATGTCGTAGTCGGCCATGTGATCGAACACCCCGCGCAGTTCGACCCGTGCGGGGTCGCGGTAGTAGCCCCGCTGGGCGTCCGGGAAGTCCTCCCACGATCCGGCGAAGTCGAAGGCCCACGTGAACATCGAGGCCGGCTCGTCGGACGCGGCGAACAGGCACCGGAACCCGTACCGCTCCCGCACGGGGACGATCCTGCGCCAGATGCCGAGGAATCCCTGCCAGTCGCCCACGATGCTGTAGCGGCGGATGATCGCGATCCGACCCGCCGTCGAGGCGGCCTCGGCACGGGTGAGCACCTCCAGGCACACGGGCCGCACGAGCAGGTTCCCGAACCGGTGCGGCGCCAGGCGGGCCAGCAGTTCGCCCCATCGGGGGTCGGCGGTGAGGGACCGCTCCCCCGCGTCCGGGTCAGGGTGCGAGTAGAGCCACGTCAGCTTCGGTTCGGCGACGGTGCCGAGGAACGCCCGGTGCGTGACGAACCCGTGGTCGGCGCGCAGCGCCCGCTCCTCGTCCCACAGGGGACGCCACGCCCCGACGTGGTGGGGTTTCACCGACACCCGGTGCAGCAGCGTGACACCCGAGGGGACCGGGACGCGGGGCAGCGACACATCGTCCACGAGCCCAGTGTCCACCCGCCCGGCGGGGCCCCTCAGCCAAGCCTGGCGAGGATCAGTTCGCGCACCTTCGCGGCGTCCGCCCGGCCGTGCATCTGCTTCATCACCGCGCCGATCAGGGCCCCGGCCGCCTGAACCCTGCCGGCCCGAATGCGCTCGGCCACGTCGGGGTTGGCGGCGATCGCCTCCTCGACGGCGGCGGACAGGGCCGAGTCGTCGTCGACCACCGCGAGTCCGCGGGCTTCGACGACCGCCGCCGGATCCCCCTCGCCGGCGAGCACCGCCTCGATGACCTCGCGGGCCAGTTTGTCGTTGATCGTCCCGGCATCGACGAGCGACTGCAGCTCGGCGACCTGTCGGGGCCCGATCGCGAGGTCGTCCAGAGCGGCACCGGACTCGTTGGCCCGGCGGGCCAGCTCACCGAGCCACCACTTGCGCGCGGATGCCGGTGAGGCCCCGGCCGCGACGGTGGCGTCGATCAGCTCGAGGGCGCCCTCGGTGCCGAGCACGTCGCGCATCTCCAGATCGGTGAACCTCCACTCGGCCTGCAGTCGTGCGCGCCGCCCGGCCGGAGGTTCCGGCAGCGTCGCCCGCAGCGCCTCGACCCACTCACGACTGGGGGCGACCGGCACGAGATCCGGCTCGGGGAAATAGCGGTAGTCCTCGGCCTGCTCCTTCGAGCGTCCGGGCGAGGTGTAGCCCTCCTCATGCCAGTGCCGGGTCTCCTGCTTCACCCTGGCGCCGGAACTGAGGATCGCCCCCTGGCGGCGCATTTCGTAGGTGATCGCCGCCTCGACCGAGCGGAGCGAGTTGACGTTCTTGGTCTCGGTGCGGGTGCCGAGCTCGGTCCTCCCCTTCGGGGCCAGCGAGATGTTCGCGTCGCAGCGCAGGTTGCCCTGTTCCATCCGGGCATCCGACACTCCGAGCGCCCGCATGAGCTCCCGCAGGTGCGCCATGTAGGCCCGCGCCACCGCGGGCGCTTCGGCGCCGAGGCCCGGCACCGGGCGGGTGACGATCTCCATGAGGGGAACTCCGGCGCGGTTGTAGTCGACCAGCGAGTGGTCGGCGTCGTGGATGCGTCCGGTGGCACCGCCGTGGACCAGCTTGCCGGCGTCCTCCTCCATGTGCACCCGCTCGATGCCGATGACGTAGGTGCGCCCGTCGACCTCGAGGTCGACGCTGCCGTCGAAGCAGATCGGCTCGTCGTACTGGCTGATCTGGTAGTCCTTGGTCATGTCGGGGTAGAAGTAGTTCTTGCGCGAGAACCGGCACCATTCGGCGACGTCGCAGTTGAGTGCCAGGCCGATCCGGATCACCGATTCGACGGCCTTACCGTTCACGACGGGCAGCGATCCGGGCAGCCCGAGACATACCGGGCAGACCTGGGTGTTGGGGTCGGCGCCCGGGGCGGTGGAACAGCCGCACCACATCTTCGAGGCGGTGTTGAGCTCCACGTGCACCTCGAGGCCGATCGCCGGGTCGAACCTCTCGATCACCTGGTCAAGGTCGAGCAGATCGTCCATCACTTCTCCTCATCGACGAGGGCCTGCACCGAGCGGGTGAGGTCCGGCGCCCGGTCGAGCAACGGGCCCCCCCACCGCGCCGTGAGCGCTCGCTCGAGCGCGGCACCGACCCGGTACAGCCGGTCGTCGGCCATCGGCGGGGCCATCACCTGGAAACCGACCGGCAGCCCGTCCTCGGGGGCGAGTCCGCACGGGAACGACGCCGACGCGTTCCCCGCAAGGTTCGAGGGGATCGTGCACAGGTCGGCCATGTACATGGCCAACGGGTCGTCGATCCGTTCCCCGAGCTTGAACGCCGTGGTGGGGGTCGCCGGCGACACCAGCACCTCGCACTGGGCGAACGCCGCCTCGAAGTCGCGGGAGATCAGCGTCCGGACCTTCTGGGCGGAGCCGTAGTACGCGTCGTAGTAGCCGCTCGACAGGGCGTACGTGCCGAGGATGATCCGCCGCTTGGCCTCCTCGCCGAAGCCCTCGCCCCGCGTGCGGTTCATCACCTGCTCGACCGAGGCCGAGCCGTCGTCGCCGCTGCGCAGGCCGTAGCGCATGCCGTCGTAGCGGGCGAGGTTCGAACTGACCTCGGCGGGCATGATCAGGTAGTAGGTGGGCAGGGCGTAGACGAAGTGCGGGCAGCTGACCTCGACGATCTCGGCCCCGGCCTCCCGCAGCACCTCGACCGCCTCGCGGAACCGTTGCTCGACCCCCGGCGCGTAGCCCTCACCGCCGAGTTCGCGCACGACCCCGATCCGCATGCCGCGCACGTCGGCGCGCCGTGCGGCCTCGACCACCGGCGGAACCGGCTGGTCGATCGAGGTCGAGTCGAGCGGATCATGCCCGCAGATGACCTCGTGAAGCAGGGCGGCGTCCTCGACGGTGCGCGCACACGGGCCGGGTTGGTCGAGGCTGGACGCCATCGCGATGACCCCGTAGCGCGAAGTGCCGCCGTAGGTGGGCTTGACGCCGACCGTGCCGGTGACCGAGGCGGGCTGGCGGATCGACCCGCCGGTGTCGGTGCCGATCGCCAGGGGCGCCTCGAACGCGGCCAGGGCCGCGGAGGAACCTCCGCCCGACCCGCCGGGGATCCGCTCGAGGTCCCACGGGTTGTGCGTCGGCCCGAACGCCGACGTCTCGGTGGAACTGCCCATCGCGAACTCGTCGAGGTTGGTCTTGCCGAGGATCACGAGGTCGTTGTCGATGAGCCGCTGGACGATCGTCGCGTTGTAGACCGGGCGGTAGTTCTCCAGGATCCGCGAGCCGGCCGTGGTGGGAAGGCCCTCGTAGCTGAGCAGATCCTTGACCGCGATGGGGACGCCGGCCAGCGGGCCGAGCGCCTGCCCGGCCGACCGCTTGGCGTCGACCCGGCGGGCGGTCTCGAGCGCCCGGTCGCGGTCGACCGCGAGGAATGCGTGCACCTGATCGTCGACGGCCTCGATCCGGGCGAGGAACGCCTCGGTCACCTCGACGGAGGTGAGCTCGCCCGAGCGGATGGCCGCGGCGAGGTCGGCGGCGGTGCGGCGCAGGACCGGGTTCATCAGGCCTCCTCGTCGAGGATCCGGGGGACTCGGAACCGGCCGTCCTCGGCATCGGGGGCGTTGGCCAGCACCTGGTCCGGGGACAGCGAGCCGGTGACGACGTCGTCGCGGAACACGTTGACCAGCGGCAGCGCGTGCGAGGTGGGAGGGATGTCGCCCTGGGCGACCGCGGTGACGCTCGCCACCGAGTCGAGGATGACATCGAGCTGCGGGGCGAGCTTCGCCAGCTCGGCGGGGGTCAGCTCGATGCGGGCCAGCGCCGCCAGGCGGGCCACGTCATCGGGAGTGAGGGACACGTGGTTCTCCTTGTGAGGGAGCAGTCGGCGGCCGGGAACGGCGCCCGACGACGGGTCGGGACCATCCGGGGCCTGGATCAGTTCGTCATCCTAGTGTCTCGGCGCCGCCCGGCCGCGCCGGCCGCGACGGGCCCGGGCCCGCAACACGACCGTAACCACGCCGACTCCGGAACCGTCGGCCCGGTTTGCGACACTTGGTCCTGTGATGTTGCTGCGCGTACAACTGCCCGACCGCCCCGGCTCCCTCGGCGCCGTGGCCACCGCCCTCGGTGCGGTGGGTGCCGACATCCTGGCCATCGAGATCGTGCAGAAGGACGACGGGGCCGCCATCGACGACTTCATGGTCGACATCCCGCCGACCCTGCAGCCAGACTCGCTCGTGAGCGCCTGCACCTCGATCCCCGACTGCCGGGTGCTCTACGTGTCGCGCCATCAGGAGACCTGGGGCATCGAGAGCGACATCGTCACGCTCAACCGGATGTCGACCGATCCCGGTCGCGACGCCGAGATCCTGCTCGAGGCCGCCCCCACCGTGTTCCACAGCCAGTGGGCCGCGCTCATCGACGCGACGATCCCCGAAGTCGTCATGAGCACGGCACTGGCCCCCGAATTCGACGCCGACGGGCTCGCCCTGATCGCCCCGTTCGACGCCGCGCATCGGCTCGACCTGCCGACGGGCTGGGTCGATTCGTGGCCCGCCACGGCCGCGGCCGTCGCCCCACTGGCCCGCGACCGGGCGATCGTCCTCGGCCGGGCCGGCGGACCCGCGTTTCTCGATTCGGAGATGAACCGCCTCGTCCATCTCGCCCGGCTGGCGCACTGACCCCCGGCCGCCGACGGCGACACGCCTCGCCTCAGAGCAGCGCCTTGTAGAAGAAGTACCCCAGCGCGCAGATGAGCGTGAGAGCGGCGACGAACGCCAGCGACACCCAGATCCGCATCCGTTTCTTGGCCCGGGTGGTGGGCACGCCCTCGGGACCCCACACCCCCACCTTCGGCTGTACCCGCAGCGGCGTCCGCCCGTTGAGGTTGAGGTTCGAGAACACCGCCACGCCGCCACTGTAGCCGCCCCCACCGGACGACACCCCGCGGGAGCCCCGGGCTCGTCACGAACCTGCCGCCGGGGTCCGCCACGGGGTGAGAATGGATGCATGCAGGCCGTTCGACCGGCCGCTGTGGCCGGACTGTTCTATCCGGGTCGACGATCCGAGTTGCGCTCGATGATCGCCGCACTGCTCGATGACGCGCGCGCCCGCGTGGCCGACATCGACCTCGCACCCACAGGACTGATCCTCCCCCATGCGGGCTACATCTATTCGGGGTCGACCGCCGCCCTCGGGTACGCACTCCTGGAGCGGCTCCGTGGCCGGATCACCCGGGTCGTGCTGCTCGGCCCGTGCCATCGGGTCTACACCGACGGCTTGGCCCTGCCCGACGCCGGGGCTTTCGAAACGCCCCTCGGCAGCGTCCCCGTGCTCGAGGTGCCGGCCGAACTCCGACGTGCGCTCCCGCAACTCAGGGTGAGCGCCCTCGTGCACGCCGAGGAACATTCCCTCGAGGTGCACCTGCCGTTCCTGCAGTCGGTGCTCGACGACTTCTCGCTGCTGCCGCTGGCGGTCGGCGGAGTCACGGCGTCCGAGGTGGCGGCGGTCATCGACGCCCTGTGGGGCGGGCCCGAGACCGTGATCATCGCCTCGTCCGACCTGTCGCACTACCTGCCCTACGACCGGGCCAACGTCGTCGACGCGCGCACCGTGCACCAGATCCTGCGCCTCGACGCGACCCTCACCCACGACCAGGCCTGCGGGGCCGACCCGGTCAACGGACTGCTCCTGTCATCCCGGCGGCACGGGCTGAGCCCGCACCTGCTGGACCGCTGCACCTCCGGCGACACCGCCGGAGACAAGGAAAGGGTGGTGGGTTATGCAGCACTCGCTCTGGCCTCCTGACGCCGGCCCGACGCTCACCGGCGTCGCCCGGGCGGCGATCGCCGAACGCCTCGGCATGACGGTCGACCATCCCGAGCCGGCCACCGCACCGTGGCTGCACGAGCACGGTGCGGCGTTCGTGACCCTCACCGAGCAGCACCGGTTGCGCGGCTGCATCGGATCGCTCGAGCCGTGGCGACCCCTCATCGACGACGTTCGCGCCAACGCGGTGTCCGCGGCGTTCCACGACCCGCGGTTCCCGCAGCTCGAGGCCGGCGAATTCCGGGGTGTGTCGATCGAGGTCTCGGTGCTGACACCCGCAGAGCCGTTCCCCGTGCATGACGAGGCGGACGCCGTCGCGCGGCTCCGCCCGGGCGTCGACGGCGTGGTCCTGGAGTCCGGGAGCCACCGCGGCACGTTCCTCCCGCAAGTGTGGGACCAACTCCCCGACCCCCAGCAGTTCCTCGGTCATCTCAAACTCAAGGCGGGCCTGCCCTCCGACCACTGGGGGCCCGATGTCCGGCTGAGCCGTTACCAGGTCACCGCGTTCCACGAGGAGGACACGCGTCGCTCGACGTGAAGAGGACAACCCATGACCACCACCCGGATACCCCAGTCTGAGCACCCCGCGCACTACTGGCACGCCCTCGACGACGGCCGGATCCAGTGCGACCTGTGCCCCCGCGAGTGCCGTCTGCACGACGGCCAGCGCGGCTTCTGCTTCGTCCGGGCCCGCCAGAGCGACCACATGGTACTCACCACCTACGGGCGATCGTCCGGCTTCTGCATCGACCCGATCGAGAAGAAGCCGCTCAACCACTTCTACCCGGGCACGTCGGTGCTGTCCTTCGGCACGGCGGGGTGCAACCTCGGCTGCAAGTTCTGCCAGAACTGGGACATCTCCAAGTCGACCGAGATGGACCGGCTGATGGACGCCGCCGGACCCGACGACATCGCCGAGGCGGCCCGACGGTGGAACGCCGGCAGCATCGCGTTCACATACAACGACCCCGTGATCTTCGCCGAGTATGCGATCGACGTGGCGCGCGCCGCGCACGAGCACGGCCTGAGATCCGTGGCGGTCACCGCGGGCTACATCCAGCCCGAGGCACGCGCCGACTTCTTCTCCGTCATGGACGCCGCCAACGTCGACCTCAAGGGCTTCACCGAGGACTTCTACTGGCACACCACCGGCGGACACCTGCGTCCCGTGCTCGACACCCTCACCTACCTGCGCCACCAGACACCGGTGTGGCTCGAGATCACCACGCTGCTGATCCCCGGACACAACGACTCCTCCGAGGAGATCCGGCGGATGTGCGAGTGGGTCGTGGCCGAGCTCGGCGCCGACGTGCCTCACCACTTCAGCGCGTTCCATCCCGACTACCGCATGCTGGACGTGCCACCCACCCCACTCGAGACGCTGCGCCGGGCCCGCGAGATCGGCCTCGAGGCCGGCGAGCACTTCGTCTACACCGGCAACCTCACGAACCGGTCGGGTGAGATCACCCACTGCCCCGGCTGCGGCACCGCCGTCATCGAGCGCAACCGCTACGAGATCACCGGATACCGGCTCACTCCCGACGGACACTGCCCGCGCTGCGGCCTGACCATTCCCGGACACTTCGGCCCGGAGGCCGGGCACTTCGGCGCCCGGCGCATCCCGATCCTCATCGGGCGCTGAGTCCGGCCGCCGTGCCGCCACTCACCGCGACAGCTGCTCAGCGACGAGCGGTGCGGCGCGCCGGACCAGACCCAGCGCGGCCCGCGCCGGACCGGTCGTCCACAAGCCCAGGCCGCACGCGGGGCTGAGCGACACCCGCTCGTCGACGAGGTCCGGGTCGAGTTCCAGTCGCCCGAGCCACCGCACGGTGGCCCGCACGACGTCGTCGAGCCCGGGCAGGTGGTCCGGTACATCGCTCGCCAGCACGCCGAGCACCACCTCCCCACCGCCCTCCAGCCAGTGCCCGACCGCGTCCCAGTCGCCGGAGCCGAGCGTCCCCGCGGCGACCGAGACACCGCCGACCCCGGCCCGCCGCACGACCTCGAGGTCGAGGCCAGGAGCGCAGCAGTGCAGCACGACGTCGTGGGTGGTGCCGCCGAGCGCCTCCCGCAGGGTCCGCAGGGACGCCGTCGCCTCGCCGTCGGCCACGGGCCGGTGCCGGGAGAAACCGGACGCGGTCGGCACCCCGCCGGCCAGCACCATCGGCAGCATCGGCTCGTCGACCTGGGCGGTCACGGTCGCCGACGGTAGCCGGCGGGCGATCTCGGCCAACGCCGTCGCCGCCCCCGCGGCCAGCGACTCGGCCAGCTCGCGGCGGGCACCGTGGTCGGCCAGCGCCAGGTCACCGAGGGGACGCGAGATCGATGCCGCGAGCGTGAGCGGGCCGGCGATCGCGACCCGAAGCTCGCCGTCGTAACCCGCGGCCGCCTCCTCGAGGTCGTCGAGGTCGCGGCGCCACTGCGCGAGCGCCCGCCGCTGGTCGGCGCCGTGCCCCGAGGTGAGCCGCCAGCCCGACGGCTGCAGGTCGGCACCCAGCCCGTCGAGCAGGGCCACCGCCCGACCGACGATTCCCGATCCGGGGCCACGGGCCGGTAGTTCGGGAAGGAACGCGTGCGGACCCACCTCGTCGAGCACCCACCGCAGGGCCCCCGGGAAGTCGGTCCCGGGGAGTGACCCGAGCCCGGTGGCGTGCATCAGGCCTCCGTCCGGGCGATCGTCGACGATCCGACGACGCGGTCGCCGTCGTAGACGACCACGGCCTGTCCGGGCGCGATGCCGGTGGCCGGATGGTCGAGCAGGACGGACATCGTCGTGGCGTCACTGTCGATCCGTGCGGGCATCGGCTCGCCGTGGGCCCGCACCTGCGCCAGCCCACGCCAGCCGCCGAGCACCGGATACTGCGTCCACGTGGCCCGGATTCCGTCGATCCGGGCGACCGCGAGATGCTCCCGGGGTCCGACGACCACGCGGTTGTCGACCGGGTCGATCCGCAGCACGTAGCGGGGACGCCCGTCGTCGGCGGGACGACCGAGCTGCAACCCGCGACGCTGTCCGACAGTGAACCCGTGGTGACCGTCGTGGCGGCCCACGACGGTGCCGTCCTCGTCGACGACGTCGCCGGGACGGGTGCCGAGGCGACGAGTGAGGAACCCCGCGGTGTCTCCATCGGGGATGAAGCAGATGTCGTGGGAGTCGGGCTTCTTGGCCACCCCGAAGCCGAGCTCCCGGGCCTCGGCCCGCACCTCGGGCTTGGTCGTGCCCGCCAGCGGGAACAGACTGTGCCGCAGCTTGTCCTGGTCCAGCACGCCGAGAACGTACGACTGGTCCTTCGCGTCGTCGGTGGCCCGGCGCAGGACGACGTCGTCGCCGTCGCGGTCGAGGCGGGCATAGTGACCCGTCGCGACCGCGTCGTAGCCCAGTGCGCGCCCGCGGTCGAGCACCGCGGAGAACTTGATGCTCTCGTTGCAGCGCAGGCAGGGGTTCGGCGTCCGGCCGGCCGCGTACTCGTTGACGAAGTCGTCGACGACCCGCTCGGCGAACTCGTCGGACAGGTCCCACACGTAGAAGGGGATGCCGAGGCGGTCCGCGACCCGGCGCGCGTCGTGGGAGTCCTCGAGTGAGCAGCACCCGCGGGCGCCGCTGCGGAACGACTGGGGGTTCTTCGACAGGGCGAGGTGCACACCGGTGACGTCGTGGCCGTCACGCACCATCCGCGCCGCGGCGACCGCCGAGTCGACCCCACCCGACATCGCGACGAGCACCCGCATGCGATCACCCACCGGCGTCCCCTCCCATCGTCCGCGGCACCGGTCGTGATGCCGGCCGACCACCCAGGTTACGTCAGCAACCTACGTCAGCCACCGCACCCGCGGCGCCTTCGCGGGTCAGGACGCCGCGTACCCGGATGCGTCGCGGGCGGTCGCGACGATCCCGGGAAGCACGCCGAGCAGCCGCTCGATGTCTGCCGCACCGGTCGTGTGTCCAAGTGAGAACCGGATGCTGGCGCCCGCCTCGGCGACGGTGCGTCCCATCGCGAGAAGGACATCGCTGGGCTGGTGCACGCCCGCCCGGCACGCAGAGCCGGTCGAGGCGTCGATGCCCTCCCGGTCGAGGAGCAGCAGGACGTCGTCGGCGCGGGTGCCCTCGAAGGTGAGATTGACGATGGCCGGCGACACGTGGACGCCGCCGTTCACCCTCACCCCGACGATCCCGTCGACGATCCCGTCGACGAGCCGGGCGCGCAACCCCGCCAGCCGGGCGGATTCCGTCTCCCGCGCCGACTCCGCCTCCCGCAGAGCCGCGGCGAAGCCGACGGCCAGCATCACCGCCTGGGTCCCCGACCGGACGCCACCCTCCTGGCGTCCCCCGAGCCCGTACGGGGGCAGCCGCACCTCGCGCCGCACCAGCAGCGCCCCGACGCCTACGGGGCCGCCCACTTTGTGGGCGGACACGCTCGCCAGGTCGGCACCGCTCCCCCCGAAGTCGACGCGCAGATGCCCGGCCGCCTGTACGGCGTCCGTGTGGAACCATGCGCCGTGCCGGTGGGCCGCCCCGGCGATCCCGGCGATCGGCTGCACCGTGCCGGTCTCGTTGTTGACGCCCTGCACCGAAACGACACCGACGTCGTCACCGAGCCGGGCGGCCAGCGCCTCGACGTCGAGCCGCCCGTCGGCGTCGACCGCGGCGACGACCGTTCCCGGCACCTCCCCGGTGACGCCGATGACCGCCGGATGCTCGGTGGCGCCGACAATGACCCGGGGGCGGGTCTCCCGGCGTGCACGCCACCCGCCGAGCACCGCGATCGCATCCGATTCGCTGCCCCCCGAGGTGAAGACCACCTCGGTGGGGTGGGCGCCGAGCGCGTCGGCGACGTCCTCGCGGGCGTCCTCGAGCAGTGCTCGGGCCCGACGCCCGGAGCCGTGCAGCGAGGCAGGGTTGCCGGTCACCCCCATCGCCGCACTCATCGCCTCCACCGCCGAGCGGCGCAGCGGCGCGGACGCGGCATGGTCGAGGTACACCCGCGGACGGCTCATGGCGGGGAGGCTACCGGATTGGCGATCACGCGGATGGACGGGCATTCTTGACAGGTTGAATGCGGGCGCAGGGATTCTCGTGACCCGCGTGCCCCCCACGACACCCGCAGCGCAACCGTCCGCAATTCGGATCTCACGGCACAATAAGGCTCGTCCGGAAGGTCGTCGGCGATGCACCGACCCGCCGTTCCCGCGACACCGAACCGCCACACGCCGTGCGCACTCCACAGAGCCACGGGGAGGAACACTGATCATGACCGACGATATGCGCGCGCCGATCGATTCGTCGATCCTCGGTGCGCAACTCCGTGACGGCGGATGCCATTTCGCCCTCTGGGCGCCCCGAGCCACCAGGGTCGAACTCGCCCTCGTCGGCGACGACAATTCCCAGATCAACCACGACCTGCACCGCAATGCCGACGGCGTCTGGGTCGGCTTCGTCGCGGGCGTCGAGGCCGAGCAGCGCTACGGCTACCGCGTCGAGGGCGAGTGGAATCCCGACGCCGGCATGCGGTTCAACCCGGCCAAGCTGTTGCTGGATCCCTATGCCCGGGCGGTCACGGCGGGGGTCGACTACTCCGGGCCGATCCTCGACCACACCTCCGAGTCCAACTACGTGCCGGATCCCGTCGATTCGGCCGGCTCGGTGCCGCTCTCGGTGGTCGTGGCCGACTCTCCGCCGCCGCAGCCGCTGGCACAGCCCCGGACGCTCGAGGACATGGTCATCTACGAGCTGCACGTCAAGGGCTACACCCGGCTGCACCCCGCGGTCCCCGAGCACCTGCGTGGCACCTACGGAGGCCTCGCCTATCCGGCGGTGGTCCAGCACCTGGTCGACCTCGGTGTCAACGCCGTCGAACTGCTGCCGGTGCAGCACTTCGTGTCCGAACCGTTCATCATCGGGCGCGGCCTGACGAACTACTGGGGATACAACACACTCGGGTTCTTCGCCCCGCACGCGGCCTACTCCTCCTCCGGCACGCTGGGCCAGCAGGTCGCCGAATTCAAGAACATGGTCTCCGGCCTGCACGAGGCCGGCATCTCGGTCCTGCTCGACGTCGTCTACAACCACACCGGAGAGGGCGGCCACCAGGGACCGACCCTGTGTTTTCGGGGCATCGACCACGCCGGCTACTACCGGCTCACCAACGACCTGCACAACGACTACGACGTGACGGGCTGCGGCAACTCCGTCGACACCTCCCACCCGGGAGTGCTGCAGATGGTGCTCGACTCGATGCGCTACTGGGTGACCGAGATGGGCGTCGACGGGTTCCGCTTCGACCTCGCCACCACACTGATCCGCGACCAGAACCACCACGTCGACCAGAACCACGCGTTCAAGCAGGCGATCGCCGACGACCCGGTGCTCAGTCGCGCGGTGATGATCGCCGAGCCCTGGGATCTCGGTCCCTACGGCTACCAGGTGGGCAACTGGGGCCCCGGCTGGGGCGAGTGGAACGACCAGTTCCGCAACTACTTCCGCGACTACTGGCGCGGTGCCGTGGGCGGCGTCCAGCAGCTGGCCACCCGGCTCTGCGGTTCCCCCGACCTGTTCGACCGGCCCGGACGCTCGGTCAGCGAGTCGGTCAACTTCATCACCGCGCACGACGGGTTCACCCTGCGCGACCTCGTCACCTACAACGTCAAGCACAACGACGCCAACGGTGAGGGCAACCGCGACGGGGCCGACGACAACCGGTCGTGGAACTGCGGCTGGGAGGGCGAGAGCAACGATCCCGGGATCGTCGGCTTCCGGCACCGGCAGGCGAAGAACCTCATGGCGTCGCTGCTGTTGAGCATGGGCACCCCGATGATGACCGCGGGCGACGGCATGGGCCGCACCCAGCAGGGCAACAACAACGCCTACTGCCAGGACAGCCCGGTCAGCTGGGTCCACTGGGACACCGAGTCGACCTGGGCGGACCTGTCCGAACTCACCAGCACACTGCTCAAGGCCCGGGCCGACTTCCCGATCCTGCGCACCACCCGTTTCCTCACCCACGACGAGGTCGTCGACGCCGAGGGACACGGCATGGGCCGGGTCGACCTCGCCTGGCTCGACGGCTGGCACGGGGAGATGACCGATGACGCCTGGCATGACCTCGGACGTCACCACCTCGCGATGTACCGCTCCGACGCCGACTCGGCGTTCCTCCTGTGGATCAACGGGGGCGAACACGCCATCACGGTCCGCACACCGGGCGAGCCCTGGGGACGCTCGTACGAGATCGTCGCGACCACGGCCGAGCGCGGGGAACTGCCCGTGTCCCCGCTCGACCGGGAGCAGGAGTTCAGCCTGCCCGGTCGCAGCGTCACCCTGATGCGCTGCGACGTCCCGACCAGTGACGAGGCCCTCGCCGCCCGCGCACACGAGGAGCGCGAACATCGGCAGACGGCCCGGACCGCGGTCCGGACACGGGCCCCCCGCCGCGCGCCACGGGCGTCCACACGCCGCGCCGACGGCCCCCGATGACCGGGCGCCCGCGCCGGTGGTCACCTGTGCCGAGCCCCGTCCGATCTGGCGCACACCCCCACCACCGGAGGTCCGGCCGGTAGATTGGCCACCGTGACGACCTCGAAACGCCCAGAGCGGACACCCTCCACAGCAGGCGCCGGCGCGGCTCGCGACCGAGCCCCGGCGGCCACCGCCACGCCGCCGGCCGATGCCCAGTCCTCGGGCCTGCCGGTGCCCCGCCCGGGGGTCGCGGTGGCCGGGCTCGGGCGCATCCCCGTCGCGAACCTCCAACCGGTCATCGAGGGCGGCGCCCATCCGGCGAAGACGGTCGTCGGCGAGTCGTTCCCAGTGACGGCCAACGTGTTCCGCGAGGGCCACGACGCCGTCGCGGCGACCGTCGTGCTCACCTCTCCCGACGGGCGCGAGCTGCGGTTCCGAATGGCCCAGGCCGAGCCGCTGGGCCTCGACATCTGGAGCGCCGACGTCGCCGCCGACGCCGAGGGCGACTGGCACTTCCGGGTCGAGGCCTGGTCCGACGTCTGGGGCACCTGGGTGCACAACGCCCATGCCAAGCTCCCCGTCGGGGTCGATGTCGAGTTGGTCTGCCTCGAGGGTCAGGACGTGATGCGCCGCGCCGCCCGGCTGGCCGAGGACGCCGGGCTGACCACCGACGCGATCGTGCTGCGCAGCGCCGCCCAGGCCTTCCTGCCGGACCGGCCGGTGCGCGAACTGCTCGAGATCGCCGAGTCGCCGTCGATCAACCGGCTGATGCGCGATCACGTCGTGCGCGAACTGGTGTCCCCCACGCTCGACCGGCCGTTGCTGGTGGAGCGTCCCCGGGCCCTGTTCTCGTCCTGGTACGAGTTCTTCCCCCGCAGCCAGGGGGCCCATCGCGACGCTCAGGGCCATTGGGTGTCCGGCACGTTCGACTCGAGTCACGAGCGCCTCGAGGCGGCCGCGGCGATGGGTTTCGACATCGTCTACCTGCCCCCCATCCATCCCATCGGCACCGCGTTCCGCAAGGGCCGCAACAACAGCCTCGACCCCGGACCCGACGAGCCGGGCTCCCCATGGGCGATCGGATCGTCGGAGGGGGGCCACGACGCCATCCACCCCGACCTCGGCGACTTCGACGCGTTCGACCGATTCGTCTCCAGGGCCCGTGAACTCGGTCTGGAAGTGGCACTCGACTTCGCGTTGCAGGCGTCCCCCGACCATCCGTGGGCCACCGAGCACCCCGAATGGTTCACGACCCGGCTCGACGGCACCATCGCCTACGCCGAGAATCCTCCGAAAAAGTACCAGGACATCTACCCGATCAACTTCGACAACGATCCCGAGGGCATCCATCACGAGGCCCTGCGCATCCTGAGGTTGTGGATCGGCCACGGCGTCACCGTGTTCCGGGTCGACAATCCGCACACGAAGCCGATCAGCTTCTGGCGGTGGCTGCTCGCGGAGGTGCGGCGGACGAACCCCGAGGTGATCTTCCTCGCGGAGGCCTTCACCCGACCCGAAATGATGGCGGCGCTCGGCAAGGTCGGCTTCCAGCAGAGCTACACCTACTTCACCTGGCGCAACGAGAAGTGGGAGCTGGAGGAGTACCTCAAGGAGTTGTCCGGCTCCCAGGCGTCCTACTACCGGCCCAGCTTCTGGGTGAACACCCCCGACATCAACCCGACGTTCCTGCAGTCGGGTTCCCCGGCCGCCTTCACGATCCGGGCGGTGCTGGCCGCGACCATGGCGCCGTCGTGGGGCGTGTACTCGGGCTTCGAGCTGCTCGAGCACCTGCCCCTGCGGGAGGGCGGCGAGGAGTACCTCGATTCGGAGAAGTACGAATACCGTCCCCGCGACTACAACGCCCCGGGCAACCTCAACGTGCTGCTGGGCAAGTTGAACCAGATCCGTCGCGAGCACCCGGCCCTCCAGCAGCTGCGCCACATCACCTTCCATCACGCGACGAACGCCCGGGTGATCGCCTACAGCAAGTCCGAGGGTGACGACACGGTCATCGTGGTCTGCAGCCTCGACCCGTTCGCCACCGTCGACAGCGAGATCTATCTCGACATGGCCGCGCTCGGGTCGCAGCCCTCCGATCTCATCACCGTCGACGACTATCTCAACTGGGGATCCCACACCTGGGGGCAGCGGGCGTTCGTACGGCTGTCCCCCCAGCAGCCCGCGCACATCTTCGTGGTCAGGCGCTGATCCGGCCCCGGACGGCCACGACATCGGCACCGGGCCCGCGCCGTGACAGGGACGGGTCCGACGGTGTCGCACCGACAACCGTGGAGGAGACGATGAACGACTACTGGAACCACATCAGCCGGGCCCGCTGGTTCTCCGGCAAGGGTCGCGAGGGCCGGCTGGCCGGGGTCACCCCCCTCGACTGGCTGGCCGCGCCCGCCTCCGGGCGGCCGGGGGTGCGCTCCGAGATCGCCACCATCGCGTACCCCGACGGTGCGGTCGAGCACTACCAGCTGCTGGTCGCCTACCGCGCCCGATCACGCGGAGACGACTCGGTGATCGGCCCGGCGTCCGACCCGACGCTCGGGACCGCCCACGACGCCACCCGCGACCCCGAGGCGATGCGGCTCGCGGTCGGAGCCCTGCTGGGCAACGGCGAGACACCCACCTGGGACGCCGTGGTCAACGATTCCCTCGACGGCGACCTCACCCCGAGGGTGTTCACCGGCGAGCAGTCGAACACCAACGTCATGCTCGGTGACGTGGCCCTGCTCAAGGTGTTCCGCAAGCTCGAGCCCGGTCGCAACCTCGACATCCAGGTGCACGACGCCCTCGGCCGCGCCGGCGTGCGGGCCGTCGCGCGGCTGCACGGGTGGATGAGCGCGACCGTCGCCCTCCCGGGAAGCACCGAGGCGAGCGTGTTCGACCTCATGATGCTCACTGAATTCCTGCGCGGGGCCGAGGACGGCTGGGAGCTCGCCCAGGAGTCGGCGCGCACCGGCGGCGATTTCACCGCGCACAGCGCGATGCTCGGTGGCGCACTGCGGACGATCCACGACGCGCTGGTCGACACCTTCCCCACCCAACACCTGTCCGGAGGCGACATTGCGGCAACGATGATCACGCGCCTCGACGCGGCGACCGCGGCGGCTCCGGTGCTGGCACCCCACCGCGACGACCTGGTCGGGTTGTTCCGGCTGCTCGAAGGCCACCGGATCCGGGGGCAGCGGATCCACGGTGACTTCCATCTCGGCCAGACCCTGCACCTGCGCGGTGGCTCGGGTGGCACCTGGCGGATCATCGACTTCGAGGGCGAGCCGATGAAGCAGATGTGGGAACGGGTGCTGCCGGACTCCCCCTGGCGCGATGTGGCGGGCATGATGCGCTCGCTCAGCTACGCCACGAGCGCCCACGACGACCCGCTCGGCGTGGAGGCCCGGGCGTGGCTCGCCGCCAACCGTCGCGCGTTCCTCGGCGCCTATTCCGACACCCTGTCCGACGCCGACGCCGCCGTCCTCGCGGCCTACGAGGCCGACAAGGCCGTCTATGAGGTGGTCTACGAGACCCGCAACCGTCCCGATTGGGTCGCGATCCCGCTGGCGGGCATCGCCCAGATCACCGGGCGCCCACCTCGTTGAGTTGCCGGAATTGGTGGCACCGGCGTCCCGGATCCCTGGCGTGAGCCGCCAACCTCCACAACAATGAGAAGCCCCGGGGCACCGCAGCCAGAGACGAATCCCAGCACAGGTCCCAGCGCCGGCCCCTCCCGGCACCGGGACGACAACCGCACAACGCGCCGCCCGCCCGGGCGGGGCGGCCCTCCTCGAAGGAGATTGACATGGCATACGATCCGTCCGGCGGCCTGACCGGTTGGGACCTCGAGGGGTTCCACAACGGGGGTGACACCGAGTGCTATAAGCGCCTGGGGGCGCTTGTAGTCACCATCCCCGACGACGAGCGGGGCGAGGTTCGGGGCGTGCGGTTCTCGGTGTGGGCGCCCAACGCCCAGGCCGTTCAGGTGATCGGCGACTTCAACTGGTGGACCGGCGACCCGATGCGGCTGATCCCCGGTTCGGGGGTCTGGGGGACCTTCATCGAGGGACTCGACACCGGCACCCTGTACAAGTTCCGGATACAGGGACCCGACGGGGTGTGGCGGGAGAAGGTCGATCCGATGGCCCGGTTCGCCGAGGCGGCACCGCAGACCGCGTCGATCGTCTACGAGTCCCAGTACATCTGGGCCGACGACGCCTGGGTGGCCCGGCGCCGCGAGGCACGGGCCCACCAGGAGCCGGTGAGCGTCTACGAGGTGCATCTCGGGTCCTGGCGCAAGGGCCGCACGTACCTCGAACTGGCCGAGGAGCTGGTGTCCTACGTCAGCTGGCAGGGATACACCCACGTCGAGCTGATGCCGGTGGCCGAGCATCCGTTC
>JAJXWF010000040.1 GCA_021781735.1 Actinomycetes bacterium
CGCTGCCGGCTCCGAACCGTGCGTCGGCGGCGTCGACGCTCAGTTGGGCGAAGGTCGCGAAGTCGCATTGCGGGGTGATCTGCGAACCGGTGAGCACGTCGTACCAGACCTGTCCGGCACCGAGCCACGCGTCGCCGCCGATGGTGGTGGCCGCCAGGGCGAAGGCCCGGTTCGCGATGCCGGAGTTGATGTGCACCCCCCCGTTGTCGCTGGTTGTCTGCACGTAGTGGGCCATGTCGGCCGGCTGCGGATCGCGCCCGAGCCGGGGGTCGTCGTACGCGGTGCCCGGGTGGAGCATGTCGCGCAGGGCCCGCCCCTGCACGCCGGGCTCGAGCAGGTCGGCCCCGATCAGCCAGTCGGCCTGATCGGGGGTCTGGTCGAGCAACCGCTGCTTGACCAGCGATCCGAACACGTCGGAGATCGACTCGTTGAGTGCGCCCGACTGGCCCGAATAGGCGAGGTTGGCGGTGCTCTGGGTGACCCCGTGGGTGAGTTCGTGGCCGATGACGTCGACGCTCGACGTGAACCGCCGGAACAACGTCCCGTCGCCGTCACCGAACACCATCTGCTCCCCGTTCCAGAAGGCGTTGTCGTAGCGGCGCGAGTAGTGCACTGTGCCGATCAGCCCGAGTCCGAGCCCGTCGACGGAGTTGCGACCGTAGACCTGGTGATAGAGGTCCCAGGTGGCGCCGAGTCCGTCGTAGGCCTCGTTGACCGCCACATCGGCGGTCGCGGGGTCACCCTCTGCGCGGACGAGGGTTCCCGGAAGCGAGGTGGACTGGTGCGCGTCATGGATGTCGCGGTGGACACTGCGGTATCCGTCGACCGGACCCTGCGGGACGGCGGCGGCGAGCATCCGGCGGGTGCGCATCTCGTGGTCGTGACGCAGGGTCTCGCGGGCCGGACCGGCCAACCGTTCGTCGGTGGAACGCGACAAGGCGTCGAGCAGATAGGGCGGCACGATGGAGCAGACCTGCCGGCCTGAGCGGACGAGGTGCGGCGTGCAGGCTGTCATGAATCGAGCCTGCCACCGGACGCCGACACTTCCCAGGGCCGCGACCGATACCCGCCGGGCGACGGCCCGACGGGCTACCCGGGCGGGCGTGACGATGCGGCGACCTGGACCGGGCGCTGGGTGGTACGGGCAGTGCCTTCCTGTCGCGACGCAGGTGTGATGCAGTGGAGCCCATGTTCGGAGCCGTCATTCATGCACCCGGGGACGTCCGCTACGAGGAGCGCCCCGATCCCACCATCGTGGAACCCACCGACGCGATCGTGCGCACCGTCGCCGCCTGTGTCTGCGGGTCGGACCTGTGGCGCTACCGCGGCATCGCCCCGGTGGCGAAGCCGACACCGATCGGCCACGAGTTGTGCGGCGTCGTCGAGACCGTCGGCGACGCCGTCACGACCGTCAAGCCGGGCGACTTCGTCGTCGGCGGGTTCAACCCGTCCGACAACGTGTGTCCGGTGTGCCGGAAGGGGGCCACCGCCAACTGCCTGCACGGCGCCCACTACGACGGCGCGCAGGCCGAGAGGATCCGCGTCCCGTGGGCCGACGGGACTCTGCTCGCCATCCCCGGCACGCCCGACGCGGACCTCATCCCGAGCATCCTCGCCCTGTCCGACGTCATGTGCACCGGCTGGCACGCCGCGGTCAGCGCGCAGGTCGGACCCGGCAAGAGCGTCGCCGTCGTCGGTGACGGCGCCGTCGGCCTGTGCGCCGTGCTCGCCTCGGTCCAACTCGGCGCCCACACCGTGATCGCGATGAGCCGACACGACGACCGTCAACGCGTGGCCCGCGAGTTCGGCGCCACCCATATCGTCGCCGACCGCGACGAGGCAGGCGCCGAGGCGGTCCACGCCCTCACCGACGGGATCGGCGCCGACTGTGTTCTCGAATGCGTCGGCACCGAATCGGCCCGGCTGCAGGCCGTCGCCTGCGTGCGTCCCGGCGGCGACATCGGCCTGGTCGGCGTCCCTCACGGCGACCTGCCCGTCAACGACCTGTTCTGGCATAACGTCGGAATCAAGGGCGGCCCCGCCCACGTCCGCACCTACCTGCCCCACCTGCTGGATCTCGTGCTCAGCCGCACGATCAATCCCGGCCTGGTGTTCGACCTCGAACTGCCGCTGTCCGAGGTCGCCGAAGCCTACGCAGCGATGGATGAGCGGCGGGCGATCAAGTCGCTGCTGCGCCCCTGACCCGATCCACCAACCACATCCCGCGGCGGCCCGGTAGGCCCGCTCGACCGGGCCGCCCCCGTCCACGATCACCCCCACGAGGAGTTCACACATGGCCATCAGCGACGCCGCAGGGCGCAACCACGACCAGTTGTTCGGGGACCGGGTCTCGACGCTGTCGCGCACCGATCCCGACCTCGTCGAGTACTTCGACAACTTCGCCTTCGACGAGGTCGTCTCCCACGGAAACCTCCCCCCACGCCTGCGGCTGATGGTGCAGCTCGCGGCGCTGATCGGCTGCCAGGGACACGGCGAATACGAGGTGATTCTCGACGCCGCCCTGGCCAACGGGGTCACCCCGACCGAGGCGAAGGAGATCGTCTACCACGCCGTCGCCTACCTCGGCGTCGGGCGGGTCTTCGACTTCCTCGAGATCACCAACGACGTGCTCATCGAGCGTGGAGTCGAGCTCCCCCTGCCCAGCCAGACGACCACCACGCCCGAGACCCGGTTCGACGCCGGCTGGGCGGCGCAGAAGCGGATCGTCGGCGAGGAGCGGCTCACCGACATGCACGCGAACGCGCCCGCCGACGAGCAGCACATCCAGCGCTGGCTCACCGCGAACTGCTTCGGCGACCATTACACCCGCGGCGGCCTCGACCTCGAGACGCGGGAACTGCTCACGTTCGTCCTGCTCGTCGCGCAGGGCGGATGCGACCCGCAGGTGCGCAGCCACGTGGCCGGAAACCTCCGGGTCGGCAACGACCGGTCCATGCTGCTCGACACGCTGAGCCACCTGGTGCCCTACATCGGCTACCCCCGCACGCTCAACGGCCTGGCCGCCCTGAACACCATCGCGCCATCCACCGGAAGGGACGCGTGACGGAGCCGTCTCGAGGCCATTGAGGTCATCCGACCTCGCCGATCCGTGGCCGGGACGTGCACTCACCGGAGGCGCCGCCGCGGTCCTGGCCGATGGTGATCAGCGACGCCCTACCGCCGGCGTTGGTACGCAGGATCAGGAACGGGAAGATCCTGGGTGGCGGCCCACGAGGCGAGCAGCTTCAGCGCGTCGGCGTCCCTGGTACCCGGCGTGGCCGTGTAGACGTTCAGCTGCAGGTCGGGCTCCGACTGCAGGGCCATGGACTCGTAACTGAGGTCGATGCGGCCGATCGCCGGGTGGCGGATCCTCTTGCTCCCGCTGCGGTGGAACTTCACGTCATGGGAGCCCCAGCGCTGGCGGAACACCTCGCTGCAGGTGGACAACTCACCGACGAGTTCGATCAAGGCGCGGTCGTGTGGATTGCGGCCCGCCTCGAGCCGGAGCATGGCGGCCGAATCGGAGAGCACCACGTCGTAGTCGACGAAGAAGTCACCGGCCGCGGGGTCGAGGTAGATGAACCGGGCCACGTTGGCCGGGCGCTTGACCGTGGCGCCGGCCACGGGAGACGAGAGCACCGGTGAGTAGAGCGCACGCGAGAGGGCGTTCATCGCGAGCAGGTCGTGGCGTCCGTTGCGCACCCAGGCGGGGGCCTCGACCATCGCGTCGAGCATGTACTGGATCACCGGCCGCACGCCTGTCGATGCCGCGCGGCGGACACGGCCCAGTCGGGATCCCGCCGCGCGGGCCAAGGCGAACAGGTGTTCGCGTTCGGCCTCGTCGAGCTGCAGTGCCGTGGCCAACGCGTCGAGGACGCCGTCGCTCGCCCCCGACAGGTTCCCGCGCTCCATGCGGATGTAATAGTCGACCGACACCCCCGCGAGCATCGCGACCTCCTCGCGCCGCAGGCCGGCCACCCTCCGGCTGCCCCCGTAGTAGGCCAGCCCGGCCTGTTCGGGAGTCAACCGCGCCCGGCGGCTGCTCAGGAAGTCGCGCACCTCGGTGCGATGGCCATCGATACCCATGGCTCCACGGTAGGCGCGCCCCGCGGCTGGTGACAGGTACTGGCCTTACCCGGCGCGCCCATTTTCCGCGAAGTTGCACTTCTCCTGACGCTGGCCCCACCCGAGGAGGGTCGAGTGCCAGGAGCGGCGCAACTTCGCAGGGGACGCGGGGATCGTTCACCATCGCGGTCATCGTCGTCACGGTCGGGGCCGACCTTCCGGGGGGGAGCGTTCACCGGGTCGACGCGGGAGACCCGCGTCCACATGCTGACACGTGTCAGTGAATCTCTTGCCCACCCGTGGGACGCCCCTGTACTTTCACGTGTCAGTAGAAGGAGGTGGCCGTGACCGGGTCACGCAGCACGAGCGCCGACGTCGCCCGCCGGGCGGGGGTGTCCCGAGCCACCGTGAGTTACGTACTCAACGGCCGAACCGACCAGTCGATACCTCTCAGCACCAGGAACAGGGTCCTGGCGGCGGCTCGCGACCTCGATTATGTGCCCCACGCGGCCTCCCGAGCACTCAGACGCGGCACCTCGAATCTGGTGCTGCTCATCAACGCCGGCGTTCCGTGGAGCACGAACGTCACCGACGTCGAGGACGAGCTGACGGCCCTGGTGGCGGCTTCGGGCCGGTCGCTCGTCGTGTGGCGGCGTCCCGGGGCGGCCGCGCTGCAGGGCATGCTGGCCGACCTCGAGCCGTGCGTGGCCATCAGCATGGACACCCTGACGTCCGAGGAGAACAACCTGCTGGGTAGGCTCAGCGTCCCCCTCGTGGCGGCCGATCTCGCCGCGCCCGGCACGGGGCTACCTACAGAGCTGCAGATCGACCGCCTCGCAGGGCAGGGTCACCACCGGATCGCCTACCTGACCACGAGCGACCGGGCGCTGCAGCGCTTCGCCGCCCCGCGCACCGATGCGATCGTGGCCGCGTGCGTCCGGCGGGGGCTTCCCGAACCCCTGATCGCCGGCGTCCCCGGCGGCCTGACGGTCGACGTGGCCGCCGTCGCCCGGCAGCTCGTCGGGTGGCTGGACGGACGCGATCCCGTGACGGCCGTCTCCTGCTTCAACGACCTGCACGCCGCAGCCTGCCTCGCCGCGGCGTCCGACCTCCGGATCGAGGTGCCCACCGAGCTGTCCGTGATCGGCCTCGACGACGACATCTTCGCCCCGCTCACCCGTCCGGCGCTAACGACCGTGCGCCTCGGCCCTCAGCACTTCGCCCGGCACCTGTGGTCGCTCGCGCGCCACCAGCTCGGCGAAACCCCCGCCCCAGCGGCGTTCACCCCGACCGCGCACATCGTCGAGCGCGCCAGCGTCACCGCCCCGCCCCCATCCCCCTTCCCGAAGAGGTAGCCATGCCGAACACCGTTCCCGACCTCGACCGGTTCACGCACGAGGACGCCTGGCGCGTCGGAGTCAACCTCGTCGAGCGGGCCCACGACCAGAACCTTCCGATCAGCGTGTCCATCCGCCTCGGCGAACAGCTGGTGTTCCACGCCGCGATGCCCGGTACCAGCGCCGACGACGACGGCTGGGTCGAGCGCAAGTCCCGCATCGTGCAGCGGTTCGGGCGGGCATCCTTCGATGTCGGGCAGCGGTTCGCCCCGGACGGCGACGCGCTCGCGTTCCTCGCCGCCTTCGGACTGTCACCCGAGAGGTACTTCCCGGCCGGCGGTGCCGTGCCGATCGTGGTGCACGGGACGATGGTCGGCGTACTCGCGATCTCGGGGCTGGAGTCGTCCGAGGACCACGACCTGGCGGTCGCCGCCCTGAACCACCTGTCGAGCGAGGGGATTCAGCGATGACCACCGAGAACCGGGCCGCATCGGCACGCACCGGAACGACCACCCCCCGGACCGGACGCGTGGGAGTCGGCCTCATCGGGGCCGGGATGATCAGCGACACCTATCTCACGAACCTCACCCGGTTCCCCGACGTCGAGGTGCTCATCGTCGGCGACCTCCAGCCCGAGCGGGCACGCGCCCGAGCCGAGGAGCACGGCGTCCCGTCATGGGGAGCACCCGACGACGTGCTCGCCCACTCCGACGTGGAACTGGTGGTCAACCTCACCATTCCGGCGGCGCATGCCGCGGTGTCGCTGGCGGCGGTCGCGACCGGGAGGCACGTGTGGTCGGAGAAGCCGATCGGCATCGATCGCGCGAGCGCGGGCCAACTGATCCAGGCCGCGGCGGACGCCGGCGTGCTCGTCGGAGTTGCCCCCGACACGCTCCTCGGCCCGGGCTTCCAGACCGCCCGCCGGGCGATCGCCCGTGGTGACATCGGCACCCCGCTGGCGGCCCAGACCGTCTTCGAATACCCGGGCCCGGACATGTTCCACCCCAACCCGGAGTTCCTGTTCGCGGCCGGGGCCGGGCCGCTGTTCGACACCGGGCCCTACTACTTCGCGGCCCTCGTGCACCTGTTCGGTCCGATGACGACCGTGGCCGCCGTGGCGTCCACCGCCCGTCGGACGCGCACGGTGCAGGTGGGTGACCTCGCCGGCACAAGCTTCCCGGTGGTCGCGCCCACACATGTGAGCGCCATCGCCACCTTCGAAGGCGGTGAGGTCGCCCAGAGCCTCCTCAGCTTCGACTCCCCGCTCGCCCGCATCGGCTACGTGGAGATCACCGGCACCGAGGGCACCCTGCTGGTGCCCGATCCGAACTACTTCGGCGGCACGGTGAAGCTCACCCGCCCGGTCTCCCTCAAGGACCTGGCCGGCGAGCCCGAGTGGATCACCCTTCCGGTTCCCGGGGTCACCTTCGAACGGGGCGCCGGCGCGCTCGACCTCGCCCGCTGCATCCGCTCCGGAGGCCGACCCATCGCCTCCGCCGAGCTGGGATTCCACGTCCTCGACGCGATGGTGGCAATGGAGGAGTCGATCACCACCCGACGCACGGTCGAGCTGACGAGCACGACCGCGCCCGTCCCCCTGCTGCCGGAGGCCTGGGATCCGCTCGAACGAACGCTGGAAGCCGGCGGCTGAGCCGGTCGGCGTCCGATCAGTTCCGGCGGCGCAGCATCGCCCACAACCCGGCGACGGCCAGCAGATACACGACGCCGACGACCACGTGCACCCACTTGAGGCCGGCGCCCGCGAGCCCGATCTGGATGATGCACAGGATCGGCAGGCTCAGGGTGTGGAAGAGCACTCCCGTGGCTCCCGAGGTCCTGGTCCAGCGCCAGGCGAACCAGGTGGCGATCAGTGCGGTGATGAGCGACAGGTAGCCGAAGCCGCCGTGGATCGCCTTCATCGTGGCGTTGTCGTTGATGAGGACGACGATCGCGAACACCAGCTGGACGAGGATCAGTCCCAGCAGCACGGTGGCCGAGGCCTTGAGCCGGGCGAGATCACTGGAGGTGGTCGGGGCGGGTTCGGTGGTGGCACTCATAGGTGTCAGGGTAGCCAGACCACACGGCCGGGCGCGCCACCCGAAGCCGACCCGTTACTCTGTGAGCGTCGACCTCCGCCTGAGCCGAAAGGCATCGAGATGAACGACACACACACCAGGCCCCTCAAGAACATCGTCGTGTTCTCGGGGTCCGGACACCCGGTGCTCGCATCGCGGATCTGCGACCATCTGGGCGTCCCGCTGTCGGGTGTCGACATCAAGCGGTTCAGCAACGACTGCCTTCAGGCGCAATTGCTGACGAACTGCCGGCAGAAGGACGTGTTCATCGTCCAGCCGATCGCCCCGCCCACCCAGGAGAACCTCATGGAACTCCTCATGATGATCGACGCCGCCCGCGGCGCGTCGGCGGCCTCGATCACGGCGGTGCTGCCCCACTACGCCTACGCGCGCTCCGACAAGAAGGACGCCTCGCGGATCAGCCTCGGCGGGCGGCTCGTGGCCGATCTGCTCACCACGGCCGGGGTCTCGCGGGTGATCACACTCACCCTGCATTCCCCGCAGGTGCACGGCTTCTTCTCGGTCACGGTCGACCACCTGACCGCCCTCGGCATCCTCGCCGACCATTACCGCGGACGCGACCTCGACGGCTACACCGTCGTGTCGCCCGACCTCGGTAACGCGAAGCAGGCGTCGCTGCTGGCCCGGTTGCTGGGGCTTCCGGTGGCGGCCGGATCGAAGCAGCGCAAGGCCGACGACGTCGTGGTCATCGACTCGATCGTCGGTGACGTCGCCGGGCGCAAGGCGATCGTGCTCGACGACGAGATCGCCACAGGCGGCAGCATCCTTGAACTGCTGAACCGGCTGCACGACTTCGGCTGCGTCGAAGCGTCGATCGCTTGCACCCACGGCCTGTTCACCGGCCCCGCGGTGGACCGGCTGCGGAACCACCCGATGATCACCGAGGTCGTCACCACCGACAGCGTCCCGCCGCCCACCGGGTGGCCCGAGCTCAAGGTGCGCAGCGTCGCCCCGCTGCTGGCCGACGCGATCCGGCGCATCCACGAGGGACGCAGCGTGTCCAAGTTGTTCCGGGGCATCGACCCGGCCTTCGAACCGCCGCCCGACCGGCTGTTCTGAGGCGTCCTAAGCCGGAAGTCCTCCGAATCTGCAGGCGGCCCACGCCCGCGGACGCCGTCACCGCACCGAGGCGACCTGTCGCCTGCGGATCCTGAGGGATGTCAGCTCTCGCCCTGCCGCTCGACCACCCATGGCGCGAGGAACCACACCATCACCCACGCCACCACGAGCGCGGGCGAGGCGACCGCGTAGGCCGGCGACCCGAGTCCGGAGAAGCCGATGAGGTCGAGCCCGAGCCACACGCCGAGCGCCCACAATCCGGTGCTGAGCAGCAGCGACAGCACTCGCAGTTGCCGGCGTCCGCGGCGCAGTTGGGCGTGCAGCATCATGGCCAGCCAGGCGCTCAACACCATGATCACCACACCGGCGATGAGCCCGGCCAGGGCGCCCGCGCCGAGCGCGCGGAGCAGGTCGCCCGGGCGCAGTCCCCGGGTCGACGGATTGGGGTCGGTGAGATCGAGGTAGGCGCCCACGACGCCGGCCCCCACCGTGGTCGAAACGAGCGTCGTGACGAAGCCGGCCAGCATCGCCCGCGGCGCCAGCGCGGACGCCGACGCGTCGCGGGCCGTCCGGCGCACCGGATGCGGGGTACCGCGGGACGTGCTGCGAGCCATGCCCTCAAACGGTAGCCGGTCGCTCAGAACGGCAGCCCGTCGGTCATGCCGATCGGACGCCCGTGCTCGCGAAACCATTCGACGCCGAGGAACCCGCTGAACAGTTCCTCCGGCATCGACAGCATGGCCCCGACATCGGAGGTCTGGCTCGCGTGGCAGGCCAGCGCGGCCCGCTTGAGGTCGAGCATCCGCGAGACGTCGACACGGAAGTGGATCTGGACTTCGGGCATGCCGAGGCCGTTGCCGTCGTCGCCGGGACCGTCGGGATCCCACCCGGGGTCGGGCACCCCCTGGGCGATCAGGCCGTTGCGCAGCGCGCGGCCGGCGTCCCGGTTCATCGTCGCCTCGAGCACGCGGGGACGCCGCGTGGCGAGCGCCGCCGCCCGGTAGGCGACCGCGTGCACCTTGAGATGGTCGGGGTGGCCGTAATTGCCGTGCCAGTCGTAGCCGACGAGTACGTCGGCGTCCTCCTCGTCGAGCACCGCGGCCAGGCGTCCGGCCGCCTCGTCGAGGTCGGCCTGGTGGAAGGACGACGGGTCGTTGTTCCCCTCCCAGCCCTGCATGCCGGAGTCGGAGTAGCCGAGCCACACGACGCGCGCCGTACCGACGATCTCCGCGGCCCGGGCCGCCTCCAGGTGACGGCGGTCGACGGTGGTCTCGCCCTCGGCCAGGTCGGAGGGCACCTCGCCGTGGTCACCGTTGGTCGCGAACACGACAACCACGCGATGACCGGCGCGGGCGGCCAGCGCGATGGTGCCCGAGGTCGAGGACGCCTCGTCGTCGGGGTGTGCGTGGAGGAACACGATCGTCGCCATGGGAGGAGTATTTCAAAGTTCATCCAGTTGGCGCTCCCGGGGTCCCGTCACGCCGACCACTGCGGGCCCCCGGCGTTCCCCGGAGCGGTTCCGATCAGTGGGAGGAGAGGAGTCCGTCGATGTCGGCGCGGTCCCGCACGAGGCCCTCCGACCGGGCCGTGAACACCACCGCGAGGCCACTGGCGTCGATCGCCGCCCTCGCCGACTGGAGGCACCCGACGGCGAGGTCGACCTCGAGCAGGGGCCGGGCGGGATCCCCGGAGAAGGCCTCGATCGACAATCCCGCGACGCAGGTCCGCACCGCAAGCCCCACGTTCGCGGCGACGCCCTCCGGCTCGGCGGCGGAGCCGTTCTGGAAGTCGGCCTTCCCCGGAAGGCCGACTTCCGCGGTGATGATGCGCAGGCGCGCGAGCGTCTCGTCGGGGCCGACGGTATTGTCGGGCCGGCCCGACGACCAGGTGAAACCGGCCTCGTGGACGCCAGCGCCCGGAATCCCATGACGGCAAGGGCCTGTGCGCTCCCGACATCCGAGCGGTTCGGCGTCACGAAGCATCCCGACTCGTGCAACCGGCGGAGTTCGGCGACGCGGTCTGCGCCGGCACTCATGGCGCACCTCGTTGGTCGGCGCGGATTCGACCCGGACGTCCGAGCCCGGAGGCCCCGATCGCGGTGTGGGTTCGGGCCGACACGGCGTCAACGGCTCCCGCGGACGACGCCTCCCCGATCGCCGCTCAGCACGGCCGGTGGACGGCGGTCACGATCCGACCGCCCGGCGGCCAGGATCGTCAGTTGCCACGCAATCCACCACGGCCGCGGCGTCGAGGCCGATCTGAAGGTGGTCAGCCACAGCCCCCACGCCACGACCGTCGCGAACCCGGCCCCCGGCATCGGTATCCACGGCCGCGGACGCTCCGGGATGAGCGCGGACGCCGCGGGCCGTGGGTTGTCGACGATCCCCGTGGGGCGCCACCGCCAGCCCATCCTTCCGGGACACAGCCACGGGCGGGATCATCACCCCGCACGACCGCGAAGCCCGCGCAGAGTGCGTTCCGCCGACGCAGGTGACCGGTGGTGCTGGCGTCCACCAGGGACACCAGCGAGGCGAGCGGAATGACAGTGGCAAGTCGCCCACCGAGACCCGCGCCAGGAACACCCGTGACGCCGGATCCGTCGATATCACGCCCATCTCGACTCGAACCGGCCGACTGCGGTGTCGACGCGAACGTGTTCCTCGGTTCCCTCGGACACGCACTCGAGCCCGACCACGCGAGCCAGCGTGTCCCGGGTGACCTCGGTCGTCAGCCGAGCGCCCACCGTCGCCTTCGCCATCGGACCTCCCACGCCGCTATCCGGGTGGGAGGCCGCTCACGCCGGGCCCCCGTCGAAGACGGTCCACCCGTCGGTGTCCACCAGCGTGGCACGCGCGCCCGCGGCTGCGGACGAGTACGTGCTGGAGCCCACATCGAGGAAGATGCCGCGGTGCACGGCCTGGGATGCCCACCCGGTGAGCAGGGCGTCATAGTGGGCCGTCGACAGCGGGACATAGGCGAGAATTCCGGTCATCTGCGTGACAGCGCCGATATTCCAGCCTCCGATGTTCTGATCGAATCGGGTCGACTCGAACAGCCCGCCCATGTCAGTCACCATGGCGGTACTCCAATTGTCGACGGGCTGATCGAACATCGACGCCCCGGAGAACATGGCGTTCATGTCGACGACCTTGCTGGTGTTCCAACTGTCCACGGGCTGATTGAACGCCCTCGCGTTGGCGAACATCCGACTCATGTCGGTGGCATTTCCGGTGTCCCACGTGTCGACCGGTTGATTGTAGGCCGAAGCCATCTCGAACATCCCCCGCATGGTGGTGACGCGTGCGGTGTCCCACCCCCCGATCGGCTGATTGAAGGCGATCGCCTGATAGAACATGCCACTCATGGTGGTGACGCGTCCGGTGTTCCACGCGCCGATCGGCTGGTTGAAGTCAAGGTTGGAAGCGAACACGGCCCGCATGTCGGTGACGTTGCTGGTATCCCAGGCCCCGATGGGCTGGTTGAACCTCCCCAACGCGAACATCTCGCTCATATCCGTGACCTGGCTCGTGTCCCACCCGCCGATGGGCTGATCGAACGAGGCTGACTGATCGAACATCGCGCTCATATTCGCGACATGGCTCGTGTCCCACCCGCCGAGGGGCTGATCGAAATCATTCGCGTTCTCGAACATGCCACTCATGTCGGTGACCCTGCTGGTGTCCCATCCGCCGATGGGTTGGTTGAACCGCTGCGCATGGTCGAACATGCCGCTCATGTCGGTGACGTTGCCGGTATGCCATCCGCCGATGGGCTCGTTGAACGCGTAGTCGAATCGGAACATCGCATTCATGTCGGTCACGCTGCCCGTGTCCCACGTGCCGATGGGCGCGTTGAACATGTATGCGGTGTCGAACATCCCACTCATGTCGGTCACCCTGCTGGTGTCCCAACCGCTGATGTCCTGGTTGAACGCGGTCGCTTCCCGGAACATCCGGCTGAGGTTGGTTGCGACGCCCGGCAGGGTGGGCGGGACCGCGGTCAGGTGGGCGGCGCCGAGGAATGCATTCGTGTAGTCCGTGGTACCGAGGTCTCCGAAGCTGCGGACCGCGATGAGAGTCGTCTGGTACGGCGACGAAAAGTGCGTCACCGTGCCGCACACGGTGACGGTGTACGTTCCGGCGCTCGCATAGGTGTAGCCGACCGTCCCGGGACTGGCTGCGTAGGTCTGCACGCTGCCGGCTCCGGTGGGTGCCGGCGACGCGGCACCCGCGCCACCCCAGCGGACCGTCACGGGTCCGCCACCTTGAAGGGTGAACGCCACCTGATTGGGCCGACTGGTGTCGACGGTGGTGTCGAACACCAGGGTCATGGGGTCGCTGCAGGTGATCGGGCCGATGCCGGTGAGGTAGTAGCCGGCCACGTCGGCCACCACCTGCACAGTGGAGCTGTCGGTGCTGGCGATGGCGATCCTCCCGGTGCCGCCGAGTCTCACGGTGGCCAGGTTCGCCCGGGTGTCACCCGCCGGGAAGTTGAGGGTGGATGCCGTCGGCCTGCTCGTGCCGTCGGGGTACACCGTGAGGTAGCCGGACGCCCGCGCCTCGGTCTCGGTGACGTTCAGCACGACGGCCGACGCGCCGGTCGCCGGGACGCCGCCGCGGCCGGTCACCTGGGGGTGGATCGTCGAGTTCGCCGCCAGCGGACCGGTCGCACCGGTGCCCACCCTGGTGTCGAGCACCCGGGCCGGGTCGAGGGCCATGAACGTTCCCGCCGCGGTCGGCGTCCCGGCCACGTAGTAGCCGGCGACGTCGGCGATCAGGTCGAGCGTGGAGTTGGTGGTGCTCGCGAACGCCACCGCGCCGTTGCCGCCCAACTTCACCGTGACCAGGTTCGCCCGCGTGTCACCCCCCGGGTAGTTCAGGTTCGACGCTGCCGGTCGGGTCGTCCCGTCCGGATAGACGGTGACGTACCCGCCCAGCAGGGCGTGCGTCTCGGTGACGTTGAGCACCACCGCCGACACACCCGTGGACGGGACGCCCCCGCGTCCGGCGACCTGCACGTGGATCGTCGAATTCGCCGCGACCGGACCGGTGGCACCGTTCGCCACCCTGGTGTCCAGCACGCGCGCGGGATTCAGCGGGACGAACGCACCGGCCGCCGACGGGGTTCCCGCCAGGAAGTAACCCGACACATCGGCGATGAGTTGCAGGCTGTACTTGGTGCTGCTCGCCAGCGCGATCTTCCCATTCGACCCGAGTTTGACGGTGACCTGGTTCGCGCGGGTGTCGGCCTTCGGGAAATTGAGGTTGGACGCCGTCGGCCGGGCCGTGCCGTCGGGGAAGATCGTGATGTATCCGGCCCCCTGCGCCTCGGTTTCGGTGACATTCAGCACCACGGCCGACACGCCGGTCGACGGGACTCCGCCCCTCCCGGCGATCTGCACGTGGATCGTCGAATTCGCCGCGACCGGGCCCATCGCCCCGTTGTCGATCCGGGTGTCCAACACCCGCGCGGGACTCAACGAGACGAATGTCCCCGCAAGACCGGTCGCCGAGGCCGCCAACGGGCGCCACCACGAGACCATCCCGACCATCAGGACCAGCGCCACGAGGCGCGCCCACACTGCCAGTCGGCCACGGTTACCCAGCATGAGATCCCCCCCGGACCAGGTCTCGCGACCCGAAACACAAACACGTCGGCGATTCCTCTGCGAATCACACACCATCGGAGTTCGCCGTGCAACCGGAGATACTGGTGATTGACGAAGAAATCAATTGGCGCGGCTGAGAGGCGGGCGAATTCCTGGTCCGCACGGTCGCATCACTCGAAAGGAACCACCGGCCAACCCATCGGTCGCGTTCTCGCGGTGCATGGGCCGCGAATGATCGCCGGAGTTCCGGAGTGTCGCCTCCGGCGCCGCCTCACCACCCTGGGGATATGGATCCGCTGCTTCTCGGGATCGTGGCACTCGTGCTCGCGGTCATGGGTGTGGCCGGGGTCGTCGTTCCGGTCCTCCCCGGAACCCTGCTCGTCGGCGTCGGCCCGGCCGCGTGGAACATCGGGCACCGCAGCGCGATCGACTGGACGCTGCTCGCCATCGGCCTGGTCGTCCTGGGCGCCGGATCGCTCGCTGGCACCCTGCTGACCAAACGTCAGCTCGCTCGGCGCGACATCCCCAGCTGGCCGATGGCCGTCGGCTTCGTCGCCGGCATCGCCGGCATGGTGCTGCTGCCCGGTCCCGGACTGTTGATCGGGTTCATCACCGGGTTGTTCATCGCCGAACTCATCCGCGTCCGGACGCCGCGAGGTGCCCTGGCGACGAGTTGGGTGGCGGTGCGGGCGCTGGGTGTGGCCATGTTCATCGAACTCTCCTGCGACCTCACGGTGACCACCGCCATTGTCGTCCGGGTGTCGACCCTCGCCTGATCCCGCTTCGCCAATTCGGTTGCCGTGGCCCGAGCGGCCCCGGGAGACTGGTCGCCATGGACTACCGCATCATCGAGACCGCAGAGCTGACCGGCGACGACGACCCCCGACGGTGGATCCACGAGGCGTCCAACCACTTGTGGCACGACGAGATCGTCGCCGTCCACGGCAACGACGACCTCACCCGGCCATTGGACGCGGAACTGCGCCTGTCCGTCGCGAACCCGGAACGCCGGCTGGTCGTGTGGGCCGCCCTGCCGACCGGTGCCGATGACGGCGCCGACAACGTGGTCGGCATCGGCCGACTGGTGCTCCCGCTGCTCGACAACACGCACTACTGCGAGGCGCGTGTCGTCGTGCGCCCCGACGCGCGTGGGCAGGGCATCGGTTCCGCTCTGGCCGAGACGATCCTCAACCGGGCCCGCGCCGAGGGACGCCGCGTCCTGGTCACGTCGACGGGCTCGGTGCCCGCCGTGGCGACGTCGGACGCGGACGCCGTCGAGGTGGGCGAGCAACTGGGCTTCATCGACGGGACCCACCCCGCCGCGCGATTCCTGCTCGGCCGCGGGTTCCGGCCAGAACAGCTCGAGTTGCACTCCGTGCTCGACCTGCCCGTCGACTCCGAGGGCGTCGCCCGGCTGCACGACGAAGCGATCGCCTACGCGGACGATTACGACCTCATCAGCTTCGAGGGCACCTGTCCCGACGAGCACATCGACGGATTCGCCGACCTCGCCGTGGCGATGAGCACCGATATGCCCCATGCGGAGATCGACGTCGAGGCCCAGGCCTGGGACGCCGCACGGATTCGCCACCAGGAGCGTCGCCAGATGGCGGCCGGCATCCGGGCGTTGACCGTCGTGGCGCAGCACCTGCCGAGTGGACGCCTGGTCGGCTACACGACTCTGCTGCACGACGCGGCTCATCCGGCGGCGGCCAACCAGGGGGACACCCTGGTGCTGCACGAGCACCGCGGGCACCGACTCGGCATGTTGCTCAAGGTGCTCAACCTGCGCCGTGCCCAGCAGGTGTGGCCGTCGGTGGAGCGCATCCACACGTGGAACGCCCGCGAGAACGACCCGATGCTGGCGATCAACTTCGCCCTCGGCTTCCGGGTCGTGGGCACCGAGGCGGCCTGGCAGCGACGACTCGACGGCTGAGCCCCGCCAGGACCGGCCCCGGACCTCGGGCACGCCCACGACATCCACGGCGTCCCTCGCGAACCGCCCCCTACAGTGGAGGACGCCGGGGTGCATCACCTCGGCTCGTGCACCGCGGAGCAAAGGAGCCACCATGCAGATCGGACTCGTCGGCCTGGGCAAGATGGGCGGCAACATGCGCGAACGGTTGCGTCGCGCCGGGCACACCGTCGTCGGCTACGACCAGAACCCCGACGTCAGCGACTCCACCAGCCTCGCCGACATGGTGGGCCAGCTCACTGACAGCCCGCGGGTTGTGTGGGTCATGGTGCCCGACTCGGTCGTCGAGACCGTCATCGACCAGCTCTCGCCCCTGCTCGGCGATGGCGACATCATCATCGACGGCGGCAACTCCAAGTGGACCCACGACAAGCGGCGCGCCGACGCGCTCCAGCCGAAGGGCATCCACTACCTCGACTGCGGGGTGTCCGGGGGCGTGTGGGGACTGGAGAACGGCTACGCGCTGATGGTCGGCGGGCACACCGACGACGTCGCCACCTGCCAGCCGATCTTCGACGCGTTGAAGCCCGTGGGCGAATTCGGTTTCGTGCACGCGGGCGACCACGGCGCCGGTCACTTCGTCAAGATGGTCCACAACGGCATCGAGTACGGCATCATGCAGGCCTACGCGGAGGGATGGGAGCTCATCGAGGCGGCTGGCGAGGTCACCAACGTCCCGGCCGTGTTCAACAGCTGGCGCGAGGGCACCGTCATCCGCTCCTGGCTGCTCGATCTCATGTGCAACGCGCTGGCCGCCGACCCGCACCTCAAGGCGATCGAGGGCGTCGCGGCCGACTCCGGCGAGGGACGCTGGACCGTCAACGCTGCGGTGGATCTCGGCGTCGCCACCCCCACGATCGCCGCGAGCCTGTTCGCGCGGTTCGTGTCCCAGAAGCCCGACTCGCCGGCCATGAAGATGGTCGCCGCGATGCGCAACCAGTTCGGTGGGCACGCCGTGGTCACGGAGGGGGACGCTGCGGCGTCCTGAGAAGCGCGCCGAGTGTTCGGTTCGCCCGGAGCGACGATCTGCGGCTCACCGGCGTCCCACCGATGGCGGCTCATGCGGAGATCAATGCGACAAATGGTTGAGGCGTTAACTATTCTGGGAGCATGACCACCCCAGTTCTGTACCTCAGCCACGGCGCCCCGCCGCTCGCCGACGACTCGACGTGGACCCACGAACTCGCCGACTGGTCGGAGTCCCTGCCGAAACCCACCTCTGTGCTGATGGTGTCGGCGCACTGGGAGACGGCCCCGATCGCCGTCTCGTCGACCCGGCCCGGCACCCCGCTCCTCTACGACTTCTGGGGGTTCCCCCAGCACTATTACCAGGTGACCTACGACGCACCGGTCGCGCCCGAGCTGGCCGGGCGCGTCTCGACGCTCCTGGGCTCCACCGGAGAGCCGGTGGCACACGATGAGGGCCGTGGTCTCGATCATGGCGCCTACGTGCCCCTCAAGGAGATGTATCCCGACGCCGACGTGCCCGTGCTGCAGTTGTCGCTGCCGAGCCTCGACCCGACCAAGCTGTTCGACCTCGGCCGAACGCTCGCACCCCTGCGCGACGAGGGGGTGCTGATCGTCGGGTCGGGCTTCACCACGCACAACCTGCGCTGGTTCAACCCTGGAGCAGGGCCGGACGCGGCCCCTCCAGCGGCGAGCGCCGAGTTCGACCACTGGGCCGCCGAGGCGGTCGGTGCCGGCGACGTGGACGCCGTGCTCAACATGCTCGATCGCGCCCCCGCGGGCCGGGTCGCGCACCCGCGCACCGAGCATTGGGCACCCCTCTACGTCGCGATGGGGGCCGCCTACGGCCGCAGCGGGTCGGCGTCCGACGTCGTCGGTGAGTCGGCGATCGACGGCTTCTGGTACGGGATGAGCAAACGATCCTGGCAGTTCGGCGTCCACTCGGCCGGCGCGGGGGCGGCCTAAGTTGAGTCCCTGGTGGTGGTGTCCTGCGACTTCACATAGCGCGCGGATCCAGCGCTACGCCACCACCACCAGGGACTTGACCCGAGACGGGCTCCGAGGCATGGTGGACCGCCGTCGTCGACGCCAACCCGACCCACAGCGACCACATGGCCGAGGAGGAGCTGCAGGACTCGCCGACTTCCGCCAGCAAGCCAGCCTGGAACTGCGTCACACGATCGCCGTGCGGTTCCTCAAGCACGTCGCCCAGCACCAGGGCGAGCGGGTGAGCGCCGAGAACAAGAATCCCGACGAGTACATCCACGACGCCGCCAAGTCCCCGCGGAGCGACGCGGAGCTCGCGGCCTCGGACATGAAGGCCGAGCAGACCCCGACGCGCTCCCCTGTCGATCCAGATCCGTCGATCAAGGCGTCCGGCGCCTGACCGGGAGGCCTCCCCGACGGAACGTTCGACGTTTTCCCGCGACTACGGGGGAAAACGTCGAACGTTGATGCGACGAGACCCTCACCCGTAGGTGTCGCGCGGCCCGCGGCCGTCGCGAACGCTGCGGCGTCCGTGCTTCCAGCTCGGCGCCTGGGGTCCGACGACCACGACCCGGGTAACCGACCCGTCGCCAAGGCGCCGATTGAGCTCGGCGACCAGTTGGGGCGCCAGCGACCGCAGGGACATGGCCCACGTCGTCGAGTCGCAGCGCACAGTGACGATGCGGTCCTCGAACGCCTCCACCCGCGAGTGGCTCGCGTTCACCTCCCCGACCAGGTCGGGCCAGCGCTCCAGCAGCGCGCGGGCCGTCAGCTGGGTCGACCAGCCGCGCTCGGACACCAACCGGTCGAACAGGTCGCCGACCAGTTGGGGATCGCGCTGGTCGGGTCCGGGGCCCGACCAGTCCGAGGTCACCGGCCGTGGCCGCGCGCGCGGACGCCGGGTGACCCCCCGTGGCGGAGGCAGCGGGCTGTTGCGGGTCTGGTTCGCGATCAGCGCGGCGAGGTCGAGCCCTTCGGGATCGTGGTCGAGCGCGACCCGCTCGTCGGCGTCGTCCGATGCATAGGGGTCGGATTCGGGCCGGGCGTCGGGATCGTCAGGGTCACTGCGCATCGGTGCCCTCCTCCGCTTCCCCACCCGTCGGCGGCGTGCCGACCGGATCATCATGCACCGTCACATCGTCGGCGGGCTCCCCGGCGTCCAGGGGGCCCACCCGGCCGTCGCGCACCGCGAACCGCCGGACGCCGGAGGCGTGCGTCAGCGTGTCGGGAACGTCCTCCTCGACCGCGGCGGTGACGAGCACTTGTTCGGCGCCGATCACCGCGTCGGCGAGCCGCTGGCGGCGGGTGACGTCCAGCTCGGCGAACACGTCGTCGAGCACGAGCACGGGTGAGATCCCGTCGTCGCGGAGCAGGTCGAACTGCCCGAGCCGCAGCGCCAGGGCCAACGACCAGCTCTCGCCGTGGCTCGCGTACCCCTTCGCGGGGAGGCTGCCGATGGTGAGGGCGACGTCGTCGCGGTGCGGGCCGACGAGGCTCACGCCGCGGGCAAGCTCGTCGCGGCGCCGCTCCTGCATCAGCGTGAGCATGGCCGCGCGCAGGGCGTCCCGATCTGCGGGATGTTCGAGGGGCGAGGGCAGCGGCAGCGACGTGCGGTATTCGGCGGCGGCGACGTTGCGTACCGGTGCGATCGTCGCGTAGGCGCGCGCCGCCAGCGGCATCAGGTCGGCGAGCGTGTCGAGGCGTGCGGCCAGCAGTTCCGCGCCGACGCCTGCCAGTTGGCCGCTCCACACGTCCAGGGTCG
>JAJXWF010000219.1 GCA_021781735.1 Actinomycetes bacterium
CGGGACGCGGCAGCAGCACCACCTCGCCGGACACCGGGTCACGATGACCGAACCTGGCCTGCCGGGCGAGCACCGTCTCGTGATCGACGGTGGGCAGCCGGTCGTCGAGGGCGTCGAAGCCGTCCATCGGCCGGCCGGTGAGCCAGCGGTCGATCATGTGCGCCGCGCGCCGCCCCGCGCCGATCGCGCGGGTGATGTCGGTGGCGCCGGTGGCGACGTCGCCCGCGGCGAACAGGTAGGGGACGTCGGTCTGGAGCGTTCGGGCGTCGACCTTGATCCGGTTGCCGCCGACCACCCCGGCCAGGGAGCGGTACGGGTCGGCGTCCGGCCCCATGCCGATGGTGGAGATCACCATGTCGCAGGCGAGCGTGTACTCGCTGCCAGGGATCGGCTCGGGCCTGCGGCGGCCGGAGCCGTCCGGCGAGCCGAGCTGCATCTTCTGCAGTTCGATGCCGGTGACCTCGGCGTCCGGTCCGGCGACGATGCGGGTGGGAGCGACCAGCAGTTCGAAGACCACGCCCTCGCGCTCGGCGTCATCGGCCTCGACGTGGTGCGCCGGCATCTCTCCCCGGCCACGGCGGTAGGCGATCCGTGCCTCGGCCGCGCCCAGTCGACGGGCCACGCGCCCGGCGTCCATCGCGACGTTTCCGCCGCCGATGACGACCACCCGCTTCCCGGTGAGGTCGGGGGACCGGCCGTTGGCCACGTCGTTGAGGAAGTCGAGCCCGCTGACGACGCCCCGGGCGTCCTCTCCGGGGATCTCCATCGCCATCGACAGCGGGGTGCCGGTGGCGAGGATGACCCCGTCGAAGCCCTCGGCCCTGAGGGCGGCGACATCGGTGACCGCGGCGTTGCATTCGATCTCCACGCCCAGCGCGGTCACGTTCGCGATGTCGGCGTCGACGACCTCGGAGGGCAGCCGGTAGGTGGGGATGGCGTGCCGGAGGAAACCGCCCGGCTGGTCGCGTTTCTCGACGATCTTGACCCCGTACCCCAGCCGGGCCAGTTGCCAGGCCGCGGTGAGTCCGGCTGGCCCGGAGCCGACGATCGCGATCCTCTTGCCGTTCGGCTCGGTGGCGGTCACGCCGGTGCCGTCGTGGGTGGCGTAGTGCCGATCGGCGGCGAAGCGTTTGATCAACCGGATCGGCACCGGACCCTCGAGCTTGGTGCGGGTGCATTCGGACTCGCACGGGGCGTAGCAGGCGCGGCCGAGGGTCCCGACGAGGGGCGTGGCGTCGAGGACGAGCTGGAAGGCCTCCTCGTCCTTGCCGCTGCGGACGAGCGAAACGTATCCGTGCGCCTTGATCCCGGCAGGACACGCCGCGATGCAGGGTGACGTGCCTTCGCGTTCCAGCACCGCCTTCTTGGGCACAGCCTGGGGGAAGGGAATATAGGCGGCCCGCCGCGCGGCGAGATTCGCGTTGAACTGGTCCGGGACGGCGACCGTGCACGCGATCTGGCAGGCGTCGCATCCGGTGCAGGCGGCCCAGTCGACGAACCGGGACTTCTCCCGCACGGTCGCGGAGAATCCGCCGTCGGCGGTGCGCCGGATGCCCTTGACCTCGCTGTAGGCGAGCGTCGTGATGTTCGGATGGTTGATCGTCGAGGACATCTTCGGGCCCGAGATGCAGCTGGCACAGTCCAGCGTGGGGAACACCTTGGAGAGCAGGATCATCCGCCCACCGACGCTGGCCTCCTTTTCAACCAGCAGCACCTTGTAGCCCATGTCCGCGAGCTTGATCGATGACTCCATGCCACCGATGCCGCTACCGATCACGAGAACGTCGTAGTCCACGATTACTCCTGCTCCTGCTGCGGGCGCCGTCGGGGACGATCGCGACGCCCGCGCCTGGTCGTGTGGGGCGGGCTCACGGCCCGCGAAGGGGTTCAGATGAAGAGGTTGACGTTGCCCTCGTCGGCCTCGGCGAGATAGGTCGCGACCCCGGCGTATTCGATGTCGTCGATGAGTTCCTCGGCACGGATGCCCATGACATCCATCGACATGGTGCAGGCGATCAACTTGATGCCCTGCTCGCGGGCCGTGTCGATGAGCTCGGACAGGGGCATCACATTCGCGGCCTTCATGACCTTCTTCATCATCACGGGCCCGACCCCGGCGAAATTCATCTTCGACAGGCCCAGCTTCTCGGGACCCTTCGGCAGCATGGTCGAGAACGCCTTCTGCAGCATCGTCTTGGTCTTGCCGGGGGCGGCTGTCCCCTTGGGCTTGCGGAGGGCGCTCAGACCCCAGAACGTGAAGAACATGGTGACCTCGTCGTCCATGGCGGCGGCGCCGTTGGCGATGACGAATGCCGCCATCACCTTGTCGTAGTCACCGCTGAACAGGATGATCGTCTTCTTTGACATTGCTGGTCCTTGTCTGATCGTGCCGCGACCGCGTGCGGTCAGGCGGCGCCCACGGTGATGCGCAGCTTCCCGAGGGACTCCGAGAACTCGCGCATGTAGTTGACGAACGGTTCGGCGCAGACCGAGCAGACCGCAGCCATCTTCAGCCGCTGCGGCGAGATACCCCGCGCCTTCATGGCCTCCTGCGCCTCGTTGACGATCTGCGACGTGCGCTCGGAGCAATCCGGCAGGTAGGCGCATTCCTCGCCGTCGGAGGCGATGAATACCCCGTCAAACCCGTGTTCCAGCGCGTGCACGACCCAGCTGGGTTTGAGCCCGCTGCTGCAGGGGACCGCCAGAGTCTGCACGGTGGCCGGATAGTTCAGGTGACGGCTGCCCGCCAGGTCGATCCCGGGATCGGAGATGTTGATCGTCGAGAAGACCAGGATGTGCGGTGTGGAGCCTGTGGGTTCCGGCACGTCGCCCATCGCGTCACTTGGCCTTGCGGAGGAAGAGGTGCAGGTAGCCGGCGTCGTCGAACGAGCCGAGGAAGTCGTGGCCCATCTTCTTGCACCAGGCGGGAATATCCTTGAGCGTGCCGGAATCGGTCGCCAGGACCTCCATGACGCTGCCGACCTGAACCGACCCGATCTTCTTCTTCGCGGCCAGGATGGGGCCGGGGCACGAGACCCCGCGGGCGTCGACGACGGTGGTTTCGGACAGGGCTTTGAGTTCTTCAACGGTCGCGGTCACGGTGGGCTCCCTCGGGACAATTCGATTCGATGAGTATCGAACGATTGGGACGATACACCGGGGGGTTTCCGCGTCCATCGGGGGGGTCGCAACAATGGCGAATAGCCTTCGGCAAGGGAGCCAAACGCCGCGTGGCCACGCGATGAGCGATCGGGCGGTATCGCGAACGGCGCTTGCGCACGAGGTCGAAGGCCACCGCCAGCAGCAGCACCGGGCCCTTGATGACGAACTGCCATGAGGGGTCGACGCCCTCGATCGACAGGCCGATGGTGAGCACACCCATGATGAGTGCGCCCACGATCGCCCCGAACACACGGCCGACACCTCCGGTGACGGCCGTGCCCCCGATGACGCAGGCCGCCATCGCGTCGAGCTCGCAGTTGGTTCCCGCCGCCGCAACGGCCGCCCCCGCGTGGGACGTGACGACGACCGCCGCGAGACCGCACAGGAGCCCCATGTCACGAACAGTCGGAAATTGACCTTGCGGGTGTTGACTCCCGAGAGCCCGGCGGCCGCGAGGTTCCCGCCCATCGCGTAGATCTGCCGACCGAAGACGGTGTTGCCCATGACGATGGCGTAAACCATCACGACGACTCCGATGATCACCAGCACGTAGGGCAGCCCGAGCGTGCCCTGGGCCAGCCAGTAGGCGAGGGTTCCGAAGAGTGCGGCGATCACGACGAAGATGCCCATCGGCTCCAGCTCGACCCCGCGGAAGATCAGCATGCCCGCCAGGGTGACGATGGACGCCGGGATGCCGACGTAGGCCACCACCGAACCGACCGACAGGTCGATGTGGCCGGCCACGATGATCATCAACATGCCGACGGCCAGGATCAGCACGTGAGCGTTCTGCTGGATGAGGCTCGCGATGTTGCTGGGCTGCAGCAGGCGCCCGCTGGCCAGGCCCTGGAACTGGGATCGCTTCAGCGGAACCGGAACCGCCAAGGTCAAGTCCCGTCTCGGTGGTTGCGCTCATTGGTCTTGCCTTGCCCCCGTCATGAGGCGCATCAGGTTCTCCTGGTTCGCCTCGCCCTTGGGGAGCACACCCCGGTGATGCGCCCCTCG
>JAJXWF010000220.1 GCA_021781735.1 Actinomycetes bacterium
CGGGCTCATCTTCCTCGCGTTCGGCGGCGGACGAGGCGCCGTCGACACGCTGCTGCGGCGGCGCCCGCACGCGCAGGACGCCCCGGTGATTCAGGGCTCGGCGACCGGCTGATCCGGGGGTCGGCGCTCACAGGATTCTCACAGCAGATCCATGGGAAACGGTGTGGTCCGGCTGCCACAGTTGGAGCATGGCACGTGTTGACGCAGATCCCCTGACCCGTCCCGACGGCTCACCGATCCGGGTGCTCACCGTCGACGACGAGCCCAGCCTCACCGAACTCCTGTCGATGGCCATGCGCTACGAGGGGTGGGAGGTCTCCACCGCGAACTCCGGCAACTCCGCCGTGCGCGCCGCCCGCGAGAACCATCCCGACGCGATCGTCCTCGACATGATGCTGCCCGACTTCGACGGTCTCGAGGTGATGCGGCGCATCCGCCAGGACCAGCCCGACGTGCCGGTGATCTTCCTCACCGCCAAGGACGCCGTGAGCGACCGGATCAACGGGCTCACCGCAGGCGGCGACGACTACGTCACCAAGCCGTTCAGCCTCGAGGAGGTCATCGCCCGGCTGCGGGCCCTGCTGCGCCGCACCGGCGCCACCACCGCGCGCGCCGATTCCCTGCTGGTCGTCGGCGATCTGAGCCTCGACGAGGACTCGCACGAGGTCACCCGCGGAGGACAGCGGATCAGCCTCACGGCCACCGAGTTCGAGTTGCTGCGCTACCTCATGCGCAACCCGAAGCGGGTGCTGTCGAAGGCGCAGATCCTCGACCGCGTCTGGAACTACGACTTCGGCGGCCAGGCCAACGTCGTCGAGCTGTACATCTCGTACCTGCGCAAGAAGATCGACGCCGATCGTGAGCCGATGATCCACACGATGCGCGGCGCCGGCTACGTGCTGCGTCCCTCCGAGTGAGGCGGACACTGCGTGACGGCACCCGTGGCAGCATCCCGCGTCCCACCCGCGTCCACCGCTGAGGGCGGTAGCGTTGGTGCGATGAAGCGCGGCACCCTGAGCCGACAGCTGGTGCTGCGGGTGGCCACCCTCGTGGCGCTCGTCGCGCTCACCCTGGGCGCGGTCAGCCTGGTGGCGGTCCAGCGCATCCTGCTCGATCAGGCCCAAGGGCAGCTGGTCAGCGCCCTGTCCATCCAGGACAAGGGGCTCGCCCCCGATTCCGACGATCCCGCCCAGACCGCGCCGCGGGTGCGGGGCATCAACATCCCCGGCCTGCCTCCGGGGACCATCGTCGTGACCAGTAACAACCAGGTGCGCGGCGGGCGGATCACCAGCGGCTCCATCGAGGCGATCAGTTCCGACCTCGCCCAGACGTTGTTGCAGTTGCCGACCGGTGAATCGCAGCAGGTGAACGTTCCGGGGTACGGCGAATACCTGGCCGAGAAGGTCGACCGCGGCTACGAGACCGACGTCGTGGCGATCCCGCTCGAGGGGGTCAGCTCGGTCGTGCACAAGCTGCTGGCACTGGAGGCCGTGCTCGCGACGGTGGCCGTCGCCGCCACCGCGGTCGTGTCCCGGGCCCTCATCGTGCGCTCACTGCGTCCGCTCAACCAGCTCGCGGCCGCCGCGACCCACGTGTCGAACCTCGAACTCGATCGCGGCGAGGTGTCGCTGGCGGTCCGGGTGCCCGCCAACGAGGCCGACCCCGACAATGAGGTGGGTCGGGTCGGCCACGCGTTCAACCACATGCTCAACAACGTCGAGGGGGCGCTGGCGGCCCGTCAGGCGTCCGAGACCAAGCTGCGCCAGTTCGTCGCCGACGCCTCCCACGAACTGCGGAACCCGCTCGCCGCCATCCGCGGGTACGCCGAACTCACCCGGCGCAGTCGCGAGGAATTGCCCACCGACACGGCATACGCGATGGGACGCATCGAGGCCGAGAGCGGGCGGATGAGCAAGCTCGTCGAGGACATGCTGCTGCTCGCCCGCCTCGACAACGACCCCGACCTCGACCTCAAGCCGGTCGACGTGGTCGAGCTCGTGCTCAACGCGGTCAACGACGCCCGGGTCGCCGGACCCGAGCAGACCTGGCGTCTCGACCTGCCCGACGAGACGATCACGGCCAGGGCCGACGCCAACCGGCTGCACCAGGTCGTCGTCAACCTGCTGGCCAACGCGCGAACCCACACCCCCGCCGGCACGATCGTCGAGGCCGGGGTGACCACCGACGGCCCATGGGCCGTGATCACCGTCACCGACAACGGTCCCGGCATCGACCCGACGATCAAGGACGTCGTGTTCGAGAGGTTCGCCCGGGCCGACACGAGCCGCGCCCACAACACCGAGGGATCGACCGGGCTCGGGCTGGCGATCGTCGCCGCCGTCATGGATGCGCACCACGGGACCGCCTCGGTCGACTCCCATCCGGGCTACACGCGCTTCACCCTGCGCCTGCCGCTCGCGTCCTGACCCGGGGACACCCGGTCGCACCACCCACTCGCCAAGCGGAAGCGCTCTCCGGGAGTGCGCTTCCGCTTGCCAAAGTCGGGTTTCACAGGTCGCCGGGGAGCCTCACAGTCACCGCACAGAGGTCTCACACGGGCGTCAAAGAAGCTGAATATTGGCTGAATCCATGAGCCTTTCGACCACACTCGGCGACCGGGATTCCACGTCCTCCGGAACCCTCGGCGATCCTTCGACGGCGGCCGGCGCGGGGACGTTGCGGCGACACCGGGCGCTCCCCCTCACCCGTGGTGGGGCCCTGTCCCCTCTCGCCCCGATCAGCCTGGCGGTGGTGCTGGCTGCGACCGCCGTCCTGTACATCGTCGGGCTCGGCGCGTCGGGCTACGCGAACTCCTTCTACTCCGCGGCCGCGCAGGCCGGGTCCACGTCGTGGGAGGCCTGGTTCTTCGGCTCGCTGGACGCCGGGAACGCGATCACCGTCGACAAGCCGCCGGCCGCCATGTGGGTGATGGGCCTGTCGGTGCGGCTGTTCGGGCTGAACTCGTGGAGCATCCTGGTGCCCGAGGCGCTGATGGGCGTGGCCAGCGTCGGCGTCCTCTACGCCACGGTGCGCCGCAGCCTCGGATTCGACCGGGCGGTGGGAGGCTACCGGCCGACGATGCGCGCCCATTGGGCCGCCCTGGCGGGCGCGGTGATCTTCGCCCTCACCCCGGCCGCGACGCTGATGTTCCGGTTCAACAACCCCGATGCGCTGCTCGTGCTGCTCGAGGTGCTCGCGAGCTACTTCGTCATCCGCGCCACCGAGACGGCCTCGCGCACGTGGCTCGCGTGGGCGGGGGTGGCGATCGGTTTCGGCTTCCTCACCAAGATGCTCCAGGCCTTCATCGTGCTGCCCGCGTTCGTCGTCGCCTACGCGGTGGCCGCACCCGCCACCTGGCGGAAGAAGATCGTCGACCTGCTCATCGCGTCCGCGGCCATGGTCGCGAGCCTCGGCTGGTACGTCGCGGTCGTGGAACTGACACCCGCGTCGATGCGTCCCTACATCGGCGGCTCACAGACCAACTCGTTCCTCGAACTCGTCTTCGGCTACAACGGCTTCGGCCGGATCACCGGCAACGAGACCGGCTCGGTCGGGGGCGGTGGCGGCGCGAACGCCGGTGGCACCTGGGGTTCGACCGGGATCACCCGGATGTTCGACGGGGTGTCGGGGGGCATGATCGCCTGGCTCATCCCGGCCGCGTTGATCCTCACCGTCACGGCCTACCTGCTGCTCGGCCGGCGCGCCTGGGCCACCACCGTGCGTCGCGGCACCGCATCGCCCGCCACCCAGGCAGGCGCCGGGATCATCGTCTACACCGGCTGGCTCGTGGTCACCGCGCTCGTGTTCAGCTACATGGCCGGCATCTACCACGACTACTACACCGCCGCGCTCGCCCCCGCCATCGGCGGCTCCATCGCGATCGCCGGGGCGATCGCCTGGCAGTACCGACGCCTGCTGCCCGCCCGCATCGGCATGGCGGTCGCCGTGAGCGCCAGCGTCGTCTGGGCCGTCGTGCTGCTCGACCGCGCGGGCGGCTCCTATACCACCCTCGGCGCGGCGGTCGCGGTGGTGGGGACCCTGGCGGCCCTGGCACTGCTGGTCGTCGACCGACTGCCCACCAACGTGGCGCGGGCCGCCCTGATCGTCGCCCTGGTGGCCGCCCTGGCAG
>JAJXWF010000221.1 GCA_021781735.1 Actinomycetes bacterium
AGTTAGGAGACATAGTGCCGGATCCAGTGCTGACGCTCGCGGGCGCGGCCCGGGACGGGCTGCGCAAGGACCAGGTCTACGCGCTCGTCGAGGCAGGGGGCCTCGAGAGGGTCGGACGAGGAGTGTTCGTGGATCCGGGCCGGATTGACCCTGCATGGGCATCCCTGGCCGCGGCGTCGGCACTCAAACCCGCATCCACGCTCTGCCTCACCAGCGCGCTGGTCTATTACGACCTGAGCGATGCCATCCCGTTCGGCACGGACATTGCTCTTCCGCGCGGCGTCCGGCATCCGGCCGGCTTCGATCGGGTGATCTGGCATTCGTTCGATCCGGACACGTTCGAACTGGGCAGGACGTCGCTCGAGCAGGACGGGTTGAGGCTGTCCATCTACTCCGCGGAGCGGACGATCGTCGACAGCTTCCGGCTCGCTCACACGGAGGGGACTGATCAGGCCTGCGAGGCGCTCCGTCGGTGGGTGGGGAAGACCGGCAGCCAGCCGTCCAGTCTGCTCGACCTGGCCACGTCGTTCCCGAAGGCCAAGCCGCGCATCCGCGCAGCGTTGGAAGTCCTGCTGTGACGCCGACGACACCGCGCGACGGCCGGGGGGAAGCGCCTAATGGGTAATCATCGCCTCGTCTAGTGACGGGCAAATGTATTCCTTGGAATAATCTTCCCGCGAAGGCAGTTGCAGGGGTCATGCGAGATGTCAGAGGGTTCTTCGACGCGGTCCTCCGCTACGAGATCGGGCTGTGGGAGGTGCTCGACCGTGATGTGCACTCCACCGTGGGGGTGACGTTGGGCCGGCTTCAGGCGCTCCGCGTGGTGGGACGGCACGAGGGCCAGGCGCGGGTGCAGGACGTGGCGGATGAGTTGCTGATCACGGTGGGTGCCGCGAGCAAACTGGTCGACCGGCTGGAGCGGGACGGGACGGTCCAGCGGACGCCGAATCCGGACGATCGCCGGTCGTCCCTGATCGCCCTCACCGCTTCTGGCCACAGAGTTCTGTCCGAGGGTGAGGCGACGGTAGGTGCGGCCCTCGACCGTTGCCTGGATCCGGCGGTGATCGCCGATAGCGAACTGGCCTCCGCCACAGAGCTGCTGGCCAAGTTGAACGAGGCCCTCGAGGCTTCAGGGGAGAAGACGGGAGTTGACGCATGACTCGACTGATGCGGGCGGTCGTCGTCGACGCTCCCGGCGCACCGGAGGTTCTTCAGGTGCGGTCGGTGCCCGTTCCGACGGCGACCGTGGGCGGGGTGCTGATCAGGGTGATGGCTTTCGGCCTGAACCGTTCGGAGCTGCACTTCCGCCAGGGGGTGGCCTCCTCGGGCAGTTTCCCCCGGATCCCGGGTATCGAGGCCGTCGGGGTCGTGGAGGCGGCGCCGGGGGGCGAGTTCACGGCGGGGACGCAGGTGGCGACGATGATGGGCGGGATGGGCCGGACCTTCGATGGCGGCTACGCGGAGTTCGTGAAGGTGCCGGCGGCCCAGGTCATCCCGTTTCGCAGCAGTCTGCCGTGGACCACGCTGGGGGCGGTGCCCGAGATGCTGCAGACGGCGGTGGGCTCCCTTGACGTGGGCCTTCGGGCGACGCCCGGCCAAACCCTGCTGATCCGGGGAGGGACGTCGGCGGTCGGCATGGCGGCCGCGGTCCTGGCCAAGCGCCGGGGCATGACGGTGCTGTCGACGACCCGGAACCCGGCCAAGGTCGAAGCCCTGCACCGGCTCGGCGTCGATCACGTCCTGATCGATGGCGGCACGATCGCTGATCAGGTGCATGCGCTGATCCCGGAGGGCGTGGACGGGGCCGTCGAGCTGGTCGGGGTGAACGTGTTGAAAGACACGCTCAGGGCAACCCGATCAGGGGGAACCGTCTGCTTCACCGGCATGCTGTCGGATCAGTGGACGATCCACGAGTTCTACCCGATGGACTGGCTGCCGAACGGCGTCCGCCTCACGGCCTACTCCGGTGAAGCGTCCGACCTCAGACCCGAGACGCTGCAGGAGTTCCTGGACGCCGTGGCCGAGGGCACCGCTGTCGTACCGGTGGGACGGGTCTACCGGTTGGATGAGATCGTCCAGGCCCACCACGACATGGAACAGAACCTGGTCGGCGGTAGGGGAGTCGTCGTCCTCGCGAACACCGAGAGTGAGACGCCATGAGCGTGCCCGAATCCGGCACCCGTGTGGCCGGGCCCGCTGGTCCGCCGGTCGCCGCTGTCCTGATCGGCACGATCGCCCTACAGACTGCCGTGCCGCCGTTCGCCACGGACATGTACACGCCGGCGTTCCCACGCGTCACGGCTGACTTGGCGACCACGGCGTCCCTGGTGGGACTCACGCTCACGGCGTTCTTCCTGGGCTTCGCCGCAGGCCAACTGGCGGGTGGCCCGTGGTCGGATCAACGGGGACGCCGGCTCCCACTGATCGTGGGTGGCCTCGTGTGCCTGCTCGGAGCCGCGGGATGCGCCCTGGCGCCCACGATCTGGGTCCTGGTCGCCGCCCGCGTCGTGCAGGGCGCCGGCGGCGGGATCGCCTCGGCGGTCGCCCGCGCCGTGATCGTGGACGTCGCCCGCGGTGACCAGCTCGCCCGGCTGATGTCCGTCCTCCAGGCCCTCGGAGGACTGGCCCCGATGATCGCCCCCGTCATCGGCGCGCTGGTGATCACCGTGTTTGGCTGGCGGGAAGTGTTCTGGTCCCTCACCGGTCTCGGCGCGCTGATGGTGCTCACCGCGGCCTGGTTCGTCCCCGAAAGCCTCGCTCCCGAACGTCGCCACGGCGGAGGACTGCGCCGCTCGCTCAGCGGGGTGGGAGAGGTTCTGCGGGTTCGCTCGTTCGTCGGCTTCACCCTCGTGCAGAGCTTCGCGAGCTTCACCATGCTCGCCTACGTCGCGAACGCCGCCTACGTGCTGCAGGACATGAAGGGGATGGGGCCGATCCCGTACTCGCTGTTCTTCGCCTCCACCGCCCTGGCCCAGGTACTGCTCTCCCTGGTCAACGCACGCCTGATCGGGCGGTTCCGGCCCCGCGCCATGATCGCGGTCGGCCTCAGCACCAGCACGGCGGGGGTGGCCGCCCTCATGCTCGGCGTGCTGCTCTGGCACACCCCGCTGGTACTGACCTGCCTGGGCTTCCTCACGATCATGGCCTCGATGGCGTTCATCTACGGCAACGCCGGCGCACTCGGCGCCATGCGCGTCACCCATGTCGCCGGCGCCGCGGCCGCCGTCCAGGGTGTCGGTGGGGCGCTCGCCAACGCGATCTCGGCGCCACTGGCGTCCTCGGGCGGCGGCCGGACCGCCGTCCCCATGATCGCTGTGATGATGTTCGGCAGCGTCGTCTCGATCCTGAGCTTCCGCCTCCTCACCGGCCCCTCGAACGGCCGCTTCAATTCCCCAGGGAGACTCGCATGAGCGCCACAACGCGTTTCACCCATCCGCTCGACACCGTGCCTAGCGGCGCAGTGCCCCGATCGGTGACAGCCGATCCGGTCGTGATCGACGGACGGTCCGCCCTACGCGTGTCCCTGACCGACGAGATCGCCCGTCGTGGGACGCCGGGCGTCGACTACGTCGACCAGCCCACCTTCCTGGTCCTGCCCGTCGAGTTCACCGACGGCATCATCGAGGTCGACGTCCGCAGCAGGCTTGCGATCGCGGCGCCGGAGTACGCGCGAGGATTCGCCGGCGTTGCCTACCGGATCTCGCCAGACATGGACCGGTTCGAAGCCGCCTACCTGCGCCCCCTGAACGGGCTCAAGACGGCACCGCCCGCACCTCGGGACCGGCACGCGGTCCAGCACTTCAGCTATCCGGACTGGCCCTTCGACCGCCTTCGGGAGAGCTTCCCAGAGGGCACCTTCGAGGCCGCGGCCAACATCGCTCCCGACGAGTGGATGCACCTTCGTCTCGACGTCGACGGACCGTGGTGCGAGGTCAGCGTCGACGGCGAACCGCTGCTCCGAGTGCAGAGCAACGCACAACCCGGCCGCGGCACGGTCGGACTGTTCGTGGACATCGGTACCGAAGCCTTCTTCGCCGACCTCACCGTGCGCCCGGCGGCCAGGTAACTGGCCGCGGTGTCGCTCGCACGTCACCAGCGGCGGTACCGATCCTCTGGGC
>JAJXWF010000041.1 GCA_021781735.1 Actinomycetes bacterium
CGGGCTGTCCGTCGTGCTCCTCGCCGTGGCCAGCGGACTCGGGTACGGCATGGTCGGTATCGCCGCCCGCGTCCTGGTGGTACCGCACCCCTGGTGGCACACGCTCGCCGAACCGGCCCTGTGGGCCGCCGTCGGCCACGGCATCATCGGGATCGTCGCCTATGCCTATGCGCTCGAGCGGGGCCGCACCACCTCGGTGGCGGCCATCTCCGTGACCGTCGAGACGCTCGTCCCCGCGGCGGTGGGCCTGCTGGCGCTCGGGGACGCCGTCAGGCCGCACCTCGCGCCGGTGGCAGTGGCCGGGTTCGTCGTGACCCTGGCCGCCTGCCTGGTGCTGTCGCTCCGGGCCGAGTTGTTGCCGGGCGCCCCCGAGTGACGCGCCGGACTACTGGTTCTTCGCGCGACTGCGCTGCTTGGCCCGCTCGTTCGCGCCGAGCGCGACCTTACGGATCCGCACGGTTGCCGGTGTCACCTCGATGCACTCGTCGACGGCGCAGAACTCGAGCGCCTGCTCCATGTTCATCACCTTTGCCGGGATCAGCCGCTCGAGCTCGTCACCGGTCGAGGAGCGCACGTTGGTGAGCTTCTTCTCCTTGGCGGGGTTGACGTCCATGTCCTCCGGACGCGGGTTCTCGCCGACGACCATCCCCTCGTAGACCTCGGTTCCGGGCGAGACGAACATCGTGCCCCGCTCCTGCAGGTTGAACAGCGCGTACGACGTCACCACGCCCTGACGATCGGCCACGAGCGACCCGGTGCCGCGGGTGCGCAACTCGCCGACCCACGGCTCGAACCCGTTGAACACGTGGTGCAGGATCCCGGTGCCGCGGGTCTCGGTGAGGAACTCGGTGCGGAAGCCGATGAGGCCCCGGGCCGGCACGTGGTATTCGAGCCGCACCCAGCCGGTGCCGTGGTTGACCATCTGCTCCATCCGGGCCTTGCGCAGGCCCAGCAGTTGGGTGACCACGCCGAGGAAGTCCTCGGGCACGTCGATCGTGAGGTACTCGAAGGGCTCGTGCACCTTGCCGTCGACGACCCGGGTGACGACCTGGGGCTTGCCGACGGTGAGCTCGAAGCCCTCACGGCGCATCATCTCGACGAGGACCGCAAGCTGCAGCTCGCCGCGTCCCTGCACCTCCCAGGTGTCGGGACGTTCGGTGGGGGTGACCCGGATCGACACGTTGCCGATGAGCTCCTGGTCGAGGCGCGCCTTCACCAGACGCGCGGTGAGGTTCTTGCCCGACCGGCCGGCCAGCGGGGAGGTGTTGATGCCGATGGTCATCGAGATCGACGGCTCGTCGATGTGGATGGGGGGCAGCGGACGCGGGTCGTTGGGGTCGGCGATCGTGTCACCGATCATGATGTCGGGGATGCCGGCGATCGCGACGATGTCGCCCGGGCCTGCGCCGTCGGCGGGCTCCCGGTCGAGGGCGTTGGTCATCAGTAGTTCCGACAGCCGCACGTTGCTGATCGATCCGTCGGCGCGACACCAGGCCACGGTCTGCCCGCGCTTGATCTCGCCCTGCATGATCCGGCAGAGCGCGAGGCGTCCGAGGTAGGGGGACGCGTCGAGGTTCGTCACGTGCGCCTGCAGCGGGGCACCCTCCACATAGGTGGGGGCGGGCACGTGGTCGACGATCGCCTGGAACAGCGGCTGCAGGTCGGGCGAGTCGGGCATGCCCGCGTCGGCCGGCTGGGTCAGCGACGCGCGGCCCGCGACGGCGCTGGCATAGACGACCGGGAAGTCGAGCACGTGCGCCTGGTCGTCGTCGATGAGGTCCATGAACAGGTCGTAGGTCTCCTCGAGCACCTCACCGATGCGGGCGTCGCTGCGGTCGACCTTGTTCACCACGAGGATGATCGGCAGGTTCTTGGCGAGCGCCTTGCGCAGCACGAACCGGGTCTGGGGCAGCGGCCCCTCGGACGCGTCGACAAGCAGCAGGACGCCGTCGACCATTTCCAGGCCACGCTCGACCTCGCCGCCGAAGTCGGCGTGCCCCGGGGTGTCGATGATGTTGATCGTCACCTCGTGGCCGTCGTCCATCTTGTGGTGGACGGCGGTGTTCTTCGCGAGGATCGTGATGCCCTTCTCGCGCTCGAGGTCCATCGAGTCCATGACGCGGGTGTTGACCTCGGAGCCCTCACGGAATGCTCCCGACTGCCACAGCATGGCGTCGACGAGGGTGGTCTTGCCGTGGTCGACGTGGGCGACGATTGCGACATTGCGCAGGTCATTGCGTGTGGGCATGCGGCGGTGGTTCCGTTCGGTGGAGGGGGATGCGAGCATCGGCGGAGCTGCCGGGCTGCACAAGTCTAGCCCGGCGAGCCCTCTGCCCCGCCGCGTGCGGACGGGTCAGGCGTCGTGATCGCGCCGCGGCGGCGTCCGGACAGCCCGCGAAATCCACGGCGCGAGGCGTCCGGGCTGCTGGCGAACTCCACGGCGCGAGGCGTCCGGGCTGCTGGCGAACTCTGCGGCGCGAGGCGTCCGGGCTGCTGGCGAACTCTGCTCCGGCTGGCGAAAACGACGCCGAATCGGCAGCGTTCGCCAGCAGGTCGGCAGCGTTCGCCAGCAGAGGCGGCAGCGTTCGCCAGCAGAGGCGTCGAGATCGCCAGCTCCGCGACGACCGGGGCACGCCCCGAGCGCGAGGTGGCCGGGCGAGGCTGGCCCGCGGCCCGCGGCCCGCGGCCCTCGGCCCTCGGCGTCCGCCCGGTGGTGCCGCCTCAGACGCGGGTGCCGACCGCGACACCGATGCCGTAGGTGACGGCCATCGCCGCCAGGCCCCACGTGATGTTGCGGGCGATGGCCCGTCCGCGCGGCGCCTGGCCGAGGGCCGCGCTGATGTAGCCGGTGAGCAGGAGGGCGACCGCGGCGGCGACAACCGTGGCGATGATGCCCGCGCTTCCGTGGATCAGCACGATGGCCAGTGTCGGGATGATCGATCCGACGAGGAACGACACCATCGAGGCCAGGGCGGCGTGCCAGGGGCTGGTGAAGTCTTCGTGGTCGATGCCGAGTTCGGTCTCGGCGTGGGCGGCGAGCGCGTCCCGGGCGTGCAGCTGATGGGCGACCTCGAGGGCCAGCTCGGCGCTCAGGCCCTTCTGCACGTACAGCCCGGCGAGTTCCTGGAGCTCCTCCTCGGGATAGTCGGCGAGTTCCTGGCGTTCCTTGGCGATGAGCGCCATCTCGGTGTCGCGCTGGGTGCTCACCGACACGTACTCTCCGGCCGCCATCGACAGGGCACCGGCGGCGATGCCGGCCAGGCCGGCGGTGAGGATCGCGGCGGAGCCGGCGCCTGATGCGGCGACACCGATGACCAGGCCGGACATCGACACGATGCCGTCGTTGGCCCCGAGGACGCCGGCGCGGAGCCAGTTGAGTCTGGCCCCGCTGCCCTTGGCGTGCCCCTCGCCGGCGTGGTCGATCATGTTCTGCAGGTCGCGTTCGAGCTGGTCGCCCTCGGCGTCGGTGGCCGAACCGCGGGGCGTGGTGTCATCGGGCAGCTGGCTGTCGGTCATGGCGACGGCTCCTGATCGGGCTGAGAAATGGGGGGACTGTACGCCCAGTGAACCTCCCGCACACGGCATCGTCAAATCATCTGCGCAAGTGATTAGGTGAGCCTTGCCTGAATCGCTTCATCATTTGCGCAGACGATGAGATGGCGTGAGACTGGGGGGATGAGTGAGCCGTTGCCGACGCCGGACGCCGGTGTTCTGGACGACGCCGCCCACACGTTCGCGATGTTGGCGTCCGCGCCTCGACTGCACCTGTTGTGGATCCTCTCACAGCACGAACGTGATGTCACCGAGCTGACGGGCCTGCTCGGGGCCAGCGGCCCGGCGGTCAGCCAGCATCTCGCCAAGCTGCGCCTGGCCGGCCTGGTCAGCGCCCGGCGGATCGGCAAGCACCAGTTCTACAGCGTCGACGATCCGCACGTGGTCGAACTCGTCCGCCAGGTCATCGACCACCACGTCGAGCTGCGGGCGCGCCGCTGATCCGGCGCCCGCGGACGAGGTCAAGAGTGGGTAACGATCCCGTCCACCGGGGCCTTCGGTGTGCCCTTCCCGAGGGACGCGGGATACCGTCTACTCGCAAGAGCCCGCTTGCGCCTGAACGCAACGGGCTTCGAGTGTTTCCGGCCCCGGGGGTCGGGCTTGAGGAGGATCCATGCCCAGCATCGTCGTTGTGGGCGCCCAGTGGGGCGACGAAGGCAAAGGGAAGGCCACCGACGCCCTCGGCGACCGGGTCGACTACTGCGTGCGCTATTCGGGCGGCAACAACGCGGGGCATACGATCGTGGTCGGCGGCGAGAAGTTCGTGCTGCACCTGCTCCCGTCGGGCATCCTCAACCCGAACACGGTCACCGTCATCGGCAACGGCGTGGTGATCGACCTCGACGTGCTGAAGCAGGAGCTCGACGTGCTCGCCTCGCGCGGCGTCCAGGTGCCCCACCCGCTGATCAGCGCCAATGCGCACATCATCGCCCCTTACCACCAGACGATCGACCGGGTCACCGAGCGTTTCCTTGGAAAGCGTCGCATCGGCACCACCGGACGCGGGGTCGGGCCGGCCTACGCCGACAAGGTGAACCGGGTCGGCATCCGGGTGCAGGACCTGTTCGACGAGTCGATCCTGCGGCAGAAGGTCGAGGCGGCCCTCGACCAGAAGAACCACCTCCTGGTCAAGCTCTACAACCGGCGTGAGATCGACCCGGTGCAGGTCACCGAACTGCTGCTGAGCCACGCCGAGCGGCTGCGTCCCCACGTCGTCGACGCCGCCCGGGTGCTCAACGATGCGCTCGACGCCGGCAGGACCGTGCTGTTCGAGGGCGCCCAGGCGCACCACCTCGACGTCGACCACGGCACCTACCCCTACGTCACCTCGTCGAACCCGATCGCCGGAGGTGCGTGCACGGGTGCGGGTGTCGGGCCGACCCGGATCGACCGCTCGGTGGGCATCGCGAAGGCCTACACCACCCGGGTCGGCGAGGGCCCGTTCCCCACCGAACTGTTCGACGACGACGGAGACAAGCTCCGGAGCATCGGCAGCGAGTACGGGGCGACCACCGGTCGCAAGCGCCGCTGTGGCTGGTTCGATGCCCTGGTCGTCGAGCAGGCGTGCAAGGTGAACGCGTTCACCGACGTCTTCCTCACCAAGCTTGACGTGCTCACCGGCTGGGAGACGATCCCGGTGTGCGTCGCCTACGACGTCGAGGGCACGCGTCACGACGTGATGCCGATGACCCAGAGCGAGCTGCACCATGCGGTGCCGATCTATGAATTCCTCGACGGGTGGAGCGAGGACATCTCGGCGGCGCGCTCGTTCGACGACCTCCCGGACGCCGCGCGGCGCTACGTGCTCCGCCTCGAGGAACTGATCGGGTGCCGCATCAGCGGCATCGGGGTGGGTCCGGGCCGCGAACAGAGCATCGTCATCCACGACCTTCTCTGACTGTGGTCGCGGCCACCCCGGCGGGTGGCCGCGTCACTACAGTGACCGTATGGCCCACCTGTTCATCATCGACTTCACCTACACGGCGTCCCTCGAGCGCATCGACGAGATGCTCGACGAGCAGCGGGCCTGGTTCGACGACGGATACGCCGCGGGGGTGCTGCTGGCGTCGGGCCGCAAGGTGCCGCGCAAGGGGACGATCATCCTGGCGGTGGGCCAGTCGGCCGCCGAGATCGACCGGTACTTCCAGGGCTCGCCGTTCGTGCGGAACGGGCTGGTCGAGCACCGCATCACCGAGTTCGTCCCGAGCAAGACCTGCGATGCCCTCACGCAGTACCGGACGGACAAATAGCCTCAGGCGGACGCGGGCAGGTGCCGGTCGATGCCGAGCAGCGGGACGATGGCGATGATCGCGCCGCCCGCCGCGAGCCACATGGTCGGCATCAGACCCAGATGTTGGCCGAGCCAGCCGCCGGCCAGCGCCGAGATCGGCAGCACGCCCCACACCACGAAGCGCACCGAGGCGTTCATCCGTCCCAGCAGGTTCTTGGGGCACAGCCGCTGGCGCAGGCTCACCTGGGTGATGTTGTAGATCAGCACGCCCACCGACAGCACCACGTCGGCGACCACGAGCGCGCCGAAGGCCAACCACCGGTTGCCGAGGACCCCGGCGAGCGGCTGCAGGAGACCGGCCGCGAACGCCACGAGGATCCCGACCCGCATCACCGACCCGATCGGGAGGCGTCGCTGCAGGGCGGGGGTGATTGACGCACCCACGGCGCCGCCCACGCTCGAGGCGGTCATCACGACTCCGTAGAGGAACGGTGACAGGCCGATTTGGCGCAGCACGAGCAGGGGCACGAGCGTGAAGCCCATGGTGGCGAACAGGTTCGACAGTCCCGTGCAGGCGACGATCCGGCGCAGGGCCGGTTGGGAGACGACGAAGTCGAGGCCCTCGCGGATCTCCCGCACGAGCGAGCGGTCCCTCTGCGGGTGTTCGTCGTGCGGTGCGGTGCGGTAGCCGTGCTCGTCGTCCCGGGTGAGGCTGAGGAACACCACGCTGGCGAGGTAGCCGAACGCGTCGGCGAGCATGAGGAATGGGGCGCTCATCACCTTGAGCGCCAGCCCGCCGAGCGCCGGGCCGCCCATCGTCGCGATCTGGGAGGTCGTCTCGAGCCGGGCGTTGGCCGTGCCGATCTCGTCCTCGGGAACCAGCACGGGGACGAAGCTCTGGTAGGCCACGTCGAAGAACACGGTGGCGATCCCCACGACACCGCCGATGACGTACAGGTGCCAGATCTGCAGCTGGCCGGTGAACCACAGGAGCGGCACCGCGAAGGAGGCGACGAAGCGCAGCAGGTCGGCGGAGATCATCGTGCGCCGCTTGAACCAACGGTCGATCCAGGCACCGGCGGGGAGGCCGACCACAAGGAACGCCGCGGTCTGGGCGGCGTTGAGGTAGCCCAGATCCTGTTCGGACGCCGACAGCAACTCGACCGCCAGCACCGGCAGGGCGACCGCGGCCAGCCTGGCCCCGAACTGGGCCAGCGTCTGACCCGTCCAGAAGCGCAGGAAGTTGCTGCTGCGCACGCCGCCGACGTGGGTGATCTCCTGAACCGGGGCGGTGTACATGGGCGATCAGTCTGCCGCACGGGAGCGTCATTCCCCTGCGGACGCCGCGCGGTTGTGGGTCGTGTTCGACGCGGAAGGTGCGCGCGTCCGGTTCCGGGTGGTGCTGGGTGTCGGGTTCGGGGTCGTGGTCGACCCGGAAGGTGACGGTGCCGGGCCGGTCAGGGACGCCGGAGGGCCCGCAGTCCGAGTTGGGGTGGGTCAGGGCGGGTGAAGGCCCACTCGGGATCGGTGAGCATCCGGGCGGCGGACAGCCCGGCGACCATGGCGATGACCGCGAGCACGGTGGCGATCGCGTTCCGCATGGCCTGGACGACGTCGGCCTGATCGAAGTAGATGAGGGTGCGCAGCGCCGACGAGCCGGGGATCATCACCAGCATCGTCGGCACGGTCATGATGATCTTGGTCATCTTGAACCAGACGCCGGCGAGGTGGCAGGCGAGCCCGATGATCACGCAGCCGACGAAGGTCGCGATGTGGTTCGACACGCCGTGCTGCAGCAGGAGCAGCCGGGGCACGTTCGCGATGACCGCCACGACGCCGGACGCCAGCGCCATCGGCCACGGGCTGTTGAACATCGTCGCCCAGCCCGCGACCGCGAGGAAGCTGGCGGCCACCAGCGCGAGCCACACGAGCGCGGGGGGCCCGTCGAGCGCCGGTACAGGGGCGGGAGACACTCCCGCCAGGCCGGAGACGATCCACACGCCGATGGTGATCGACAGCATGACCATCGCCGCGTAGGTGACCCGCGGGATGCCGGCGTTGAGGTCGATCCGGGTGAGGTCGAGGCCCCCGGTGACCAGCGGGAAGCCCGGCACGAGGTAGATCGCCGCGCAGATGAACCCGGCGGCCAGCCTCGGCGACGGCGTCCCGAGGACGGCGGTGAGCAGCGCGCTGATCAGGGTGAACCCGCCCGTTGCGATGGCGGAGGCGACCAGCACGGTCGGCAACAGGTTCACCTGGCGGCGTCCGAGGAAGCGGTGGACGAGGAACGACACCGCGGACGCCGGCAGCACGGCGATCACCTCCCGCCACGAGGCGCCGGTGAGCACGGCGACCGACGCGCAGGCCAGCGCCACCCACACCGTGACCAGCCATTCGGGGTAGAGGCGTGGGGTCTGCTCGACCCGGTCGAGGATGTCGTCGATCTCGGTGGCGGTCACCTGCTCGGCCAACGTGGAGTTGAGTTCGTGCAGCATCGCGATCCGGTGCGCGTTGACGCCGGGGTTCGCGATCTCGCCGACCTGGGTGCGGAAGATGCCGCGGCGCGACACCGTGAGCGCGATGTCGGTGAACGTGATCTGGGCCTGCATCTCGTCGAGCCCGACGGCCCGCGCGACCGTTCGCATCAGCTGGCGCACCCGCAGCGAACTGGTTCCGGCGCCGAGCATCAGTACCCCGGCGCGCAGCACGGAGGCGGAGCGCCTGATGAGGTGCACCGGTTCGAGGGCGTCCTCGAACTCCTGGTCACCGAAGCAGGCGGGATCGGGTGTCGTGGGCGTCGGCTCGTCGGCGGACATCTGTGCAGCTGGCTCCGTGGTGTCGTGGTCGGGCCCAACGCTACGCCGTCGCCGCCGTCCGGGTGGACGCCGCCCGCGCGCGGCCGGGGCGGGGCTCGGTAGGCTCGGCCCGTGAGTTCCCCGACGATCCTGAACACCCCGGCCACCGTCCTCGTCGTCGGCAACGGCGGCCGCGAGCACGCCCTAGCGCTCGGCCTGGCCCGTGACCCGGCGGTCACTTCGCTGCACTGCGCGCCGGGCAACCCCGGAACCGCCCGGATCGCCACCAACCACGAGGTCGACCCGCTCGACGGCCACGCGCTCACGGCGCTGGCCCGCGAGCTCGCCGCCGACCTCGTGGTCATCGGGCCCGAGGCCCCCCTGGTCGCGGGCGTCGCCGACGTGCTGCGCGCCGCCGGGTTCGTCGTGTTCGGCCCGTCCCGGGACGCCGCGCTCATCGAGGGCAGCAAGGCGTTCGCCAAGCAGATCATGGACGCCGCCGGCGTCCCGACGGCCGCCTCACGGGTGTGCACGACTCCCGAGCAGGCGGCGGCGGCGCTCGATGAGTTCGGGGCGCCCTACGTGGTCAAGGACGACGGTCTGGCCGCCGGCAAGGGCGTCGTGGTCACCGACGACCGGGTCGCGGCCCTGGCCCATGCGGCCTCGTGCGAGCGGGTCGTGATCGAGGCGTATCTCGACGGCCCCGAGGTGAGCCTGTTCGCGATCACCGACGGCACGGTGGCGCTGCCGATGCGCCCGGCGCAGGACTTCAAGCGGGTCGGCGACGGCGACCAGGGTCCGAACACGGGCGGCATGGGTGCCTACTCGCCGCTGCCGTGGGCGCCGGCGTCCCTCGTCGAGACCGTGCAGCGCACGGTGATCGAGCCGACGATCTCCGAACTGGCGCGTCGCGGCACCCCGTTCGTCGGGCTGCTGTACGCAGGGCTCGCGCTGACGTCGAAGGGTCTGCGGGTGGTCGAGTTCAACGCCCGTTTCGGCGACCCCGAGACCCAGGTGCTGATCCCTCAGCTCGCCACCCCGCTCGGTCAGGTGCTGTACGCGGCGGGGTCCGGCCGCCTCACCGAGATGGGCCCCCTCACGTGGCACGACGGTGCCGCGGTCGGCGTCGTGCTCGCGGCAAGGGGGTACCCGGGCACTCCCGAGAAGGGCGCGCCCATCACCCTGCCCGACGACACCGACACCGCCCACGTCGTGCACGCGGGTACCGCTCTCGACGAGCAGGGACGCCTCGTCGCGTCCGGCGGGCGGGTGCTCACCGTCGTGGCCCGGGGCGACGACCTGGCGTCGGCCCGCGAGGCCGCCTACGAGATGGTCGGCCGCGTCGGTTTCCCCGGCGGGTTCCACCGCGACGACATCGCCCTGTCGGCCCTGGCGGCCCCCGCCATCACCACCCTGTGACGCCCATCCCGTGAACGGAGAACCCATGAGCGTTCCGAACGTCCTGGCCACGCGCTACGCGTCGGCGTCCATGCGCGACATCTGGTCGCCCGAGCACAAGATCGTCGCCGAGCGGCGGCTATGGCTCGCGGTGCTCGAGGCGCAGCGCGACCTCGGCGTCGACTTCGGCGGCGACGATCCCGACGCCGTGCTCGCCGACTACCGGGGAGTGATCGACGAGGTCGACCTCGGCTCGATCGCCGCCCGCGAGCGGATCACCCGCCACGACGTCAAGGCCCGGATCGAGGAGTTCAACGCGCTGGCCGGCCACGAGCACGTGCACAAGGGCATGACCAGCCGCGACCTCACCGAGAACGTCGAGCAGATGCAGGTGCTCGCCTCGCTGCGCCTGGTGCGCAGCCGGGTCGTCACGACTCTCGGCGAACTCACCCGGCTCGCGGCGCGGTACTCCGACCGGCCGATCGCCGGACGCTCCCACAACGTGGCCGCCCAGATCACCACCCTCGGCAAGAGGTTCGCCACCGCCGCCGACGAACTGCTCGTGGCGCACGCCCGGCTCGACGACCTCATCGGCCGCTACCCGGCCCGGGGCATCAAGGGTCCGGTCGGCACCAGCCAGGACATGCTCGACCTGCTCGGCGGCGACGCGGGCAGGCTCGCCGAGCTCGAGGACCGGATCGCGGCCCACCTCGGCTTCGGGCAGGTGCTCACCTCCACCGGGCAGGTCTACCCGCGCTCGCTCGACTTCGACGTGGTCAGCGCGCTCGTGCAGGTCGCCGCGGCGCCGTCGAACGTGGCCACGTCGATCCGGCTGATGGCCGGCCACGAGCTGGTCACCGAGGGGTTCAAGCCCGGCCAGGTGGGCTCGTCGGCGATGCCGCACAAGATGAACACCCGCTCGTGCGAACGGGTCAACGGGCTCGCGGTCGTCGTCCGCGGCTACCTGTCGATGGTGAGTGAGCTGGCGGGCGACCAGTGGAACGAGGGCGACGTGTCGTGCTCGGTGGTGCGCCGGGTCGCCCTGCCGGACGCCTTCTACGCGATTGACGGGCTGTTCGAGACGTTTCTCACCGTGCTCGGCGACTTCGGGGCGTTCCCGGCGGTCATCGACGCCGAACTGCGCCGCTACCTGCCGTTCCTCACCACCACCAAGGTGCTGATGGCCGCGGTGCGCAAGGGCGTCGGACGCGAGCAGGCACACGAGGTGATCAAGGAGCACGCGGTGGCGGTGGCGCTCGGCATGCGCGAGACCGGACGCGGCGACAACGATCTGTTCGCCCGCCTGGCTGCCGACGGGCGTCTCGGCCTGTCCCGCGCCGAACTGGACGCGCTGGTCACGGAGCCCCTCGAACTGACCGGAACCGCCCAGGACCAGGTGGCCGCCCTCGTCGATCGGGTGCGCCCGTTGCTCGAGGAGGACGCGGCCGCGGCGTCCTACCGGCCGGGAGCCGTGCTCTGAGCCGGTGCCGCCGGCGTCGCCTCGGTACCCTGGTTGAGCCGTCGACGAGAGGTTTTCATGGCCGAGCAGCAGGCGAGTGACCACATCAAGCGGGGCAAGGCGCTGCTCTCGCGCGTGAAGCAGCTGCGCGGGCACGTGGGATCAGACCCGTCGAAGGCCGGGGAGCTGGCCGACGCGCTCAACGAGCTGACCGCCAACCGGCTGGTCGCCCACCAGTTCTCCGACGCCACCACCGACGCGCAGGAGGCCGTGGCCGCCGCGGCCAGGCTGCTCAACGAGGCCGGCCCGGTCGGGGCCTACACCCCGCCCCCGGTCGCGGGCCGCTACTACACCGCGGTCACCCACGTGGCGGTGGCCCAGGTGGGTCTCGGCATGGCCGAGGCAGCGGCGTCCACGATGGCCACCCTCGACGAGTTCCGCGCCAAGCTGACCCATCCCGTGGCGGCCGCGCTGCACCCGCGCACCGCCGTGTGGGCGCTGTCGGCGCAGGCGCACGGCTGCCTGGCCATCGGTGATGTGGCGGGGGCCAACGCCTGGGCTGACGCCGCCCTGGCCCGGGTCGACCGGTCGGGGTTGCGTGACTCGGACGCCGATCGGCCCGTCGTGCTTGACACCGAGGTCCTGGTATCCGACGCGCGGTGGGCGGCCGGCCGTCCCGATGAGTCGCTGCAGCACGTGCGGGCCGCGGCCGAGTCGCACGCGACCTGGGCCGACGGGTGGCTCGCCGACGCGGCCCGACTCAGCCCGGCACTGCTGCGTTTCTACGTCGACCCCATGCTGGCCGTGCAGCGGCGCCTGGCCGATCGGCTTGCGTCCGTGGGCGACGCCGAGGGCTCCGCGCGCGCACAACAGGCACTGATCGAGCGGCTCGGCCCGATCGCCGGACGGCTCGGACCCGAGGGCAGGACGCTGCTGACCGACCTGCAGGCGTCGCCGGAGTCGACCGCCGGCCCGGTGCCGTCGGCACTCGGCGGTTGGGCGCCGGTCACCGGCGAGGCGACCCTGGAGCCCGAGGCCGGGTCGGCCCCCGTTGTCCCGGTCGTGCCGGACGCCGAGGCCCTCGCGGCCGAGCGGGCGGCGGCCCGGGCGGAGGCCGACCGTCTGGAGGCGGAGCGTCTGGAGGTGGAGCGTCTGGAGGTGGAGCGTCTGGAGGTGGAGCGTCTTGAGGCGGGGCGTCTTGAGGCGGGGCGTCTGGATGCTGAGCGTCTTGAGGCCGACCGTCTTGAGGCCGACCGTCTTGAGGCGGGGCGTCTGGAAGCTGAGCGTCTTGAGGCCGACCGTCTTGAGGCGGGGCGTCTGGAAGCTGAGCGTCTGGATGCTGAGCGTCTTGAGGCCGACCGGCTTGAGGTGGAGCGTCTGGAGGTGGAGCGTCTGGAGGCGGAGCGGGAGCGCCTCGCCGCGGAGCGAGTGGAGGCCGAACGGCGGGCAAACCAGGAGCGGGCCGCCGTCGAGGAGGCCGAGCGCCAGCGGGTGGAGGCCGAGACCGAACGTCTGGCTGCCGAGGCACAACGCCGTGTCGCAGAGCGTGCCATCGCCGCAGCGGTCGAGCAGCTCGTCGCCGAGCAGGAGGCGCGCCGCAGGATCCAGGCCGAGCAGGAGGCGCGCCGCACGGACGAGGCCGAGTGGGTCGAACGGCGGCGGGTCGAGCGCGAGATGGCCGAGAAGGAGTCGGCCGAATCCGAGGAGCCTACCGTCCGCCTCCCCGAACCCGAGCCCCCTGCACCTGCACCCGAGCCCCCTGCTCAGGAGTCTCCCGCCGACCAGCCGGCCGCCGATCCGGTGCTCGATCGCTACCGCGCGGCGCAGGCGGCCTACGTGGAGGTGCGGTCGCAGGGCGGACGCCGCGCGACCCGGGACGCGGCCACCGAACTCGTGGAGTCGCTGCGTCCGCTGGTGGCGCGCGACCGGGATGCCTGGCTGCAGACGATGATCACCTCCCTCACCGAACTGGCCTCGGCCCGGCGTGCTGTCGCCGATCTGTGGGGTGCGCGGGCGGCGACCAAGGAAGCCCGCGACCTCGAGGGACGCTGACCGGCGCGGGATGGCCGGTCTAGGGTGATCGCTGTGAACGCAGCGCTGCAGGCCCTCCTCGACAAGGGCGTTCGAATCATCAACCCGGCCTCGGTCACGATCGACGACGACGTCGACCCCGACCGGATCAGCGGCGACCGGGTGGTGGTGCACCCGGGGTGCCGGATTCGCGGCGCGCGCACGGTGATCAGCGCGGGGGTCGAGCTCGGGGCCGAGGGTCCGGTGACCCTCGAGAACTGCCAGCTCGGGCCCCGGGTGAAACTCCAGGGCGGCTCCGCGTCCGGCGCGGTGTTCCTCGAAGGTGCAAGCCTCGGGCTCGGCCACCACGTCCGCGAGGGGTGCATCCTCGAGGAGGAGGCGAACGGTGCGCACACCGTCGGCCTCAAGCAGACGATCCTGCTGCCGTTCGTCACCCTGGGCAGTCTCATCAACTTCTGCGATCTGCTGATGGCCGGCGGCACGAGCCGCACCGACCACAGCGAGGTCGGGTCGTCGTACATCCACTTCAATTTCACGCCCACCGGCGACAAGACGACCCCGTCGCTGTTCGGCGATGTGCCCCGCGGCGTCATGCTCCGGGAGCGCCCCATATTCCTCGGCGGCCAGGGCGGTGCGGTCGGGCCGGTGCGGGTGGCCTACGGCACGGTCGTGGGGGCCGGGTCGATCGTGCGCGACGACATCAGCATCGAGAACTCACTGCACCTCATCGCGCCCCCCGCGACCGTGACGCGTCCACTCACCGGACGCGGCTACTCCAGGTTGGTGCCGATGCTCGCGAAGAACCTCGCCTACCTCGCCAACCTCGACGCGCTCGAGGCGTGGTATCGCCTGGCCAGGGCCCCGTTCTTCGCGGTCCAGCCGCTGGGCGACCTGGTGCTCGAGGGTGCCCTCGCGGCGCTGGCGTCCGGGCGGGCCGAGCGGATCGCGCGGCTCGCCCGGCTGGCCACCAAGCTGGCCCCGGACGATCCGCGGCACGCGCCGGTCATCGCGGCGATGCCGGAACTCACCGCGCTGTTCGGGGGTCGGACGCCGACCGCCCCCGACGGGTTGCTCGACCCCCTGCTGGGTCGCGCCGGGTCGGCGTCCCACGTCGGGGCGGTCAAGGGGCTCACCCCGGGCCAGGCGGGCGCGGTCACCGGCTGGCTGCAGGGGATCATCGACGAGCGCCGCGAGCAGGTCGCCGCGATCCTGCCCGAGCTGGGCTGAGTTGCTGGCGATCGCTGCTCCGGCTGGCGAAAACCACGCACGATCGGCAGACATCGCCAGCAATTCGGCAGCGATCGCCAGCCATAGCGTCGAGATCGCCAGCCGCCGAACTCCACCCCGATCGATACGACGCCGGGCCCCCCTGACCCGGGGTCCCTCACGATGCACGTCCGACCGGAGGCGATCCCGGGCACGGGCCGCCCGCGGGAGCCCGGACGGTAGCGTGGGGGTGACCCCGACCCAAGGAGTGCCCGTGCCCACCCCGATCAATCCCGGTTCCACCGCGTCGACCTCGCAGCATCTCCTCGGTTTGGCGAGCCAGGCCGGACGGTCGGGAGTCCGCGGCCTCGTGAGCCAGGCGGGACGGTCGGGAGTCCGCGATCTCGTGAGCCAGGCCGGACGGTCGGGAGTCCGCGATCTCATGAGCCGGGCCGGACGCGGGGGCCTGCCGGGTCTCGGGGGGCTGCCCCGGCGGGCGGACCTGCCGAAGTTGCCGAGGTTGCCGTTCGGGGGCGAGGAGGAACCGGACCCGACGTCGGGACACGGCAAGGTCGCGCTGGTCACCGGGGCATCGTCGGGCATCGGGAGCGCGGCCGCGCTCGAACTGGCCAAGCTCGGGTTCACCGTCTACGGCGTCGCCCGGCGGGTGGAGCGGATGCAGACCCTGGCCAACCTCGGCATCACGGCGTTGCGGATGGACCTCACCGACGATGCGTCGATGACCTCCGGCGTGCAGCGGGTGATCGAGGAGGCCGGGCGCCTCGACGTGCTGGTGAACAACGCGGGCTACGGGTCGTACGGCGCGGTCGAGACCGTGCCGATGGACGAGGCGCGGCGTCAGTTCGAGGTGAACCTGTTCGGCCTGGCGCGGCTGGTGCAGCTGGTCACCCCGACCATGCGCGAGCAGTCTTCTGGGCGGATCATCAACGTGTCGAGTGTCGGCGGCAAGATCTACGAACCGCTCGGCGCCTGGTACCACGCGACGAAGTTCGCGGTCGAGGGCCTGTCGGACAGCCTGCGGCTCGAACTCGCCCCGTTCGGCATCGAGGTTGTGATCATCGAACCGGGGCCGATCGACACCGAGTGGACGCCGATCGCCCGCAGGAACCTCGCCGAGCGCAGCAAGGGCACACCCTACGAGGCGCGGGCGCGCCGGCTGGCGACGATGCTCAAGCGGATGGAGGGCCCGCGGTTCGCGAGTTCGCCCGAGCTCGTGGGGCGCCGGATCGCGCTGGCGGCCACCACCGGAAGCCCTCGCACCCGCTATCCCGTGGGTGTCGGCGCCGGCACCGTCACGCGGGCCCGCCGGGTGCTGCCCGACAGGGCGCTCGACGCGATCGTCAACCAGCTCTGAGAACGGGGACACCGTGAGCGAGGAACTCGTCGCCCTGTACGACGAGTCGGGTGCGGTGGTGGGCAGCGTCGTACGCAGCCGGATGCGGGCCGAGAACCTGCGGCACGGCGCCACCGGCGTCCTCGTCCGGAACAGCGCCGGACTGGTCTACGTGCACCGGCGGACCGACACCAAGGACGTGTACCCGGGCCGCTACGACTTCACCGCCGGCGGGGTGATCATCGCCGGCGAGACGCCCGACCAGTCCGCCGCCCGGGAGGTGGCCGAGGAACTGGGGGTGTCCGGCGTCCCGATCGAACCGGTCGGCACCGGCGGGTACTCCGACGACCGCACCCGGTTCTGGGCCTACTTGTACACCGTCACCTGGGATGGCGAGGTGCGCCACCAGCCCGAGGAGGTCGCCTGGGGTGCATGGTGGACGCCGCGCGCGCTCGCCGAGCGGGTGGCCGCCGATCCCGATCGGTTCATGCCCGACAGCCTCTCCCTGTGGGCCGAGCAGTTGGCCCGCTGGCGCGCCGGGGCCTGAGTGCGATCCCCTTCGACCGGGGGAGCCCGGGACTGATGGGCAGGGATGTTCTCGGGTTCGACGAGATCGACCTGGCGCAGCGTCCGCCCGTCGACGGCAAGGCCGCCGCGTGGGGTGAGATCGCCCGGATCGGCGACCGGGGCGCCTGGGCGGTTCGCTCGAGCGCGACCGCGGAGGACCTCCCGACGGCGTCGTCGGTGGGCCGGCAGGACACGTACCTGAACCTGGTCGGGTCGGACGCGGTCCTCCGGCAGATCCGCCGGTGCTGGGCCTCCCTGTTCACCGAGCGGCGTCTCGTCCCGGCTGCGGAACGGCGTCGACCACCGGGAGGTTGCCATGGGCGTGGCGGTGCAGCGGATGGTCGTCCCGCGCGCGGCCGGCGTGTTGTTCACCGCCGACCCGGTCACGTCCGACCGGAGGGTCGTGGTCGTGGAGGCGGGCTTCGGCCTGGGTGAGGCGCTGGTGTCCGGACGGGTGGATCCCGACATCCACCGGGTGCGCGACGCTGCGATCGTGTCCCGGCGGATCGCGACCAAGCGGGTCGCCGCGCGCCCGCCCGTTCTGGGGAACCCGGGAGGATCCGGTCGATCCGTGCCGGCGGGATCTGCCGGCGCTCACGGATCCGCAGGTCGTGGAACTCGCGGCGTTGGGCAGGACGATCGAGGCGCACCTCGGTCATCCTCACGACATCGAGTGGTGCCTGGACGACGACGGCTCCCAGATCGTGCGGAGCCGGCCGATCACCACGGTGTTCCCCGTCCCCGATGTGGGCGATGCGGGAAGCCATGTGTTCCTCTCCGTCGGTCACGCCCAGATGATGACCGACGCGATGAAGCCGCTCGGGACCTCGTTCTGGCAGGTGACGACCCCCGACCGATGTACGTGGCGGGGAGCCGCCTGTTCCTCGACGTCGCTTCCGATCTGGCCTCCCCGTCGCGCCGCGCGGCCCTCCTCGACGCCATCGGCCGGTCGGATCCGCCCACCGCCAGCGGATTGCGGGCGATCCTCGCCCGCGACGGATCCGTCCCGGCCTCACCGGACGCCGGTCCGAGCGCTCCGCCCGACGACAATCCTCCGGCCGCCGACACGGACCGCGCCCTGGACGCCGACCCGTCCGTCGTCGCCGAGCTGATCGAGGGCAGCCGGTCGTCGATCGCGGCCCTGACGGACGAGATCCGGGCGAAGTCCGGCCAGGAACTGGTCGAGTTCATCGCCGCGGAGCTGGTCGAGTTGAAGCGGCTGGTGTTCGATCTCCGCAGCCATCGGGTGTTCATGTCGGCGGTGCGGGCCGCGCACTGGCTGAACGGGCATCTCGAAACCTGGTTGGGGGAGTAGGCCGCCGCCGACGTGCTGACCCACTCCGTGCCCCACCACGTCACCTCGCAGAAGGGGCTGGCGTTGCTGGACGTCGCCGACGTCATCCGTCCCACCCGGAGGTGGTGCCGTTCCTCGAGCACGGCGAGCACGACGGGTTCCTCGACGACCTGCCCCGCCTCGAGGGCGGTGCCGACGCCCGGTCGATCGCGGTCGTCGCGAGGCCGAGGATGCGGCGCGCGACATCGTGTCGGGCCTGAGGACGTTGCCCGTCGGCGTCCTCAGGCCGCCGAGGTCCAGCGGATGATCGCTCTGCTGCGGACGTTCATCGGTTATCGGGAATATCCGAAGCACGCCATGATCAGCCGGTACTTCGTCGACAAACGGGCCCTCCTCGGCGAGGCCGGACGCCCGGTCCGGGCCGGCGTGCTGCGTGACAGGGACGACATCTTCTACCTCTGCTTCGAGGAGCTCCGCGACGTGGTGCGCGCCCGGCGGGTCGATCACCTGCTCGTCGATCGGCGCCGGGACGCGTTCCGGGCCCATCGGGCCCTCACACCACCGGGGGTGTTCACCTCCGACGGCGAGGTCGTGACCGGGGACGTCCTCGTCACGGTCCACACGGATCCCAGCTGGACTCCCGCCTTCCTCTGGCCGGCCGCCCTGGTCACCGAGGTGGGTGGCCTGATGACCCACGGTGCGGTGATCGCCCGGGAGTACGGGTTGCCGGCGGTGGTGGGCGTGCGGGGTGCCACCCGGCTGATCGGCGACGGGCAGCGGATTCGCGTCAACGGGACCGCCGGCCACGTCGAGATCCTCACCGGCGAAACCGCCGGGCGGTGATCCGACGTTCCCGGTGCGGCCTGCGGCGGTGCGCGCCTGCCGGGACGGGGTCGGTCGCTGACGGCATGAAAGCCGACGCCCGTCGGCTCTAGGGTGGAACCCATGGATCACGTCGAGGTCATCCGCTCCGAGTCGCAGCGCTTCGCCGAGGTGCTCGCCCATGCCGCCCCCGATGCGCCGAGCCCCACCTGCCCGGACTGGACGGCGTCCGACCTGCTCTGGCACCTCATCGAGGTGCAGGACTTCTGGGGGGGCGTCCTGGCCACCGGTGCGCTCTCCGATGAACAGATGCAGGCGGTCGAGGCGGCCAAGCCGGAGCGGCCGGCCTCGGTCGACGCCATGCTGCCGCTGCGGCAGAGGGCCACCGAGTCGCTGTGCGGGCAACTGGCCCGCCTCCGCGACGACGAGCCCCGCTGGACCTGGTGGCCCCCCGACCAGACCGTCGGCTTCACCCGGCGGATGCAGGTGTGCGAGGCGACCATGCACCGGGTCGACGCCGAGCTGGCCGCCGGGGTGCGGCGCACGGCGATCGGCCGCGAGGTCGCCGTCGCGCTCGTCGACCAGTGCGTCGACGTCATGTGGGGGTGGATGCCCGATCGGGCCAGCTACCAGACGCTCGGCGTCGTCGAGCTGCTCGCCGCCGACACCGGCCACCGCTGGCTGCTCGAGGTGGGCCATTGGAGCGGCACCGGACCCGAGTCGGGCAAGGCCTTCGACTGGCCGACCGGCCGCCGGGCGGCAGCGGACGCCGCC
>JAJXWF010000222.1 GCA_021781735.1 Actinomycetes bacterium
CACCGCCCTGGACTGGTATTTCCGGGACGCCGACAACGGCGAGGGCGAGATGCCATATCCCCCCGAGTACCCGAAAATGCCGGGCGAACCGCCCCGGGTGCAACCGAGCCGTCGGCGCACCGATCTGCAGGACTGACCCGGGCACGTGGTCTCGGATCACCCGCCGGTCGGATCCTGATCCGCGGTCACCCGGCTTCGATGCGGCCGATCGGTGCGAGGGTAGGTGCATGCACGCCTGACGACGGCGGGGCCGGCGTCCCCGTCAACCGCGTCAGGACCGACGAGCGAGGAGACGCCCATGGGATTGTTCGACCGATTCCGCAAGCCCCCGGTCACCACGACGGAGATGCTGATAGTGCCCAACAGGGCCGTGCGGTCCAGCCAACTCATGCAACTCGAGGGTGCGATCCTCAACGTGCTCGACGAGATGGAGCGGCTGCCGGCGTGGCGCAATCCGCGGTGGCAGGCGCAGGCCCAGGAGTTCACCAGCGTGGTGGCGACCGTCCGGGACATGCGTCAGCGCGACTACGACTGGCAGGAACTGATGGACGTCGCGTTCGAGGTGCGGCCCGTGCTCAAGGGCGGTGAGACCCCCGAGGGGATGAATCACCTCGTGGAACTCCAGGCCACGATGATGGCGGTGGCCACCGCCCTCACCCAGGCCCGCGACGATGAAGTGCAGTCGGACGCCTGAGGTCTGTCGGCGGACGGGCCCTGGCCTGCGGACCTGACACTGCGGCGTAGGACCGGGCTCTCTCGGCGTCCGAACGGGCTCTCTCGGCGTACGACCGGGCCAAATTACGCGTCACTGTCGTACGCCGTTGGCCCAGTCGTACGCCGCCCAGGGCCCCGTGGCTCTCCCGCCCCGCGGGTGAGATCGAATGTGGTCCGGTCCGTCGGCGGGATGTGGCCGGGTTCATCGCCCGTGCGGGGCCCTATGAGCCCGGACGCCGCTCAGTCGCCGACGGCGTCGGCGAGAGCCTCGTCGAGGCCGAGCATTTCGTCGGTGAGCAGTTCCATGGCCGCGAACGCGTACCGTGCCAGGATCAGGTCGCAGAGTTGCTCGTGAGAGCAGAAGGGCGCGGAGACCGCGACGGCCTCGTTGGCCAGGGCGAGTTCCTGCTGCGCGATCCAGCCCTCATCGGGTGCGAGCCACAGGCTGCCGACCGCGATGTGGCGACGCCCGGCACTGCGGAGGCCGCGGATCGCCTGGCCGACGTCGAGGCCGTGACCATCGGCGACCGCCACATGCACGGGGAGCTTGTGATGGGCGGCCCATTGCCGTGCCCGGCGGGACAGCAGTGCGCTGCCACGGACGTCACCACAAGTTGGGGCCGAGAGGACCAGCCCGTCGATCTCGGTGCAGTGTGCATCATGCAGGGCAACCCGGAGGGCGTCGTCGAGCACATTGAGCAGTTCCACGGCCGGACCGATGGGGCGCGCCAGGGCGAACCTGATCTGCGGATAGGCAGCCTGGGCCCGGTGCATGAGATCGGTCACCGCGTCGGACACCTCGACCGCGCGCGACAATTCCGCGGGAACGAACACGACCTCGTTGACGCCTCGGGCCGCGAGCACCGACAGGACTTGGGGGCCCGAGGGTGGACAGGTATCGAGGAAGGCCAGCGACACATCCATATCGCCCCGGGACATCTGGAGGCGTTTGCGCAACTTCAGCATCGCCTCCGCCGCGCGGCTCTCGCCGGTGCCGGACGAGACCACAATGAGTGCCGGAGCCGTCATGATCATGCCCTTCCGTATCGATCGTGAGGGGTCGGCGCCTTTGCCTGCGGGCCACTCTTGTACCTCCAGTGCGACGACGGCAAGAGTGTTTCCGAATAGTGAGATCTCATCTCAAAATATGGTACGACTTCTTCTCGTCCGTGGTCGGGCGTTTCGCCAACGTGAGGCACCCTGGACGCAAGAATCTGCTGTCGGCCGGGGTTCATGAGTACCAGGGCTCATAGCTTCTCATGTTTCGGACTGTGGCGAAGATTCTCACGAATTTGTGCCTGTGCAGACGCCTCGAGCACGGGCTTCGCCGCGCCAGGTGGGCCGGTGGCACGTCGTCCGAGCAGGCAGCGCCTCGCTCCGGGCGGCGCGGACGCGGGGCGATCGCACGGCGACTGACCGCCCCTTCAGTTGGTGAGCGTCAGCAGTCGCGAGCCGTAGCCGTCGATGATGTCGATGGCGCTGATCTGGTCGATGGTGAGTGCCGTGCCGCTGGTGAACCGTACCGCGTGTCCGGGATCGAGCCGCCAGGTGCCGAGCTGATGGGTGGTTCCGTCGGTTCCCCGGACCGTGAGGGTGTAGTCGTAGCCGGCCTGCGCCGAGGCGGACGCGCGGTACCAGCAGGTGAGGTCGATTTCGGTGCCCCAGTCAGTCCGCTGGAGGGCCACTTCGGCTGTCACGGGCGTCGGACTCAGCGCGGTCATCGGCCGTGCGACGGCGACACCCCCGCCGGTCGACGCGGATGTGGGCACGAGTCGTCCGGAGGGCCCAGCGGTGGGGAGACTCCCGGCGTTCAGGGTGGACGCGAGGATCACCACGCCCACCAGGGACGCCGCGGCCACACCGCTGAGCCCCCCAACGAGCACGCGCTGTCGGCGCCGGGCACGGCCCGCGGCGGAGAGCAGCGATGGCAGGACCGTGTCGGGAATCGCGAGATCGGCGATCCCCTCCGGGGTGGCGTCATCCAGCAGGGCCTCGTCGGTTCCGTAGAGGTGGGTCAGCACCGGAGTGAGTTCGGCGAGGCGGGCCCGGCACGCGTCGCACCCGGCGAGGTGGGCCTCGAAGTCCGCCCTCTCTGCGGGTGACAGGGCGTCCAGGAGGTATGCGGCGTCCAGTTGCGCGTATCGGTCGGGGCCGGGACGGGAGTCGGGGCTCATTCGGCACCTCCCAGTTCGTCGAGGGCGAGTCGGAGCGCGCGAAGCGCGTAGTGGGTACGGGACTTCACGGTGCCGGGTGGGATGCCCAGTGCCTGAGCGGCCTCATCCACCGACCTGCCCCGGTAATAGCACTCGCGGAGGACGGCGCGGTGCTCCGCGGACAGGCGGGCCAGCGCGGTGGCGATCAACTGGTGGTCGACCACCTCATCGGACCGGTCGGGCACGGACTGTTCGGGGACCTGGCCGGTGACATGTTCACGTCGGCTGTGCGCCGAGCGACGGTCGTCGATCACGATGCGCCGCGCGACCGAGTACAGCCAAGCCCGGGGTGATCCGCGCTCGGGACTGAATGCCTGCGGGTTGCGCCACGCTCGCAGCAGGGTCTCCTGGACGACGTCCTGGGCGCGGGACCGGTCGCCGCCGGTGAGCAAGAGAGCATATCGCCACAGCGCGCCGCCGTGCGCGTCGTGCAGTTCGCGCAACACCTGGGAGTCATCCGCGCGCACCAGCGGATCCGAACCGGTCGCCACGCTGGCCAGTCTGCCTCTCATCCGAGTGGTGTGGGGCAGTGATCAGTAGCCGCCACCGGATGAGGAGGAGGCCGACCCGGACGCCGACGTGGGTGCCGGCGTCGAGTGACTGCCGATGAGCGCGCTGCCTGTCGGCTTGACCATCCACCACTTCGCTCCGAAGCCGTTGCTGCCCTGGCCGTTGGCCGGACCGGCACCACTGTCCTTGATGAAGTAGTACAGCGGATGCCCTCCGTACGTGACCTGCGTGCTGCCGTCCGACCGCTTGAGCGTCCCCAGATCCGTCGCCATGGCGCCACCCGAGGCCAGCGGGGCCCCGGTTGTCGTGACAGGTGGCCACACGTTTGCGCATGCTCCGATGCACTTGGACGTGCCGGAGGAGTCCCCTTCCCACAGGTAGACCGTGCGGCCCGAACCATCGGTCAGATAGGTGCCCAGCGGGCCCTGACTAGTCGAGATCGTCTGGCTCCCGGCCGACTGCGCCGGCAGGGGAGTCGTGCTCGACGATGCACCGCCTCCCGACCCGTAGGAGGTGGTACCCGAGCCACAAGCGCCGAGCCCGAGTGTCACCAGGACGTAGGGAATAGTCCTGGCGGCTCGTCGCCACGAGCCCGGACGCCGTGCGGGTGAGACGTTCATCGTCAAGCCCCCTTCGGTCGGTG
>JAJXWF010000223.1 GCA_021781735.1 Actinomycetes bacterium
CTGTGGACGGTCCCCCTCACCGTTCTGTCCCTGGTCCTCGCCGGATGCGGCACCTCGCCAAGCGCCGGCTCCGCGCCCGTGCACGCCGTCGGCGAGCTGTACCCGCTCTCGTGGGTCATCGGGCAGGTCGGCGGCGACCGCGTGGCGGTCGACACGCTCGTGCCCGCCGGGGCGGAGCCGCACGGCTACGAACTGTCGCCCCAGGAGGTCACCACCATCGGCCGGAGCGACCTGGTCGTCTACGTCCGGACGCTGGCCGCCGCGGTCGACGACGGCGTCACGGCCGCACCCCCCAAGGCCTCGATCGACGTCGCGAACCTGATCACCACCCGCCCGGCCGTCGACGGAACCAGCGGCCAGGCGACCCCGGGGGGCATCGACCCGCATGTGTGGCTCGACCCGGCGAACCTGGTGAAGCTCGCGGACGCCGTCGCCGCCCGGCTGGCCACTCTCGACCCCGCGGGCCAGGACACCTACACGGCCAATGCCGCGACGCTGGACGCCCGGCTCGAGAAACTGGACAACGACTACCGATCCGGGCTGGCCCACTGCACCACCACCACCCTCGTCGTCACCCACCCCGCGTTCGGCTACCTGGCCGACCAGTACGGGCTCACGCAGGTGGGCGTCTCGGGGGTCGACGAGGACACCGAGCCGTCGCCGGCGCGCATCGTCGAGGTCGAGAAGATCGCGGCCGCCGCCAAGGTACCGGCGATCTTTCACGCCGACACCTCGAACGCGAAGATCGCCGACGTGATCGCCTCCAGCCTCAACGTCAGGACGGTAGAACTGTCGGTGATCCTCGGCGCACCCTCCGGCGGCGACTACATCTCCGCAGCAGAACGTAATCTCACCGCCCTGCGCGACGGGCTCGGGTGCTCGTGACCGCGGTCGGCCGATCCAACAACCGCCCCGTGGAAGGCTGAGCCCATGACCACCACTGAGCCCGTGCTGCGCGCGGAGGCGATCGACGTCGTGCTCGGTGGGCTGCGCATCCTCACCGGCGTCTCGCTCAGCGTGCAGCCCGGCGAGGTCGTGGCCCTCCTCGGTGCCAACGGATCGGGCAAGTCCACCCTGGTCCGCGCCTCGCTCGGCATCATCCCGGTCGCGGCCGGCCAGGTGCAGTTGTTCGGCGCCCCCCTCGGACGGGGCACCGCGTGGTCACGCATCGGCTACGTGCCGCAGCGCAAGCCGGTGCACACCGGCGTCCCCGCCACCGCGCTGGAAGTCGTCCGGGCCGGCCTGCTCTCCCCCGGACGCTGGCGTCCCGCCTCGCGGGCCCGCGCCATGGCCGCGCTCGAGCGGATGGGCATGGCCGACCGCGCGCACCAGCCGGTGCAGGAGATGTCCGGGGGCCAGCACCAGCGCGTGCTGATCGCCCGCGCGCTGGTGCGCGAACCGGACCTGCTGCTGCTCGACGAGCCGACGACCGGGATCGACCTCGGCACGATCGACGCGTTCGTCGACACGATCGACGCCATGCGCCGCACCGGCACCGCTGTCGCGGTCGTGCTGCACGAGACCGAGGCGTTCTCGGCCCTGCTCGACCGGGCGGTGGTGCTGCGCCACGGCCGGGTCGTCCACAACGGGGCGCCACCGGTGGCCCGGGCCGAGCACGCCCGCCCCGCGCACGAGCACACCCATGCCCACCCGGAACCCGAGGAGACGTCCGGCGCGCTCGAGTTCGACCTGATCGGAGACGAGGAATGATCGACCTGCTGAGTTCACCGCTCATGCAGCGGGCCCTGCTGGCCGCGCTGCTGGTCGGCGCCACGGCCCCCATCATCGGCACCTACCTCGTGCAGCGCCGACTGGCCCTGCTCGGCGACGGCATCGGACACATCGCCCTCACCGGCGTGGCCGCGGGGTGGCTGGCGGGCAGCCTCGCGGGCCTGGCCACCCCCGAATCCCTGGCGCTGCCGGGCGCGGTGATCGTCGCCGTGCTCGGTTCGGTGGGCATCGAATGGGTACGGGCCCGGGGCCGGATCACCGGTGACGTCGCGATGGCGATCCTGTTCTACGGGGGCATCGCCGGTGGTGTGCTCCTGATCAAGGTCGCAGGTGGCACCAGCGCCAACCTCATGAACTACCTCTTCGGATCGATCGCGACCGTTTCGGGCACCGACCTGATGTGGACGGCGGCGCTCACCGGACTCGTGCTGCTCGTCGGGCTCGGCCTGCGTCCGCTGCTGTTCGCGGTGAGCCACGACGAGGAGTTCGCCCGGGCCAGTGGGCTTCCGGTGCAATTGCTCACGTCGCTGCTGGCCGCATTGGCCGCGCTCGCCGTGACCGTGTCGATGCGGGTCGTCGGGCTGCTGCTCGTGTCGGCCTTGATGATCGTCCCCGTCGCCACCGCCCAGGCGATCACCCGATCGTTCGCCCGCACGATGACGCTGGCCAGTGTGGTCGGCGCGGTGGTGAGCGTCGTCGGGCTCGTGCTCACCTACTGGTACGACCTGCCGCCCGGCGCGACGATCGTCGTGCTCGCCATCCTGCTGTACGCCGCGACCACCATGGCGCAGCAACGCCGCCGCCGTCCCGACCCATCGGTCGACCCGCATCCCGACCTGCGTGACGACGTGCGCGTGGGGGAGGGTGCCTGATGGTGCGCCAGACGCGGCAACGAGCCGCCGTCGCCGAGGCCCTCGACGGGCTCGACGACTTCCGCTCCGCCCAGCAGATCCACGACCTGCTCCGCGGGGAAGGGATCGAGATCGGCCTCGCGACGGTCTATCGCACGCTCGCGATGCTCGCCTCCGATGGGGTCGTCGACTCGATCCGGACCCCCGACGGCGAGCAGGTCTACCGGCGCTGCGCCGCCACCGGCCATCATCACCACCTCGTCTGCCGGGTGTGCGGCCGCGCGGTCGAGATCGAGGGGCCGGGCGTCGAGAGCTGGGCGGGTCGGGTGGCCGCCGAGCAGGGCTTCAGCGCCGTCGAGCACACGCTCGAACTCACCGGCGTGTGCGACCGGTGCAGGAGCGCGGGCGGGCAGAGGGGCTGAGGGTCACATTCCTTGGGGTGGGATTACCCGCGCCGCCATCCCCACGGGTCGAGACTGTAATTAGTCACCGCCCGACCCATTCGGGACGTGAATTCTTCTGCTGAATCACAGGTGAATCAGCAGATCCTGCGCTCCTGTTGGTCAGGCACCCCAACTCAAGGAGTCCATGATTGGCAAGTCCAACCGCATCGTCGTGTAGAAGGGCCCGGGCAAGGTCGCTGTCGAGACCTTCGACTATCCGAAGCTCGAGATTCCCAAGGAGGTCGCCGACCACTTCGGCATCGCGCGGAAGGCCCCGCACGCGGCGATTCCCAAGCTGGTCACCACCAACATCTGCGGATCCGACCAGCACACGGTTCGTGGGCGCACCACCGCCCCCATCGGCCAGACGCTGGGCCACGTGATCACCGGAGAAGTCGTCGAGGTCGGCGAGGACGTGCTGTTCGTCAAGCCCGGCGACATCTGCTCCGTGCCGTTCAACATCGTGTGTGGCCGCCGCCGGATGTGCAACGAGGGCAAGACCGGCATCTGCCTCAACGTCAACCCGGCGCGGGCGGGGGCCGCCTACGGCTACGTCGACATGGGCGGATGGCTCGGGGGTCAGGCCGAATACGTCATGATCCCTGACGCCGACTTCAACCTGCTGAAGTTCCCCGATCGCGACCCGGCACTCGAGAAGATCCTCGACCTCACCATGCTGTCCGACATCTTCCCGACGGGTTACCACGGCGCATACACGGCGGGGGTGACCACCGGGTCGACCGTCTACGTCGCGGGTGCCGGGCCGGTCGGACTCGCCGCCGCCCACTCGGCCCAGATCCTCGGCGCCTCTGTGGTCATCGTCGGCGACATGAACCCTGACCGCCTGGCCCAGGCCCGCAGCTTCGGCTGCGAGACCGTCGATCTGTCGAGCGGCGCGGCACTGCCCGACCTCCTCGCCGAGATCCTCGGCGAACCCGAAGTGGACGCCGCCGTCGATGCCGTGGGCTTTGAGGCGCGCGGACACGGCCATGGCGCCGCGGAGGCGCCGGCCACCGTGCTCAACGACATCA
>JAJXWF010000042.1 GCA_021781735.1 Actinomycetes bacterium
GGCCGTTGGCCTGGTTGCGTTTGAGGTCGATCACCTGGTCGACGGCGCTCTCGAAGACCTGCATGAGCGCGCGCCGCGGGTGACCCATCGAATCGAAGGCCCCCGCCTTGATGAGCGACTCGATCATCCGCTTGTTGCACACCACGAGCGGGGCATGGTCGAGGAACTCGAAGAAATCGGCGGCCTTGCCGTGCTCGGCGCGCGCGTCGAGGATGCCCTGCACCACCTGTCCGCCGACGTTGCGCACCGCGCCGAGTCCGAAGCGGATGTCGGTGCCCACGGGGGTGAACATCGCCGCCGACTCGTTGACGTCGGGGGGCAGCACCCGGATGCCCATCCGCCGGCACTCGGCGAGGTAGATCGCGGACTTGTCCTTGTCGTCGCGCACCGATTCGAGCAGCGCCGCCATGTACTCGGCCGGATGGTTGGCCTTGAGGTAGGCGGTCCAGTACGAGACGAGGCCGTACCCGGCCGTGTGGGACTTGTTGAAGGCGTACCCGGAGAAGGGCAGCATGACGTCCCACAGGGCCGAGATCGCGGCGTCCGAGTACCCGTTGCCGCGCATGCCCTCCTGGAAGTGCGCGAACTCCTTCGCGAGGATCTCCGCCTTCTTCTTGCCCATCGCCCGCCGCAGCAGGTCGGCGCCGCCGAGGGTGTAGCCGGCGAGCTCGCGGGCGACCGCCATGATCTGCTCCTGGTAGACGAGCAGGTGGTAGGTGGTGCCGAGGATCGGATCGAGCGCCTCGGCCAGTTCCGGGTGGATCGGCGTGATCGGCTGGCGACCGTTCTTGCGCTCGGCGTAGTTGATGTGGGCGTTCGCGGCCATCGGGCCGGGCCGGTACAGCGCGAGCACAGCGGCGATGTCCTCGAACCTGGTGGGGGCCATCAATCGGAGCAGGGCCCGCATGGGTCCGCCGTCGAGCTGGAACACGCCCAGGGTGTCGCCGCGGGCCAACAGGTCGTAGGTGGGCCGGTCGTCGAGCGGCAACGTCAGCACGTCGATGTCGGTGCCCGTCACCTGCCGGATGAGCTTGACGGCGTGGTCGATGATGCCGAGGTTGCGCAGCCCCAGCATGTCCATCTTCATCAGGCCCATTTCCTCGCACTGCGGGTACGAGAAGCCGGTGATGACCGCGCCGTCCTGGTCGCGACGGTGCATGGGGATGAGATCGAGCAGTGGCGTGGAGGACAGGATCACCGCGGCAGCGTGCACGCCGGTGCCGCGGATCAGGCCCTCGATGCCCATGCCCGTGTCGACGACCACCTTCACGTCGGGGCTCGAGGAGTACAGCTCACGAAACTCCGCGGTCTCGTTGTAGCGCTTGGCGTCGGGGTTGAACGCGTCCGACAGCGAGATGCCCTTGCCCATGACGTCGGGCGGCAGCGCCTTGGTGATCTTGTCCCCGAGGGCGAACGGGAAGCCGAGGATGCGGTTGGCGTCCTTGATCGCGGCCTTGGCCTTGATCGTGCCGAACGTGTTCACCTGCGCGGTGTATTCGGTGCCGTACTTGCGCGACACGTAGGCGACCATCTTGTCGCGCTGACGGTCGTCGAAGTCGAGGTCGACGTCGGGCGGGTTGATCCGCTCGGGATTGAGGAACCGCTCGAACAGCAGCTGATGCTCGATCGGGTCGAGCTCGGTGATCCGAGTGAGGTAGGCCACCATCGAGCCGGTGGCCGACCCGCGTCCCGGACCGACGGGGATGTCGTTCTCGCGGGCGTAGCGGCAGATGTCGCTGACGATGAGGAAGTACGACGAGAAGCCCAGCGGCTCGATCACCGACAGCTCGGTCTGGACCCGGTCGAGCACCTCCTGCGGCGGATCGGCGCCGTATCTCAGGGTCAGTCCCCTGTCGAGTTCCTTGCGCAGCCAGCTGTTCTGGGTCTCCCCCTCGGGCACGTCGAACTGCGGCATCCGGTCGACATAGGCGAACACCTCGGAGTAGTCACCGATGCTCTCGGCGATCCGCAGCGTGTTGTCGGCCGCCTCCGGCAGCTCCCGGAACAGCGCGCGCATCTGCTCGGCGGTCTTGATGTAGTAACCGGTTCCGTTGAACCGGAACCGGTTCGGATCGTCCTTGTTGCGTCCCACCCCGACGCAGAGCAGGTTGTCGTGCGCGTCGGCCTGGTCCTCGGTGACGTAATGGGAGTCGTTCGTCACGACGAGCGGCAGCGCGAGGTCCTTCGCGAGCCGCAGCAGATCGGTACGCACCTGGCGCTCGATGCCGACCCCGTGATCCATCAGTTCGACGTAGAAGTTGCCCTCACCGAAGATGTCGCGGTAGGCCGCCGCGGCGGCGATGGCCTCGTCGTACTGGCCGAGCCGCAGGCGGGTCTGGATCTCCCCCGAGGGGCAGCCGGTGGAGGCGATGATGCCGCTCGAGTACTGCGCGATGATTTCGCGGTCCATCCGGGGCTTCATGTAGTAGCCCTCGTAGCTGGCCAGCGAACTGAGGCGGAACAGGTTGTGCAGTCCCTCGCCGGTCTGCGCCCACATGGTCATGTGGGTGTAGCGCCCACCGCCCGAGACGTCTTTGCCCCCCTCGACGTCGGGGCTGTCGCTGTCCCGCGCGCCGGCCCTGGCCCAGAACTCCGGGACGCGCGAGAACCGGGACGACGGTGCGACGTAGGCCTCGATCCCGATGATCGGCTTCACCGCGTGGTTCTTGCTGGTCTGGTAGAACTCGTACGCCCCGAACATGTTGCCGTGGTCGGTCATCGCCACGGCCGGCATGCCCTGGCGCTCGACCTCCTTGAACAGCAGCGAGTTCTTGGCCGCACCGTCGAGCATCGAATACTCGGTGTGGTTGTGCAGGTGGACGAAATCCGCTGACCCCATACCCGACTGATCGCCTCCCTGCTCCAGCCCGGCGACGGCCGGGTGTCACGACGACTGCCCACCTTAGCCGCTGCCGGCGGCGTCCCTGGGGAGCGGCCGGCGAGTGTTGCCGCACCGCCCCCACCGGGACGCGCGAGGGCGCTGATCGATCGCGGACGCCCCGGCCCCTCGGCCGCTAGCGTGTGCCTGGTGACCGATCAGCACAGCGTCCCGCCCGCCGCCCGCGGCCGGCTTGCCACCCTCATGCCGATGCCGCTGCTCGTCGAGCCCCGCGAGCGGGGGTTGGTGCTCACCGGGCGCCTGCGGGCGCGCGGGGACGCCGCATGGTTGCGGGTCGTCGAGGATCTCCTCCGTCCGGGCACCGGCGTCCGGCTCGACCGGGCCGACGACCCCGCCGTCGAGGTGCTCCACGACCCCACCCTCGCCGCGGAGGCCTACCGGATCGACGTCGATGCCCACCTGCGCATCACGGCGGGAGACCTCAGCGGCCTCCGCCACGCCTGTCAGACGCTGCGCCAGCTGCTGCCCGACACGGCCGGGCTGGCCGCCTCCCCCGCCGGAACCGCGATGGTGATCCCGGGCTGCCACATCGAGGACGCCCCGCGCTTCGCGTGGCGTGGCGCACACCTCGACGTCGCACGGCACTTCATGCCGTTGCCCTGGTTGTTCCGCTTCGTCGACGTGTTGGCGCTGCACCGGCTCAACGTGCTGCACCTGCACCTCACCGACGATCAGGGGTGGCGCTTCGACGTGCGCGCCTACCCGGACCTGACCCGCATCGGCGGATGGCGACGTGAGACCGGCAACCCGGGGGAACCCGAGGGGGATGGCACCCCGCACGGCGGCTACTACACCCAGGACCAGTTGCGCAGCCTCGTGGCCCACGCCGCGTCCCGGGGCATCACGGTGGTGCCCGAGATCGACCTGCCGGGACACGTGCGAGCCCTGTTGGCGGCCTATCCGGAGTTCGGCATCGGCCGCAACCCGGTCGCCACGACCTTCGGGATCTTCCCCGAGGTGCTGCAGTTGCGCAACGACACCCTCACGATGGTCGAGCAGGTGTTCGCCGAGTTGCTCGACGTGTTCCCCTCGCCGTGGATCCACATCGGGGGCGACGAGTGTCCCCGCGGGCAGTGGCGCGACGACCCGGTGAGCGCGCGGCTCGCCTCCGCCCGCGGGATCTCGTCGGTCGACGACCTGCAGCGCTGGTTCACCGGGCACCTGCACCGGTGGCTCACCGCGCACGGACGTCGCGTCGTCGGCTGGGACGAGATCCTCGACGACGGCCCGGTGCCGGACGCGGTGGTCATGGCCTGGCGCGACGTGCGGTACGGGCTCGAGGCCCTGGCTCAGGGCAACGAGGTCGTCATGGCCCCCGGCCAGTTCACCTACTTCGACCGCTACCAGTCCCCCGACCCCGACGAGCCCCTGGGCCAGCCCGGACTGGTCACCTGGCGCGACGTCGTGTCCTACGATCCCACCGCCGGGATCCCCGCCGACCGTCTCGGCGGCCTGCTCGGCGTCCAGGGGCAGCTGTGGAGCGAGTACCTGCACACCCCCCAGGAGGTCGAGTACATGGCGTTTCCCCGGCTGGCCCTGCTGGCCGAGGTCGGGTGGCGCGGTCGCGTACTCGCCGAGGGCATCGAGCAGCGGCTGGACGCGCACCTCGCGCGCCTCGGGGCCGCGGGCGTCGAGTACCGCCCCCTCGCGGGCCCGCGTCCGTGGCAGCGAGGGGGTTCCGGACGCCGCCGGCGGCACATCTGATCAGGCTCGGCCCGGGCCGATGACCTCCCGCGCGGCGGCCACCGCGCGGAACGACTCCCGCAGCGCCGTGCGGCGCTCCCGCGCCTCCCGATCGGCGAGGGTCACGAGCCCGGCGGCCGGCCCGGCGTCGGCGCCCTCGGCGAGCCACCGCAGGTAGCGCTCCGCCACGACGCTGTCCTGCACCCGGCCGAGGGCGTCGGCCACCTCACGCAACGCCCAGCCCCACGCTTCGGGGCTCCCCAGCGCCGCGAGCCGGCGCCGGGAGCCACTGATCCCCTGCGACCCGAGGGCCTCGGAGACATACCGCGCGGACTTGGCGACCCGCCGGGCATGGTGCAGGGCCTCCAACTGGTCGGGACGCGGCTCGAGGCCGGGGGCCAGGCCCACCCGGTCCCAGGAGCGGAGCGCGGCCCGGCAGCGGGCGTGGGTGAGCTTCACCAGCCGGTCGGCCGGGGCCCGTTTCCACCCGTGAGCCATCCGGGCGCTCCCGAGGTCCTGCACCGCCACACGGATCGACGCGAAGCGCCGCGAGCCGAAGTCGGCCTCGAGCTCGGCACGGGCACGCTCCAGTTGGGCGTCGATGCTCGCACGGGTCAGCCCGGCCAGCTCGGCACCCGACGAGCCGGCCCCGGCCCCGTCGAGCAGCCGCTGCTCCAGCACCTCGAGGTCTCGCACCTCACCCAGGGCGTGCGCGACCCACCACAGCTCGTCGGCCACCGACACCGTGTGGGCACCGAGCGCGGGTCCCCAGACCCGCAGCAGCGCACGCAACCGTCGGCTGGTGACCCGCATCTGGTGCACCGCGTCCGGCTCGCCGGCGAGCGCCGGCGACTCCTTGTCGAGCCAGGCGCGGGCCAGCTCGGCGAGACACGCCCGCACCACCTCCGTGGAGGTTCTAGCCATGGCCACCCACCTGTTCGTGACCGCTACACGGTCATCTGACGCACCTCGGGACCGATCGGTCGGGGCAGGTCGCTCGGCTTGTCGTTGAGGAAGGCGTCGACGCCGTGCGCACACCCCCGGCCCTCGGCGATCGCCCAGACGATCAGTGACTGCCCGCGTCCGGCGTCCCCGCACGCGAACACGCCGGGTTCCGAGGTCTGGAAGTTCTCGTCGCGCACGATGTTGCCACGTGCGTCGAGGTCGACGCCCAGCTGGGCCACGACACCGTCCCTCTCGGGGCCGACGAAGCCCATCGCGAGCAGGACGAGTTGGGCCGTCAGGTGGCGCTCGCTGGCTTCGGCCGGGACGAACCTGCCGTTGTCGAACGTCACCTCGGTGAGCCTCAGCCCCGCCACGTTGCCCTGCCCGTCGTCGACGAACTCGCTGGTGTTCACGGCGTACAGCCGCTCGCCGCCCTCCTCGTGGGCCGAGGAGATCCGGTAGATCATCGGGTAGGTGGGCCAGGGCTGGTGCGGGGGTCGCTCCTCCGGAGGCTTCGGCAGGATCTCCAGCTGGGTGATCGAGCGGGCACCCTGGCGGAGCGCGGTGCCGAGGCAGTCGGCGCCGGTGTCACCGCCGCCGATGATCACGACGTCCTTGCCCGCGGCGCTGATCTGGTCGGGGACCTCGCCGCTCAGCGCGCGGGTCGCCTGCGGCAGGTACTCCATCGCCTGGTGGATGCCGTGGAGCTCGCGTCCGGGTACCGGCAGGTCGCGCGGGACCGTCGACCCGATCGCCAGCACGACGGCGTCGAACCGCTCGCGCAGCTGCTGGCCGGTGATGTCGGCGCCGATGGCCGTGTCCGGCTTGAACACGGTGCCCTCGAGGCTCATCTGCTTGAGCCGCCTGTCGAGCACCGACTTCTCCATCTTGAAGTTGGGAATGCCGTAGCGCAGCAGGCCGCCGATCGCGTCGTCACGCTCGTAGACGACCACGGTGTGACCGGCCCGGGTGAGCTGCTGGGCGACCGCCAGTCCGGCCGGTCCCGAGCCGACCACGGCGATGGTCTTCAACGTGTGGTAGGAGGGCACCCACGGCGTGACCCGCAGATCGTCCCAGGCCTTGTCGATGATCGCGACCTCGACGTTCTTGATCGTCACCGGGTCGCGGTTGATGCCGACGACGCACGACGTCTCGCACGGCGCCGGGCACAGCCGCCCCGTGAACTCGGGGAAGTTGTTGGTCGCGTGCAGCCGGTCGAGGGCACCGCGCCAGTCGTCGCGCCAGATGAGGTCGTTCCACTCGGGGATGAGGTTCCCGAGCGGGCATCCGGTGTGGCAGAACGGGATGCCGCAGTCCATGCAGCGTCCGGCCTGGTCCTGGATGATCGGCAGCACCGCGCGCCCGGGGCTGCCGGGATAGACCTCGAACCAGTCGTGCACCCGCTCCTCGACCGGACGCCGCTCGGCGACCTGTCGGGGGGTGGTCATGAAGCCCTTGGGATCAGCCATGTGCAGCCTCCATCATCAGGTCGGTCATCTGCTTCTCGTGCAGGCCCAGGGCGATGGCGTCCTCGCGCGCACTGATGACCCGGGCGTAGTCGCGCGGCAGCAGCTTGGTGAAGCGGGACCCCAGGTCGCCCTGGTCGAGCAACGCGGCGGCCCGGGTCGACCCGGTCTCGTCGCGGTGCAGCGTGATCAGCTCGGTGAGCCGTTCGATGTCGGCCGCCGACAGCTCGACGGCGTCGACCATCTCGGTGTTGAGTCGGGTGTGGTCGAGATCGAGGATGTAGGCGACGCCACCGGACATGCCGGCGCCGACGTTGCGGCCGGTCGGGCCGAGGATCGCCACCTCGCCGCCGGTCATGTATTCGCATGCGTGGTCGCCGACGCCCTCGACGACCGCCACCGCACCGGAGTTGCGGACGCAGAACCGCTCACCGACGATGCCACGCAGCAGCATCGTGCCGCTGGTCGCGCCGTAGCCGATGACGTTGCCCGCGATGATCTGGTCCTCGGCGCGGAACGGGCTCGCCTCATGCGGCCGGACGATGAGGCGTCCGCCCGACAGGCCCTTGCCGAGATAGTCGTTGGCGTCGCCGACGAGTCGCAGGGTGACACCTCGCGGCACGAACGCCCCGAAGCTCTGCCCCGCGGTGCCGTTGAGGGAGAAGTCGATCGTGTCGTCGGCGTAGCCCTCACCCCGGGTCGTGATGGTGACCCGGTGCCCGAGCATGGTGCCGACGGTCCTGTCGACGTTGCGCACCGGGACCGTCTCGACGACCCGCTCGCCGCGCTCGAGAGCAGGTGCCGCCAGGTCGATGAGCCGCACGTCGAGCTTGGCGCCCAGGCCGTGATCCTGCGCCACGGTGTGGTGGAGCGGGGTGCCCGCGGGCAGCGCGACCCGGTGCAGGATCGGGCTGAGGTCGAGGCCCTGGGCCTTCCAGTGGTCGACCGCCTTGCGGGTGTCGAGCACCTCGGCATGCCCGACGGCCTCTTCGATGCTGCGGAATCCCAGCTCGGCCAGCAGTTCGCGGACCTCCTCGGCGATGAACATCATGAAGTTGACCACGTGCTCGGCCTGGCCGTGGTACTTGGCCCGCAGTTCCGGGTTCTGCGTCGCCACACCGACCGGACAGGTGTCCTTGTGGCACACGCGCATCATGATGCAGCCACTGACGACGAGCGCGGTGGTGGCGAAGCCGAACTCCTCGGCGCCCAGCAGCGCCGCCACGACCACGTCACGGCCGGTCTTGAGCTGGCCGTCGCACTGGACGACGATGCGGTCGCGCAGCCCGTTGAGCAGCAGCGTCTGCTGGGTCTCGGCGAGGCCGAGTTCCCACGGGCCACCGGCGTGCTTCACCGAGGTGAGCGGGGCCGCCCCGGTGCCGCCGTCGTGGCCGGAGATCAGCACGACGTCGGCCTTGGCCTTCGCGACGCCCGCCGCGACCGTGCCCACCCCGACCTCGGCCACCAGCTTGACGTGCACGCGGGCCATCGGGTTCGCGCACTTGAGATCGTGGATCAGCTGCTTGAGATCCTCGATCGAGTAGATGTCGTGGTGCGGGGGCGGCGAGATGAGCCCGACGCCGGGCGTCGAGTGCCGGGTCCGGGCGACCCACGGGTAGACCTTCGGCCCCGGGAGCTGGCCGCCCTCGCCGGGCTTGGCACCCTGGGCCATCTTGATCTGGATGTCGTCGGCGTTGGCGAGGTATTCGGACGTGACGCCGAAGCGGCCCGAGGCGACCTGCTTGATCGCGCTGCGGAGGCGCGGGTCGTAGAGCCGGTCGCGGTCCTCGCCGCCCTCTCCGGTGTTCGACTTCGCGCCGATGGAGTTCATCGCGATCGCGAGCGTCTCGTGGGCCTCCTGGGAGATCGAGCCGTAGCTCATCGCGCCGGTCGAGAAGCGCTTGACGATCTCGCTGGCGGGTTCGACCTCCTCGATCGGGATGCTCGGCCGGTTGGACCGGAAGTCGAGCAGCGCCCGCAGCGTCATCAGTCGCTGGGAGTTCTCGTTGATCCGTGACGTGTACTGCTTGAAAATGTCGTAACGCCCGGTGGCGGTCGCATGCTGGAGCCGGAACACGCTCTCGGGGTCGAACAGGTGCTCCTCCCCCTCCCGCCGCCACTGGTACTCCCCACCGACCGACAGGGTGCGGTGCGGCAGCGCGATCCGGCTGGCCGGGTAGGCGCGGGCATGCCGCTGGCGGATCGTCTCGGCGAGTTCGTCGAGTCCGATGCCACCGATCTTGCTGACGGTGCCGGTGAAGAACTCGTCGACGAACTCCCCGGACAGGCCGATGGCCTCGAAGATCTGCGCGCCGGTGTAGGACTGCAGGGTCGAGACACCCATCTTGCTCATGACCTTGAGGATGCCCTTGCCGAGCCCCTTGACCACGTTCTTGATCGCCCGCTCGGGGGCGACCGTCACGTAGAGCTCGTTGCGGGCCATGTCCTCGGCGGACTCGAACATGAGGTAGGGGTTGAGCGCGGCCGCACCGTAGCCGATGAGCAGCGCCGCGTGGTGGACCTCACGCACGTCGCCGGCCTCGACGACCAGACCGACCTGGGTGCGGCTCTTCTCCCGCACGAGGTGGTGGTGGATGGCCGAGGTGAGCAGCAGCGACGGGATCGGGGCGCGGTCGGCGTCGGAGTGCCGGTCGGACAGCACGATCGTCCGGGCTCCCCCGGCGATGGCCTCGGACACCTCGGCGCGGATCTCGTCGAGACGGCGCCGCAGCGCCGCGCCGCCCCCGACGACCTGGTAGAGGCCTCGCACGAGGTGGGTGGCGTAGCCCGGCTGGTCACCGTCACGGTTGATGTGGACGATCCGGGAGAGTTCCTCGTTGGTGAGGATCGGGTACGGGATCTCGAGCTGGCGGCAGGACTCGGGGCCGGCCGTGAGCAGGTTGACCTCCGGGCCGATCGATCCGGCGAGCGAGGTGACCAGTTCCTCGCGGATCGAGTCGAGCGGCGGATTGGTCACCTGGGCGAACAGCTGCTGGAAGTAGTCGAACAAGGGCCGCGGCCGGTCGCTCAGCACGGCGATCGGCGTGTCGGTGCCCATCGACCCGATGACCTCGGCACCGGTGTTGGCCATCGGCGCGACAAGCAGCCGCAGATCCTCGTGGCTGTACCCGAACACCTGCTGGCGCCGGGTGACCGAGGCGTGGCTGTGCACGACGTGCACCCGCTCGGGCAGGTCGTCGAGGGTGATCTTGTTCTTCAGCCATTCGGCGTACGGCTGCTCGGCGGCGAGCCCCGCCTTGATCTCGTCGTCGTCGATGATCCGGTGCCTGGCCGTGTCGACGAGGAACATCCGTCCGGGCTGCAGGCGTCCCTTCTGGACGACGTCCTGGGGCTCGATCGGCAGCACGCCCGCCTCCGAGGCGAACACGACGAGCCCATCGTTGGTGACCCAGTAGCGCGCAGGACGCAGCCCGTTGCGGTCGAGGACCCCACCGATCAGGGTGCCGTCGGTGAACGTGACACTGGCGGGCCCGTCCCACGGCTCCATGATCGACGCGTGGAACTCGTAGAAGGCGCGCCGCTGCGGGTCCATGCCGGCGTTCTTCTGCCACGCCTCGGGAATCATCATGAGCACCGCGTGCGGCAGCGTCCGGCCCCCGAGGTGCAGCAGTTCGAGCACCTCGTCGAACGACGCGGAGTCGGAGCCGCCGGGTGTGCAGATCGGGAAGATCCGCCGGAGGTCGCCCGGGATGAGGTCGCTCTGCAGCAGCGCCTCCCGGGCCCGCATCCAGTTACGGTTGCCCATCACCGTGTTGATCTCGCCGTTGTGAGCCATCATCCGGTACGGATGGGCGAGTTCCCAGGCAGGGAAGGTGTTGGTCGAGAACCGGGAGTGCACGAGCGCGAGCGCGGAACGGAACTGCTCGTGGTGCAGGTCGGGGAAGACCTCCTCCAGCTGATCGGTGGTGAGCATGCCCTTGTAGACCATCGTGCGGGAGGACAGCGACTGGACGTAGACGCCCACCTCGTTCTGCACGCGACGGCGCAGCACGAAGGTGATCCGGTCGAGGTCGATGCCGGAGCGGCCGTCGCCGGAGGTCACGACGAGCTGCGAGAAGTGCGGCATGACCGACAGCGAGATCGGGCTCAGCGTGTCGGTGCGCACCGGCACCTCGCGCCAGCCCAGCACTGCGAGGCCCTCCTCGATCGCGATCCGGGCGATGTCGGCCCGGACGTACTCGCGTCGGGTCGGGTCGGTCGGCAGGTGTGCCAACCCCACCGCATAGTGACCGGGGTCCGGAAGCTCGAACGCGAGCACCGCACGCAGGAACGCGTCGGGAACCTGCACGAGGATGCCCGCCCCGTCGCCCGCGGCGGGGTCGGCGCCGGTGGCGCCGCGGTGATCAAGATTCTTGAGCGCCAGTAGGCCCTGCTCGACCACCTGGTGGGTCTGGACGCCGTCGAGCTTGGCCACGAAGGCGACGCCGCAGGCGTCGTGCTCGAAGGCCGGGTCGTACAGACCCTGCCGGGGCATGCTGGGGAAGATCTCTCCCACCATCGGTTCTCCCATCTGTCGGCCTGAGCAGCTCAGGTCTGGTGGAGCGTATGGCCCGGCGGGAACCGGGGGTGCAGTCGGCACCCTCGCCCCGGCCTCGTGGGCCCGACGCGGACGGCGTCACGGGACGGCCCGTCCGGGTCACCCACAGACTATGGGCCACCCGTCGAGGGGTGCGCAAGGACGCTGCAGGCTCCGGGCGTGGGCCGGTGCAGCATCCGGGTGCCGAACCAACGTAGTGGGTGAGGGGCCACCCCACGGCGGGGATTCAGCTGTCGGACACGCTCGGGGTCGACGGCGCGCCGTCCTGCCCACTGTCGGAGACGGCGGTGGGAGCCGACGTCGCCGCCTCGTCGTCGTGGACCTCAGCGTCGGCATCGGGCGGCGCGGCGTCCTTCTCCCGCTCGGATCGCGGGGTCAGGGGATGGTCGAGGAGGCCGGGACGCTTCCGCGCGAGGATCACCCAGACGATGATCGCGCCGATGAAGACGATCGCCGAGGTGTAGTCGTTGAGCCGGAAGCCGAACGGCTTGTTCGCGTGGTCGATGCGCAGCGACTCGACCCAGAAGCGACCGAACGTGTAGAGCACGACGTAGGCGGTGAACGTGCGACCCCGTCCGAGCCGGAAGCGCCGTTCGAGACGGAGCAGGACGAATGCCGAGAGCAGGTCCCAGATCAGTTCGTACAGGAACGTCGGGTGGAAGGTCGAGTACTGCGTGAAGCCGGCCGGACGGTACTGGGGTGCGATCTCCAGCCCCCAGGGGAGGTTCGTCGGACGGCCGAACAGCTCCTGGTTGAACCAGTTGCCCAGCCGGCCGATCGCCTGGGCGACGAGCAGGCCGGGGGCGAAGCTGTCGGCGATGTCACCGAACGGGACCCCGTAGTGGCGCGCCATCAGCCAGACACCGAGGCCGCCGAGGGCCACGGCCCCCCAGATGCCGAGCCCGCCGTCCCAGATGTACAGCGCCCGGATCGGGTCCTTGCCCGGCACGAAGTAGAGCTCGTAGTCGCTGGTGATGTGGTAAAGACGTGCCCCGATGATGCCCAGCACGATGCTCACCGCGGCGATGTTCTCGAACTGCTCCGGGTTCCCCCCGCGCGCCACGAACCGGCGCTTGGTCATGATCCAGGCGACGACGATCCCGGTGAGGATGCACAGGGCGTAGTAGTGGATCGTCAACGGCCCGATGTGGAAGTCCGACCAGGGAGGGCTCGGAATCGACAGCGGGGCCGAGAGCAGCCTCGCGGCGGGAAGTGACGGCATCGGAATCCTCATCCCTGCAGTTGGGTGGGCCGGATGGTGCCGGCCCCCTGATCGGCCACCGGGACGCGGGACGGAACTCCGCGGGCGTCGGCGGGGAGTGCCGTCGGCGCCCTGTGGTCCGCGCTGGTGGTCACAACTCCCCGACTCTAGCCAGCGTCCCCACCCCGACCAAGCCGCGCGGGCGTGCGTGGGCGGCCGGGCGCGCGCCCACGGAGGGTGCGGTGGTCACTCCGCCCTGCCTCGACGGGGAAGCACGACGGTGTCATCGGCGGCCGGCGCGCCGCGAGCCGGGCCGTCAGTCGCGTCGTCGGCAGCCTCGTCGTCGAAGCCACCACCGGCCATGAGCGGCAGGCCACGCCGCAGCAGCACGGTCGCGGTGTCGTCACCGATTGCGTCCTCGGCCCCGGGCCCGTCCTCCGGCTCGGCGTCGGACCGGTCCTGCGGCATCGGCACGGTCGCGATGCCCATCCACGAGTCGGGATCCGGTTCCTCCGCGGCCACCACGGCGACACGGATGAGGGTGTTGAGCCGTTCGGCCAACCGCTCGGCGCCGGGTCCGCTCAGGGTGGTGAACCCGTGCAGCGTCCGGACGACGCTCGTCCCGGGCGTCCGCAGGACCACCCCGTGACGCCTGCCGGACCACCGGGTCGACTCGGCCACCGTGCCCGGATCCACTTTCTCGCCGCCGACCACGATCCTCCGGCGTCGCCAGGCGGAGCTCGACACCAGGCCGACGATCAGCACGTTGACCGCGACCCACAGCACTGCGATCCCGATCGACATGCCGACCGGTGAGGACGCCGTGACGATGAGCCGGGCGCCGACGCCCGCGAGGACGAGCGTGACGACCACGCTGAGGATCGCCGCCGGTGGCGCGACGACCACCCGGCGGCGCTTCTGCTGCGACTCGGATGTCATGACCGGGCCTCAGCCGAGTCCTCTCACGCCACCGGCGAGCGCGTCGACGACACCCCGCAGGGCGCCGAGATCGCGGCTCGACTCGGCCTCGATGAGGCACTTGACCAGGGCGGATCCGACGATGACCGCGTCCGCGAAGCGAGCGACCTCGGCGGCCTGGGCGGCGGTCGAGACGCCGAGCCCGACGCCGACGGGAAGCTCGGGCGCGACGGACCGGATGCGCTCGACGAGGACCGGCGCCGCGTCCGAGGTCTCGCTGCGTGCCCCGGTGACCCCCATGACGGAGGTGGCGTAGACCCAGCCGCGACACGCGTGGGTGGTCGACATCACGCGGTCGGGGGTCGACGAGGGCGCCACGAGAAACACCCGGTCGAGCCCGTGGACGTCGGACGCCTCGATCCACGGCCCCGCCTCGTCGGGCGTGAGATCGGGGGTGATGAGACCGCTGCCGCCCGCCGCCGCGAGGTCACGCGCGAAGGCGTCGACCCCGTAGTGCTCGACGAGGTTCCAGTAGATCATCACCATCGCCTGCCTGCCGGTGGCGGCGACCGCCTCCACCGCCTTCAACACGTCGCGCGTCCGCACACCGTGCTGGAGCGCCCGGGTGGTCGCGTGCTGGATCGCGAGGCCATCCATCACCGGGTCCGAGTACGGCATGCCGATCTCCACGAGATCGACGCCCCGACCGTCGGTGCCCTCGGTGAGGGCGCGCATGGCCTCGATCGAATGCTCGACGCTCGGATAGCCGACCGGCAGGTAGCCGACCAGGGCGGCCCGGCCCTCGCCGCGGGCGTCGGCGAGCACCCGGCCGCTGCGGCCGAGCCGCGCCGAGCCCTCGAACGGACGCCCGGTCGTCGCGTCTGCAGTGCTCATTCCAGTGCCCCCGTCGTCGCATCGGCCGTTCCGTCGATCCCGAACCACCGGATGGCCGTGTCGACGTCCTTGTCTCCGCGCCCGGAGATGTTGATGACGATCACCGGATGCCAGTCGGGCCGTTCCTCGGCCCAGCGCAGGCCCAGCCGCTGGGCGCCTGCCACCGCGTGGGCCGATTCGATGGCGGGCATGATCCCCTCGGTCCGGCTGAGCAACCGGAAGGCGTTCATCGCCTCGGTGTCGGTCACCGGCTCGTAGGTGGCCCGACCCGTGGCCGCGAGCCAGGCGTGCTCGGGTCCGACCCCGGGATAGTCGAGGCCGGCGGAGATCGAATGGGACTCCTTGGTCTGGCCGTCCTCGTCCTGGAGTACGTAGGTGCGCATGCCGTGCAGGACACCGATGTCGCCGGCGGAGATCGTGGCCGCGTGTCGCCCGCTCTCAACGCCCTCGCCGCCGGCCTCGAAACCGATCAGCCGCACCTCGGGGTCGGGGATGAACTCCGCGAAGATTCCCATGGCGTTCGAGCCGCCGCCGACGCAGGCCGTCACCGCGTCGGGGAGCCGGCCGAATCGGTCGAGCATCTGCGCGCGGGCCTCGATCGAGATGATCCGCTGGAACTCTCGCACCATCATCGGGAACGGGTGGGGGCCACCGACGGTGCCGATGAGGTAGTGGGTGCTGTCGACGTTGGTGACCCAGTCGCGCATCGCCTCGTTCATCGCGTCCTTGAGGGTCTGCGAGCCGGCGGCCACCGACACGACCTCGGCGCCGAGCAGCTGCATCCGCGCGACGTTGAGCGCCTGGCGCTCGGTGTCGACCTTGCCCATGTACACCCGGCACTCGAGCCCGAACAGCGCGGCCGCGGTCGCCGTCGCGACGCCGTGCTGGCCGGCCCCGGTCTCGGCGATCACCCGCTTCTTGCCCATCCGCCGGGTGAGCAGGGCCTGGCCCAGCACGTTGTTGATCTTGTGGCTGCCGGTGTGGTTGAGGTCCTCCCGCTTGAGCAGGATCCGCGCGTTGCCACAGTGCTGCGAGAAGCGGTGGGCCTCGGTGATCGGAGTCGGGCGGCCGGCGTAGTCGCGCCGCAACCCGTCGAGTTCGGCCAGGAACTGCGGGTCGGCGACGGCCGTCGTGAACGCGGCCTCGAGCTCCTCCAGTGCGGCCGACAGGGCCTCGGGTACGAACTTGCCGCCGAAGGCGTCGAAGTGGCCGTGGGCGTCGGGCAGCGACCGACCCGGCGATGGCTGTAGGGGAATGTCGGACGACATGCGGCTCCTCCGGGTGAACGGTGCCGGGGCACCGGGTGATCGGTCGATCTCGCGCTCCGGCCGACGGTCTGGTCGACCGCCGGTCAGCTCGCCTGTACTCGCGGGTGGGCCGCTGCGCGCATCGCCTCGACCGCCGAGCGGGGGTCTCCGTGGCGCACGAGGGCCTCCCCTACGAGTACCACGTTCGCGCCCTGGCTGTGTACCAGGGCGACGTCCTCGGGGCCCCGCAGTCCCGACTCGGCGACCTTGACGGTCGTGTCGGGGATGAGCTCGGCCATCACGCCGAACCGGTCGATGGACACGTCGAGGGTCTGCAGGTTGCGGTTGTTGACGCCGATGAGCTCGGCCCCGAGGTCGACGGCGCGACGCGTCTCGTCCGGGGTGTGCACCTCGACGAGCGGGGTGAGCCCGAGGTCGAGGGCCGTGCGGTAGAGCGTCCGCAGTGAGGTGTCGTTCAGGGCCGCGACGATCAGCAGGCACAGGTCGGCTCCGTGGGCACGGGTCTCGACCAGCTGGTATTCGGTGACCATGAAGTCCTTGCGCAGGATCGCCAGGTCGACCCGTTCACGCACCGCGTCGAGGTCGTCGAGAGAGCCGCTGAAGCGGTGACGTTCGGTGAGCACGCTGATCGCCGAGGCGCCACCGGCCTGGTACTCGGCGGCCAGGTCGGCCGGACGCTCGATGGTGGCCAGCGCGCCCTTGCTGGGGCTCGCCCGCTTCACCTCGGCGATGACGGACACTCCCGGACCGCGGAACTCGTCGAGCACCGGGCGGGCCGGCGGGATCGCGTCGATCCGTGCGCGCAAATCACTCAACCGGACGGTGCGCTCGCGTGCGGCCAGGTCGACCCGGACCGCGGCGATGATCTCATCGAGGACGCCCACGACCCGCCCTTCAGGTGCGGTTCGACAGGCCGCGGCGGCTCAGCACCATGGCGATGATGCCGGCGATCACGAACAGCCCCACACCCACGAAGATCGTCGGCCAGTTCGGGCCCAGCACCGCACCGATCGCGATGACGAGTCCGGCCACCATGCCGCCGATCGACACGGTCCACGCCGAAGGGCTGCGGCCGTCGTGGTACTTCTCGGGCGGATACACCGAGCTCATGGCTACTCCTGCTGGGTCGGGGTGCCGGGCACCCGGCCGGTCGGGTCGTGGCGCGGAGTCGATGCGCCATGTGCGAGGTTACCGTCTAAATCCGTGGGATCGTCACCGGCGTCCAGCGCCTTCCAGGCGTCGAGGTTCGACGCGACCACCCGCCGACGCCCGTTCCCGTCCCGATCGAACCGGGTGCTGGGACTGGTCCAGCGGTGGGCCCGCAGCACGAACCCCACGCCGACCGCGGCCGTGACGGCCCCCAACACCACCCCGATCCATGGCCAGGCGGTGCCGGCTCCCGGTGTGTCGCGCACGCCCAGCACCTGCACCAGCTGGTCCGTGGTCGGGGTCCTCCGCAGGACGGAGACGAGCAGCATCCCGAGCCCGAGCGCCGCGATCAGGACGCCGACCACCCGGCGTCCCCACACCCCGAGCAACAGGGTCACCCCGACGCCGGCCAGGGCGGCCAGCGACAGCGCCTCCACCGCGCCATCGCTCAGTTCGGTGCCGGTGAACCCGTGCCCGGCGGTGCGGTACCACACCTGCCCGGCGACGACGTCCCCGGCGGCGGCGACGACGAGGCCCACCGTCGTGACCAGGGCCCGGTCGTGACCTCGGATCACGACGCCCCCGGCGAAACCACCGGACGCCGCAGCGCCGCCCGCTGCACGGCACGCAGGGCCGCGGCGGCCTTGTTCTCGGTCTCGGTGTTCTCGGTCGAGGCCACCGAATCGGCGACGATGCCGCCCCCCGCCTGGACGTGGGCGACGCCGTCCTTGAGCAGCGCCGTGCGGATCGCGATCGCGGTGTCGGAGTTGCCCGCGAAGTCGAAGTAGCCGACCGCTCCGCCGTAGAGGCCGCGGCGGCTGAGTTCGAGCTCGTCGATGATCTGCATCGCCCGCACCTTCGGAGCCCCCGATAGGGTCCCGGCAGGCAGGCAGGACAGGGTGACGTCGAGCGCGGTGCGACCCTCGGCGAGGGTGCCCGTGACCGTCGACTCCAGGTGCATGATGTGGCTGTAGCGCCGCACGGTCATGAACTCGGTGACCGCCACCGTGCCCGGCCGGCACACCCGGCCGAGGTCGTTGCGCCCCAGGTCGACCAGCATGAGGTGTTCGGCACGCTCCTTGGCATCGCCGAGCAGGTCGAGTTCGAGTTGGTGGTCCTCCCGCTCGTCGCGGCCCCGGGGCCGCGATCCGGCGATCGGGTGGGTGAGGGCCTCGCCGTTCTTGACCGTGACCAGGGCCTCGGGACTCGATCCGACCACGGCGAAGCCCGGCATCCTCAGCAGGTAGAGGTAGGGGCTGGGGTTGATGCTGCGCAGTTCGCGGTAGACGTCGAGGGCGTCGGCGCTGGTCGGAAGGTCGAAGCGCTGGCTCACGACGATCTGGAACGCGTCGCCGGCCCGGATGTACTCGACGGCCCGCCCCACGGCCTCCCCGAACGACGCCGCACTGCGCTGGCGCCGGGGCTGCGGCGGGTCCCCCTCGATCCGGCTGGTGAGCACCGGCGTCTGCGGCAGGGAGATCCGGGTCACCATGTCGTGGACGCGGTGGACCGCGTCGCGGTAGGCGTCCTCGAGCCCGGCCGGGGAGTCGTCGAAGTTGACCGCGTTCGCGATGAGCCACAGTTCGCCGGTGTGGTGGTCGACGACCGCCATGTCGGAGGCGAGCATCATCACCAGTTCCGGAACCGACAGGTCGTCGGGGGTGGTGTCGGGCAGCGTCTCGATCCGTCGGACGACGTCGTAGCCCAGGTAGCCGACCATGCCGGAGGTGAGCGGTGGCAGGTCGGCGTGCGCCTCGGTGTGCAGCACCTCGAGGGTGCGCGCCAGGGCGACCAGCGGATCCCCCGATGCTGGAACGCCGTCGATCGGGCGTCCGAGCCAGGCGGCCTCGCCGTCGCGTTCGGTGAGCGTGGCCTGGGCGTCGACACCGATGAAGGAATAACGCGACCACACGCCCGCCTCGGCGGATTCGAGCAGGAATGTGAGGTCGCGCTCGCCGCACAGCGACCGGTAGATGCCGAGTGGGGTGAGGTCGTCGCAGCGCATGACGGTCCACACGGGGATCACCCGGGCGCCGGCGTCGGCCCTCCGGCTG
>JAJXWF010000043.1 GCA_021781735.1 Actinomycetes bacterium
CGAAGTGCTTGTCGACGTGGTCGACCACGACCAGGTCTCCCGGCGCGGCGTCGGGTGGAGAGGTCATGGAACCACCCTAGGGGGTTCTGGCGGGCCGGCCAGGGTCGGACGCGGTCCCTGCCCCGGAGCGGCCGCGGTGATCGCCGGCGGCTAATCGGCCACACCCCCGCGGAACAACTACAGTAGGCGCCGATGTCAGAGACCACGAGCACCACTCCCGGCAGCGGGGTGCGCACCTACGAGGTGATCACCTACGGCTGCCAGATGAACGTCCACGATTCCGAGCGCATCGCGGGCCTCCTGGACGCCGACGGATACGTCCGCAGCTCCGTTCCGGTGACCGACGAGCGAGGCGCCGACGTCGTCGTGTTCAACACCTGCGCCGTGCGCGAGAACGCCGACAACCGGCTCTACGGAAATCTCGGGCACCTGGCCGCGGTGAAGGCACGGCGTCCGGGGATGCAGATCGCCGTCGGGGGATGCATGGCCCAGAAGGACCGCGACCTCATCGTGAGCAAGGCCCCCTGGGTCGACGTGGTGTTCGGCACCAACAACCTCGGCTCGCTCCCGGTGCTGCTCGAGCGGTCCCGGGTCGAGCAGGAGGCCCAGGTGGAGATTCGCGAGGCGCTGGTCGAGTTCCCGAGCAACCTGCCGTCGCGGCGCGAATCGCCCTATGCGGCGTGGGTGTCGGTGAGCGTCGGCTGCAACAACACGTGCACGTTCTGCATCGTTCCCCACCTGCGGGGCAAGGAGACGGACCGGCGTCCGGGCGACATCCTGGCGGAGATCCGCGCGCTGGTCGCCGACGGCGTCCAGGAGGTGACGCTGCTCGGCCAGAACGTCAACAGTTACGGGGTGGAGTTCGGCGACCGGGAGGCGTTCGGCAAGTTGCTGCGCGCGTGCGGCGACATCGAGGGTCTGGAACGCGTGCGCTTCACCAGCCCGCACCCGGCAGCCTTCACCGATGACGTCATCGCCGCCATGGCCGAGACCCCCAACGTCATGCCCCAACTGCACATGCCGCTGCAGTCCGGCAGCGACCGGATCCTGCGGATGATGCGCCGCTCCTACCGCTCCAGCAGGTTCCTCGACATTCTCGACCGGGTGCGCGACGCCATCCCGGACGCCGCGATCACCACGGACATCATCGTGGGGTTCCCGGGTGAGACCGAGGAGGACTTCCAGCAGACGCTCGAGGTCGTCGGCCGGTCGGGGTTCAGCGCTGCCTTCACGTTCCAGTACTCGATCCGTCCCGGGACGCCCGCGGCCGCCATGCCCGACCAGGTGCCCCGCGACATCGTCCAGGAGCGCTACCTGCGCCTGGTGGCGGCCGTCGATGACATCGCCTGGCAGCAGAACCGGGAACTCATCGGCCGGGAGGTCGAGGTGATGTTCGCCGCCGGCGAGGGCCGCAAGGACGCCGACACCCACCGCATGTCCGGGCGGGCGCGCGACAACCGGCTGGTGCACGTCCGCGTCCCCGAGGATCCGGGGCTGCGCCCGCGTCCGGGCGACATCGCCCTGTGTGACATCAGCTACGCCGCCCCCCACCACCTCGTGGCCGACGGGGTCATCCGCCAGTTGCGGCGCACCCGCGGCGGTGATGCGTGGGAGGCCCGCAACGCCGCCCCCGGGGCCGGTGGGATTCCGCTGGGCATGCCGGGGATCGGTGCGCCCCCAGCGCGGGCCGCGGCACCGCAGTGCAGCTGATGGGCGGTGCCGGTTCGCGCCGGTGAACCGCCCCTGGACGCGACTGGTGGGGGCCGCGTCACGCGTAGCCCCCACCAGTGGATTCGGAGAATGATGCCTCGCTGTGCGGGGCCGGGACCCTCAGGCGTCCGCGGTCGTGTCCTTGAGGAACGACCCGTGGACCGAAGGGGCCTGACCGATCGTGTCGGTGCACTGTCCGCCGGGCAACCGATCGGTCATGTCACCGGCTCGCTAGATGTCCTGGTCGACCTGCGCCTCGTGCTCATTGACGAAAGCCCTGGCCTTATCCAGGTTCTCCCCGCTGACGGCATCCCTGACCTGATCGAAGGTCCCCATAGGCGCATCCTTTCGTCGACTCGCCCCGCAATCAGGGCACGTGCCCATCGTGCACCACGGAAGCCGATTCGACCAGGGTCCGGCACAATGTGCGCACCGGGCGATGCCCATCCGGGGGCGTCGAGCTCCGGGTCCGCCGCGGAGCGTCCCCGCAGTGGTCGAGGGGAGGAGGTCTCGTGAGCGACGTCACGCCGGTACTTGTTCTCAACGGGCCGACCGCCAGCGGCAAGAGCACCCTCGCCGTCGACCTGGCGCTCGCGCTGGCCGGGCGGGGGCGTCCGGCGGAGGTGGTCAACGCCGACTCCATGCTGGTCTACCGGGGCATGGACATCGGGACGGCTAAACCGACGCCGGCACAACGCCGGGGTGTCGTGCACCACCTCGTCGACATTCTCGACGTCACCGAGACGGCGTCGGTCGCGCAGTTCCAGCGACTGGCCCGCGCGGCGATCGCCTCGTGCCGGCACCGGGGCGTCATCCCGATCGTGGTGGGTGGCTCGGCGCTGTACGTGCACGCCATCGTCGACGCGTTCGAGTTCCCGGGCACCGATCCCGATGTCCGGGAGCGCTACCAGCAGCGGCTCGACGAGGCGGGGCCGGAGGCGCTGCATGCCGAGTTGGTGGCCAGGGCGCCGCTCATCGCCGCCGACATCCTCCCCGGCAACGGACGCCGGATCGTCCGGGCGCTCGAGGTGCTCGAGCTCACCGGGTCGGCGCGTCCGCGGCTACCCGAGTGGACCTACGCCGTGCCCGGCGTCGTCCAGGTGGGGCTCGACATCGCCCGAGACGAGTTGGACCAGCGGATCGAGGCTCGGGTCGAGCAGATGTGGGCCGACGGGCTGGTCGATGAGGTGCGTCGGCTCGAGGACGCCGGACTGCGCGGCGGACTCACCGCGTCCCGTGCGCTGGGCTACCGTCAGGTGCTCGAGATGTTCGACGGGCTCATCGACGAGGTCGAGGCGCGCCGCCGCACGGCGGCCGGCACGCGGCGGTTCGCTCGCAAGCAGCTGTCGTGGTTCCGCCGCGACCCGCGGGTCGTCTGGTTCCCGGTGTCCGGGGCCGACACCGTCGCCCTCATACTCGCCCAGTTATCCTGACCCCATGCGAAGCATCTCGTTCTCGAAGGGCCACGGCACGCTCAATGACTTCGTGATCGTCGAGGACAGATCGAATCTCGAGCCGCTGAGCGCCGACGACGTGCGCTTCATCTGCGACCGGCGGGCCGGCGTCGGGGCCGACGGACTGCTGCGGGTCACCCGCGCCAAGACCATCCCCGAGTGGACCGGCCCCGACCTGTGGTTCATGGATTACCGAAACGCGGACGGGTCCGTCGCGGAAATGTGCGGCAACGGGCTGCGGGTGTTCGGCCGCTACCTCTACGACCAGGGACTCGTGGCCCGGGAGCCCGTCGAGGTCGGCACCCGGGCGGGTGTCCGCTGGATCGAGCCGCGCTCGGAGGGAGGGCTGTCGGTGACGATCGGGCCGGTGACCATCAGCGACGAGGAGGTCACCATCACCACCGCCGATCTCACCCGACCCGCTGTGAAGATCGACGTCGGCAACCCGCACGCGGTGGTGCTGCTGTCCTCTGAGGCCGATCTGGCCGGCCTCGACCTGCGGGACGCTCCGCGGTGGTCACCGGCCGGTGCCTACCCGCGGGGGGTCAACGTCGAGTTCGTCGTGCCGACCGGCCCCGACTCGGTGGCGATGCGCGTCTACGAACGGGGATCGGGGGAGACGATGTCCTGCGGTACGGGGACGGTGGCGGCGGCCGCCGCGTACGCCCGCTCGACGGGGCGATCCGAGGGCATCTTCACCGTCTCGGTCCCCGGCGGTGCGGTGGAGGTCGAACTGGCGCTGGGTGAGGCCGTGCTCAGCGGCCCCGCCGTCATCGTGGCGTCCGGACGGGTGCATCTGCCCTCCTGAGATACGCCTGACGGAAAACGGGTTGGGTCGGCCGGGCTTCGATGGGAGACTGGGGAGCAATATGAGCGCACGATCCCCCCGACTTCTTCCGCCCAGCCCCTCAAGTGACGCCGAGAACGACCTGGCAGACGCCGATCTCGACCCCGATCTCGACCCGGACGCCATCGATCCCGAGGAACTGATGGCGACCACCTCGGACGTCGACGGCTACGACGGCCTCCAGCTCGACCTTGCCGAGCGCCTCTCCCTGCGCCGGGTGCCGGGGATGTCCACCGAACTCCGCGACATCACCGAGGTCGAGTACCGCCAACTGCTGCTCGAACGCGTCGTCCTCGTGAGCGTGTGGACCTCCGGTACCCAGGGTGACGTCGACAACGCCCTGATCGAGTTGAAGCTGCTCGCCGAGACGGCCGGAAGCCAGGTGCTCGAGGCCCTCGTCCAGCGGCGTCACCGGCCCGACCCCGCCACCTTCATCGGCCGTGGCAAGGTCGACGAGTTGCGCGAGGTGGTGGTGGCCACCGGTGCCGACACCGTCATCTGCGACGGCGAGCTGCAACCGGCGCAGCTGCGCAACCTGGAGGATCGGGTCAAGGTCAAGGTCGTCGATCGCACGGCGCTGATCCTCGACATCTTCGCCCAGCATGCGAAGAGCGTCGAGGGCAAGACCCAGGTCGAACTGGCCCAGCTGCAGTACCTCAAGCAGCGCCTGCGTGGGTGGGGCGGCAACCTGTCCCGGCAGACCGGCGGTCGCGCGGCTGGCGGCGTCGGGATCGGTGGCCGCGGGCCCGGCGAGACGAAGATCGAAACCGACCGGCGCCGCATCAACACCCGCATCGCCCAGTTGAAGGCCCGGCTCCGCGAGATGGACGCCACTCGGGAGACCAAGCGGGCCGATCGGACGCGGCACAAGATCCCGTCGGTGGCGATCGTCGGCTACACCAACGCCGGGAAGTCGTCCCTGCTCAACCGACTCACCGGGGCCGGCGTCCTCGTCGAGGACGCGCTGTTCGCCACCCTCGATCCCACGACGCGTCGGGCCACCACGGTCGACGGGCGCGTGTACACCCTCACCGACACCGTCGGGTTCGTCCGGCACCTCCCGCACGACCTGGTCGAGGCCTTCGCCTCGACCCTCGAGGAGTCGACCCGGGCAGACCTGCTCGTGCACGTCGTCGACGGGTCGGATCCCGACCCGCTCGGCCAGGTACGGGCGGTGCACACGGTGCTCGCCGACATCGGCGCCTCACAGGTGCCCGAACTCATGGTGATCAACAAGATCGACCGCGCCGACCCCGCACAGCTGACGATGCTGCGCAGCCAGTTCCCGGAGGCGGTGTTCGTCTCGGCGCGCCGCGGCGACGGGATCGACGATCTCACCCGCCGGGTCGAGGCGCTGCTGCCGAGCCCCGACATCGAGGTGCGGGTTCTGCTGCCGTACTCCCGCGGAGACCTCCTGGACCGTATCCACCGCAGTGGTCAGCTCATGACCAGCGAACACACCGGCGACGGGACCCGGGTCGTGGCCCGCGTCCACCCCGACCTGGCGGGAGAACTCGCCGACTACGCGGAGTGACAGCCGGTTATCCACAGGGTTCCGGCGGGGCGGGGCGGGACGGTTAGGCTGTCGCGGTGAGCGAGCCCGTCGAGCCCCTGCACCGGCGCATCCTGGCCGCGGCCGTCGACGACCTCGGCGGCGCGACCCGCGAGGGGCAGGTGCGGATGGCCGACGCGGTCGCGCGGGCCATGTCCACCGGGGAGCACCTCGTGGTGCAGGCGGGCACCGGTACGGGCAAGTCGCTCGGCTACCTGGCGCCGGCCATGTCCGCACTGCTCGAGGGGGGGGCTGAACGGGTCGTGATCGCCACCGCCACCCTCGCGCTCCAGGCTCAGCTGGCCGGTTCCGACATCCCCCATGCGCTGACCGCGGCCGAGGCCCTCACCGGACGCCGGCCGGTACCCGCCGTGCTCAAGGGCCGCACCAACTACGCCTGCCTGTTGCGGGTGCGTGGCGGGTTGTCCGACGAGCAGGGGTCGCTGTTCGCCGCCCCCGACATGGTCGACGCGGTCCGTGACTCCGGCGCCGATTCGGCCTCGGTGCTCGGGGCCGAGGTGCTGTTGCTGCGTGACTGGGCCGAGACCCAGGTGTCCGGTGGAGAACTCGCCGACCGCGACGATGCCCCCGCTCATACCCCCCGGGCCTGGGCGCAGGTGTCGATCCCGACGCGGGAGTGCCTCGGTGTGGCCCGGTGCCCGTTCGGTGCCGAGTGCCGGGTTGAGGAGTCGCGCGAGCGGGCCCGACGCGCCGACCTCGTCGTCACCAACCATGCGCTGCTCGCGATCGACGCGATGCACGGTGGCACCGCCCTGCCCGAGTACGACCTCCTGGTGATCGACGAGGCGCACGAGCTCGTCGGCCGGATGACCGGTGCGGCCAGCGCCGAGCTCAGCCCGCAGATGATCGAGCGGGTCGCCCGGCGGGTGATGCCGTGGACGAGTGACGAGACCGCGCTCGAGCTGCTCGACGCCGCCGACGACTTGGGGGTGGCGCTCGAGGAGGCCCCTCTCGAACAGGTCCGCGACGCCGACAGCCCGGTGCTGGCGGCCCTGCAGCGGGTGCGCGCCGCTGCTCGCGCGGTGGTGTCGGCGCTGGGCACCGGCGGCGCCAACGATCCCGACCGTGCCCAGGCAGCAGCGGCGGTCAAGGAGATCTTCGACGTGTCGGCCCGGATGGCCGCGCTCGACCACGACGACGTCGTGTGGCTCAGCGAGCGGGACCGGTTCGGCCGCCAACTGGTGGTCGGTCCCCTGTCGGTGGCCGGTCTCATGCACGCGTCGGTGCTGTCGCGCACGCCGGTGGTGATGACGTCCGCGACGCTGCGGATCGGGGGCGATTTCACCCAGGTGGCCACCACGATGGGCCTGTGGCCGCGCGACCGGATCGATGACGGGGCCGTGGCCCCGACCGACGACGACGCCGACGACCGCCAGCCCTGGCGCTCCCTCGACGTCGGGTCACCGTTCGACTACCCGCGTCAGGGCATCGTCTACGTGGCCGCCCACCTGCCCAACCCGCGTCGCGACGGCATCACCGGGGAGGCACTGTCGTGCCTCGCCGAACTCGTCTGGGCCGCCGGCGGGCGCACCCTCGGCCTGTTCGCCTCGCAACGGGCGGCCGAGGCGGCAGCGCGACACGTCCGCACGGCGGTGCCCGGGTCAACGGTGCTCTGTCAGGGCGACGCCCAACTGTCTGAACTCACGCGTCGGTTCGTCGAGGAGCCCGACACGAGCCTGTTCGGCACCATCTCGTTGTGGCAGGGCATCGACGTGCCCGGCGACACCTGCCGGCTGGTGGTCATCGACAAGATCCCGTTCCCCCGCCCCGACGAGCCGCTGCTCCAGGCACGCCAGCGGGCGGTGACCGAGGCGGGAGGCAACGGCTTCATGGCCGTGGCGGCCACGCACGCCGGACTGCTCATGGCCCAGGGTTCGGGGCGGCTGATCCGTCGCATCGACGACCGGGGAGTGGTCGCGGTGCTCGATCCCCGGCTGCTGACCGCGCGCTACGGCTCGTTTCTGCGCGCCTCGATGCCCGACATGTGGCTCACCCGCGAGCACGAGATCGCCATCCAGGCACTGCGCCGGCTGGCGGCCGACCCAACCCGGTGAGGGCTGATCACTCGAACGCCAGCAGCCCCTCGACGAGGTCGCGGCACCGCTCCGGTACCTCGATCGTCTTGATCCGCGACGTGTGACCGCCGACGAGTCGCACCTCGCGCGGCCGGACGCCGAGGGCCTCGGCGAGGGCACGCTCCACCGCCGCGTTCGCCCGCCCGTCGACGGCGCGGGCGGTGACCGACACCACGAGTGCGTCGGGACCCGGGTGGGCGCTGGGGTGACGCCCACCGACCCGGGTCGAGCGGGCGCCGGGACTGACCCGCACGCGCACGATCATCCAGAACTCAGACGCGACGCATCACCGCAACCACCTTGCCGAGGATGGTCGCGTCGTTGCCGTCGATCGGGTCGTAGGCCGGGTTGTGCGGCATGAGCCACACCTGGTTGCCGGTGCGCTTGAACGTCTTCACCGTGGCCTCGGTGTCGAGCAGGGCGGCGACGATATCGCCGTTCGTGGCGGTCTGCTGCTGTCGTACCACGACCCAGTCGCCGTCGCAGATGGCGGCGTCGACCATCGAATCGCCGCGAACCTCGAGCATGAACAGGGTGCCCTCGCCGACCAGCTGGCGGGGGAGGGCGAACACGTCCTCGACCTGTTCGTCGGCCAGGATCGGGCCGCCGGCGGCGATGCGACCGACCAGTGGCACGGTGACGGCATGGGCCACGGCGTCACCGGACCCGGTGGGGTCGAGGGCCGTGTCGGCGTCGAGCGCTGCGGCACGGATCGGGGAGACCGGAGCCGCCAGCGCCGGCACCACGACCTCGAGCGCGCGCGGGCGGTTCGGGTCGCGACGAAGGAAACCCTTGGCTTCGAGCACCTTGAGTTGATGCGCGACGCTGGACGAACTGGCCAGCCCGACCGCCTCGGCCATCTCGCGGATGCTCGGAGGGTATCCGCGAGCCTCGACGCTTTGCCGGATGACGTCGAGGATCAACCGCTGACGCACGGTGATGCCCTCGGCGTCGGGTGGGCCGTCGGGGATCACCGACAGCCCACCCGAGCCGAACTCGCTGACAAGTTCGGTGTTGCTGGGTCGCCCGACATGCCGGCGCTCGGGCCTGACGGGTCGCACATCCCCCGATGCCGGACGTCCGGGTCGCCGCCGGGGCGGTGAGGGGGGCCAGGTGGCCGCGGCCGGGGCTTTCGCGGGTCGCTTGGCCGGGTCGGAGGGCACTTCTTTCGCCATGCCCTCAGGTTATCGAATCCCTCGTCGCTATTCGAAGATCTGTTCGAGCGTGTTGTCCGCGGGTGCTGCCCGGGGCGATGAATGTGGTGGCCGGTGAGCCATTGCGGGCATCGTCGCAGAAGTGTCAGTCGGCGCTGGTGGTATGGGTCCAGGCGGGGACGCCGCCGATGCATCAGCTGCTCACCGGGTACGACACCTCGGACATGCCTCGAACAGACGTTTGATTTAGCTCGTATTTTCGATAATGTAAGTACATCGAACAGGTGTTCGAACTGCGATGGTCATCTTGGCGGCAGCACTGAGGAGGACACGATGTCGGCGTTGGCGATCGATCGAATCACGACCCGTGACGGCGGGTCGCGCGGCACCGGCCGCACCCTGTCCGCACCGCGACTGCGGCTTGTCACCGACACTCCTGCGCCTCCGATCCCTCGTCCTCGATCCGACCGGAGGGGCCAGGCAATGGGGCGCCCGCGTGGTGCGGCCGCGCCGTCGCTCGGCGCGCCCGTGCGGCTGGTCGCCGTGCGGCGCGGTCACGTCGCCCACCCCGACGGCGTACAACTCACCGAGCGGGGCATGCTCGCGGTGCTCATCGTGTTCGGCCTGCTCGCCGTCGTGAGCGTCGTGGTCATCGTCGCCAGCTTTTTCGCGGTGAGCAACGCGCCCATCGTCGGGCCGATCGGCGCGCCGGTGGCCACAGTGGGCGCCGGCGGCTGACCCGGCCTGGTTCAGTTGCCGGTTCTGGGCTGTTCCGGTCCGTCGAAGCGGGCACCGGCGGGATTGGGCGCTCCGAGGGTGAACACCAGCAGGATGATCCCCCCGACGATGGGGATCAGGCTGATCAGATACGACCAACCCGAGCGGTCGGTGTCGTGCAGACGACGCACCGACAGCGCGAGGTTCGGGATGATCGTGCCGACCGCCCAGACCCAGATCAGGGCGATGATGAGCCAACCGAAGGCGTTCGCGGAGCCGTCGCTCGCACGGCCACCGATGACCGACAGCAACTCCAGCACGGCCACCACGACGAAGTTGCCGAGCATCACCCACCAGTACTCGCTGAGGCCGGCGCGCCCGTCGAACTTGAAGTAGTTCTGCAGGAACGCGGTCATCGCCTGAACCAGCCCCATGCGCGGCCGCATGGGGACGGCCGGGGTCGAGAGCCAGGATCCACCCGCGGGATAGCCGCGCTGCGGGTAACCCGCCTGCGGACCGCCCGTGGGTGGGTATCCGGGCTGGGGGTATCCGGGCTGGGGGTATCCGGCCTGGGGGTATCCGGCCTGGGGGTATCCGGGCTGGGGGTAACCGGGCTGCGGGTAACCGGGCTGGGGGTAACCGGGCTGGCTCCCGTGGACCCCCGGGGCGCCCGGGTGCGAACTGTCGAGGCCGGGGGCCGACAAGTTCGTGGGCTGTCCCCACAGTGTCTGGTCCGGTGGCTGCTGGGGGCCGTGCCTGGGCCCGCTGGGGGTGTTCGCCGCCGGGGGAGTCGTCCCGTACGCCGGCTGATCGGGGGTCTCCTGCCACCGCCCGCGCGAGGGTGCAGGGCTGTCTGGCGGCGTGCTCCGCCATTCGTAGTCTTGTGGTGCGGCGGGCGAAGACCAACTCCCGGTCTCGTCAGCGCGTGCCTCCGGGTCGGGGTGTTCGGGTGGCTGCCGGTCGGGGTCTTCGGGAGTTACCCCATCCCAGTTGCTGGTCATCGCGTGATCTCCTTGTGGGGCGGGGACCGTGCCCTGGGCGTCGGTGCCGGGTCGCGGGTGTCCGCGGACACTCTATGGCGCCGACCACCCGGCGCGACAGAGGTGCTGCCGCCAATCCGCGGGCGGGCAGTCCTGCGGGGTGCGCGGGGGTGGTGAGCGGGGCGCGCCGACGCGCCGCTCAGGGATTGACGTGGTGATCGACTGCCCGTAGGTTACCTACATCTAGTAGTTACACTGGTGTTGTTCATCCACAGATTGTGGTCTTATCCACATCCCGTCCACAGCGATACCCACAGGTTCATCCCCAGGGAGCTGCCGGGGCACCACGGCGTGGACACCCGTGCGATGGACGATCCAACCAGCCGGCGACCCGGCCGGGCGACGATTCGAAGGAGGGTTGGACGGTGTTCTGTCCGTTCTGCCATCACACCGACTCGCGGGTGCTCGATTCACGGGTCACCGAGGACGGTGCCTCGATCCGCCGCCGCCGCCAGTGCCCCGCCTGTGAGCGCCGGTTCACCACAGTCGAGCAGATGCAGCTCGTGGTCATCAAGAAGTCCGGTGTCGTCGAACCCTTCCAGCGCGACAAGGTGATCGCGGGGGTGCGCAAGGCGTGCACCGGCCGACCCGTCACCGATGACGACCTCGCGCGACTCGGCCAGCGGGTCGAGGAGACGTTGCGGGCGTCCGGCATGGCCGAGGTGCCCACCGACGAGATCGGGCTCGCGATCCTCAAGCCGCTCAGCGAGCTCGACCCGGTCGCCTACCTGCGCTTCGCGAGCGTGTACAAGCATTACCAATCGGTCGACGACTTCGAGTCGGAGATCGCCGAGCTGCGGGGGCTCGGCTTCGGGGGCCAGGGCGAGCCCGCGATGGCCGGGGCCCACCCCGACCCGGTGCCCGGCTGAGACCCCGGCCGCGCGACGACCGACGGCTGCGGCCGTCGCCACCACGGCCACCCACCGGGTCGGCCCCGCGCCGACCCACCCCATGGCGGCCCACCCCGGCGGTGGGCGATCACGCCGAGATCCATCGAGACGCTGAGATTCCATCGAGACAATGACTGGAGAACCCGGATGACTGAGACGGCACGCGCGAGCAAGCGATCCGCGCGCAAACCCGAAGGCCTCACCATCGAGCGCATCTTCACCACAGACGGCGTGCATCCCTATGACCAGGTCACCTGGGAGATGCGCGACGTCGTGCAGAAGAACTGGAGGACGGGGGAGACCGTCTTCGAACAGCACGGGGTGGAGTTCCCGTCGTTCTGGAGCGTCAACGCCTCGACCATCGTCACCACGAAGTACTTCCGGGGAGCCCTCGGCACCGACGTCAGGGAGACGAGCCTCAAGACGCTCATCGACCGGGTCGTCGGCACGTATACCCGGGCCGGCCGCGAGGGCGGCTACTTCGCCAGCCCGAAGGACGGCGACGTCTTCTCCGACGAGCTGACCTGGATGTTGCTGCACCAGTACTTCAGCTTCAACTCCCCGGTGTGGTTCAACGTGGGCACCGCCAGCCCGCAGCAGGTGAGCGCCTGCTTCATCCTGAGCGTCGACGACTCGATGGACTCGATCCTCAACTGGTACAAGGAGGAGGGTTTCATCTTCAAGGGCGGATCCGGGGCGGGCCTGAACCTGTCGCGTATCCGCTCGTCGAAGGAACTCCTCAGTTCCGGCGGCACCGCGTCCGGTCCGGTGTCGTTCATGCGCGGCGCCGACGCGTCGGCCGGCACGATCAAGTCCGGCGGGGCCACCCGCCGCGCCGCCAAGATGGTGGTGCTCGACGTCGACCACCCCGACATCCAGGAGTTCGTCCAGACCAAGGCCCGCGAAGAGGACAAGATCCGCGCGCTGCGCGATGCCGGCTTCGACATGGACCTCGGCGGCAGGGACATCACGAGCGTCCAGTATCAGAACGCGAACAACTCGGTGCGGGTGACCGACGAATTCATGCGCGCGGTCGAGGACGGCGCCGCCTTCGGCCTCAGGGCCCGCACGACCGGTGAGGTGATCGAGGAGATCGACGCCCGGACGCTGTTCGAGCAGATCTCCAAGGCGGCCTGGGAATGCGCCGACCCCAGCCGGCAGTACGACTACACCATCAACGACTGGCACACCAACCCCGAAACCGGGCGGATCACCGCGTCCAACCCGTGTTCGGAGTACATGAGCCTCGACAACTCGTCGTGCAACCTTGCGAGCCTCAACCTGCTGAAGTTCCTGCGCGACGACGACACGTTCGACACGGCGGCGTTCGTCAAGGCCGTCGAACTGGTCATCACCGCGATGGACATCTCGATCGGCTTTGCCGACTTCCCCACAGAGAAGATCGGCGAGACCACCCGCAGGTTCCGTCAGCTGGGCATCGGCTACGCCAACCTCGGGGCGTTGCTGATGGCGCAGGGCCTCGGCTACGACTCCGACGGGGGACGCGCGCTGGCTGCGTCCATCACCTCGCTGATGACCGCCACGGCCTACCGCCGCAGCGCCGAACTCGCCGCGATCGTCGGCCCCTATGAGGGTTACGCCCGCAACGCGACCGCCCACCAGCGGGTGATGCGCAAGCACCAGGCCGCCAACGACTCCCTGCACGTCCTGAACGACAACGACAAGGCCGTGCACCTGGTCGCAAGTTCCGAGTGGGACCGCGTGATCAAGCTCGGTGCCGAGGACGGCTTCCGCAACGCCCAGGCGTCGCTGCTCGCTCCCACCGGCACCATCGGCTTCATGATGGACTGCGACACCACCGGCATCGAGCCCGACTTCTCGCTCGTGAAGTTCAAGAAGCTCGTCGGCGGCGGGTCGATGCAGATCGTCAACCAGACCGTGCCCCGCGCGCTGCTCAAGCTGGGCTACACCTCCGAGCAGAGCGAGGCCATCGTCGCGTTCATCGCCGAGCACGGGCACGTCGTCGGTGCTCCCGGCCTCAAGGCCGAGCACGCCGAGGTGTTCGACACCGCCATGGGCGAACGGGCGATCAAGCCGATGGGCCACGTGCGGATGATGGCGGCCGTGCAGCCGTTCCTCTCGGGTGCCATCAGCAAGACCGTCAACCTGCCCGAATCGGCGACGGTGGCCGAGATCGCCGACGTCTACCTGCAGGGATGGAAGCTCGGGCTCAAGGCGTTGGCCGTCTACCGCGACAACTGCAAGGTCGGCCAGCCGCTGAGCGATGGGAGGAAGAAGGCCGAGACCCAGCCGGCCGAGGCGAAGCCCGAGGTGCGGATCGAGTACAGGCCGCGCCGCGAGCGGCTGCCCAAGTCGCGTTCCGGACGCACCACCTCGTTCTCCGTGGCCGGTGCCGAGGGCTACATGACGGCGAGCGAGTATCCCGATGGTCACCTCGGTGAGGTGTTCCTCAAGCTCGGCAAGCAGGGCTCGACCCTGTCGGGTGTCATGGATGCGTTCTCGATCGCGATCTCGATCGCCCTGCAGTACGGCGTGCCGCTCGAGACCTACGTGCAGAAGTTCACCAACCTCAAGTTCGAGCCGGCGGGCATGACCGATGATCCTGACATCCGGATCGCCCAGTCGATCATGGACTACATCTTCCGGCGACTGGCCCTCGACTACCTGAGCTTCGACGAGCGGAGCGAACTCGGCATCTACACCGCCTCCGAGCGTGCCCGGTACGTCGAGACCGGTTCGTATCTCTCGGAGGAGGACGAGGCCCTCATGCCCGAGTCCGAGTCGCTGAAGAACGACGACGGCGACAATGTCCGCATCCATGAGGACGGCCCCAACCAGCCGGCGCTGCTCGACACGTTGCCGACCGTGCCGCAGGCCCACACCACCGCGGAATTGATGGAACGGTTCTCGGGTCACGCCGTCGACGCTCCGCTGTGTCTCACCTGCGGCACCAAGATGCGGCCGAGCGGATCCTGCTACGTCTGCGAGGGCTGCGGCGCCACCAGCGGCTGCAGCTGATGCCCGTCATGCACAATCTGTCGGTGGCTTTCGGGCCCGACCGTCAGCGGTCACACGCGTAGGTGTCACCGGATCCCCACGTGATGGCCGTGGGACGGGCGTGTGAAGCGGGACGAGACCTGACAGGTCTCGTCCCGCTTCGGCGTCCCACCCCGACGTCGAGCGAGAATCCTTCGGATGTGCAGGCGACCCCACTGATTCCTGCCACCACTGCCACTCGCCCCCGGTTGCCTACGGATCGGGCGCGTCCCCCACCAGACGCTCCGGACGGCTGGTGACCCGGCGGAGATGTGACCGCTCCCCAGGCGGCGCGCCCACGTGCGGGGATGTGACCGATCCCATCCCCGCACCGCATTAGGCTCGGGCCTCGGAGGTGGCACGTGGGTGCGGTGATCAGCGGGTTCGTCACGATCTGGCTGGTCATCGCCGTCGGCTGGGTCCTGGCGCACCTCCGGGTGTTCGACGAACACGCCCAGATCACGATGAGTCGACTGAGTTTCTTCGTCGGCTCTCCCGCCCTGCTGTTCAGCATGCTGTCGACCACTGATCTACGGCGGCTCTTCGCCGAAAACCTCGTGGTGTCGGTCATCGCGGTGGCGGGGTCCCTCGCGCTGTGGCTGGTGCTGGCGCGGACGGTGCTGCGGCTGGATGCCGGGTCGACCATCATCGGCGGGTTCGGGTCGTGCTACATCAACGCGGCCAACCTCGGCATCCCGATCGCGACCTACGTCCTCCACGACGCCAGTTGGGTGGCGCCGATCCTGCTCGTACAGGTGTCGGTCCTGCAGCCGGCTGGGCTGGCATTACTTGACTCGTTGGCCGCGAAGGACCGCGGACTCACGTCCTCGTGGCGGAGTTACGCATCCATGCCCTTCCGCAACCCGATGACGATCGGTACCCTCCTCGGCCTGGCCGTGAACCTCCTCGGGATCAGGGTCCCCGCGGTGATCACCGATCCGCTCGGTCTGCTCGGCGCGTTGGCGGTCCCCACGATGCTGCTCGCGTTCGGGATCAGCCTGAGACTCGGGCCGCTGCCCGGTCGGGGGCCCGGACTCGCGCCGTCGCTCGTCGCCAGTGGACTTAAGCTCGTCGTTCAGCCGCTGATCGCCTGGGCGGTGGGTCGGGCGCTCGGACTGCCCCCCGCGACCGAGTTCGCGGTGGTGGTCGTCGCGGGACTGCCCGCCGCGCAGAACATCTTCGTCAATGCGGTGCGTTACCAGCGGGCCGTGGTGCTGGCCCGCGACGTCGTGTTCCTCACCACGGTCGCCTCGATCCCGAGCATCATGGTCATCGCCGCACTGGTTCATCACTGAGCCCAAGCCCGCTCCGACGAGAAGGCACGGCTGCCCGGGGCCGGGTCTAGGTTGTCGCCATGGACGTCGCCGCGGCCCGTGCGCCGCTGATCCTGCGGCTGTTGCCCGGAGTCGCGGTGCTGCGTCACTACCGGCGCGAGTGGCTCCGCGGCGATGTCTTTGCGGGGCTCACCGTGCTCGCCTACCTGGTTCCGCAGGTGATGGCGTACTCGGAGGTCGCCGGGCTCCCCGCTGTGGTCGGCTTGTGGGCGGCGATCGGGCCGCTGGTCGTTTACGCGGCGTTCGGCAGTTCGCGGCAGCTCTCGGTCGGACCCGAGTCGACGACCGCGCTGATGACGGCGGCCGGCGTGGCGGCGGTGAGTTCTCGCAGCCCCGGCGTGTCGCAGGCCGGAATCGCCGCGGCCCTGGCCATCGCGGTCGCCGGCGTCGCCCTGGTGGCCTGGGTCGTGCGGCTCGGCTTCCTCGCCGCGCTGCTCAGCCACCCCGTACTCGAGGGGTACATGGCCGGGATCGCGGTGCTGATGATCACCTCCCAGCTGGGTCGGGCCAGTCGGCTCGACATCCCTCCGGGCCGTCCCGACCAGGAGGTGGGTTACTGGCTCGGGCATCTCGGCTCGGCCCATGCCGCCACCCTCGCACTGTCCGCGGGGGTGCTCGTCGGCCTGTTCGCGGCCCAGCGATGGCTTCCGCGCCTGCCCGGGCCACTGATCATGATGGTCGCCGCCGCCGTGGTCGTCGCCGCGTTCGGGCTGGGACGCCAGGGCGTGCTCACCGTCGAACGCGTCCCGACCGGACTCCCGCAGCCGAGGCTTCCGGACCTCGCCGGGTTGTCGTGGGGGGAGGTGCTCACGGCAGCGGTCGGCATCGTGCTGGTGGGCTTCTCCGACAACGTGCTGACCGGCAGGGCGTTCGCCGCGAAGCGCCGGGAGCCCATCGACGCCAACCAGGAACTGCTCGCCCTGGCGGGGATCAACCTGGCGGCAGGATTGTCCCAGGGCTTCCCCGTGTCGAGTTCCGGCAGCCGCACCGTGCTCGGTGACGCGATGGGATCTCGCAGCCAGTTGTCCTCACTGGTGTCGGCCGCGGGTGTGGTCGCGGTGCTGCTGATCGCCGCGCCGCTGTTGTCGACGTTCCCCCGTGCCGCCCTCGGCACGGTGGTCATCTACGCGGCGATCCGGCTCATCCACCCGGCGCAGTGGCGACGCATCGCGCGCTTCCGGCGCAGCGAGCTGGTGCTCGCCGTGGCGACGACCATCTCCGTGCTCTGGTTCGGGGTGCTCACGGGCATCGGCGTGGCGGTCGTGCTCAGCATCCTCGAGCTGCTGCGACGCCTGGCCACCCCGCACGACGGCATCCTCGGCATCGTCCCCGGAGTAGCGGGCATGCACGACATCGACGACTACGACGACGCCGACCAGGTGCCCGGCCTGGTCGTCTACCGCTACGACGCGCCCCTGTTCTTCGGGAATGCCGAGAACTTCCTGCGCCGCGCCGTCGAGTCCGTCGAGGACGCGCCCACACCCCCGCAGTGGCTGCTGCTCAACATGGAGGCCAACGTCGAGGTCGATCTCACCGCCGTCGACACCCTCGACCAGCTGCGTCAACAGGTGGCCGCGCGGGGGATCGTGCTCGCCCTGGCCCGGGTCAAGCACGACCTGTACAGGCAATTGGACGCCGCCGGGTTCGTCGCCCTCGTGGGGCGCAACCGGATCTTCGCCACTCTGCCGACCGCGGTCGCCGCGTTCCAGGCGGCCCGGGATGCGGGCCTCCGGGAGCGTCCGCCGGTGTCGGGCGACGCGTCCGGAACCGTTGACGGCTGACTTTGTCATGGGTCCTGCTGAGCGCAATGATTTGCCCGTGGTCGAGCACCGTTCCGACGCCGTCGGGCCCGCCCCGTCGGCGTTCGCGGGCGATGAGACAGCCCGGCGCGCCGTGATGATCCTGCAGCGGGCCCAGAGCCTGGCGGATCGGCTCCGGGACGAGGCCCAGCAGGAGGCCGAGCAGACCAGGCGGGATGCGTCCCAGCTGCGCGCGGACGCCGAGGACGCGGCCGGTGAGGCGACTCGCAAGCGGGCAGCGATCGAGGCGGCGCTGGCAGCGGCCACCACCCGGCTCGAGGAATCCCACCGCGACGCGGTCAGCCTGCTCGACGACGCCAGTGAACAGGCCGCCCTGATCACGCGGGCCGCTCAGCGCACCGCCGATGAGGTGGTGACGGCGGCCCGCGGTCAGGCCGCCGAGATCGTGGCGGCGGCCGACGTTGAGGCCGGAGAGCTCAGGGTGCGGGCCCACCAGGCGGCCGCTGAGGCGGGGCGGCAGATCGACGAACTCACCGCGCGGGCGGAACGTGAGGTCGCCACCAGGCGCCAGGCGCTCGACGAGGAGGAACGTGACAGGCGTCAGCGACTCGATGCCGAGGTGCTCGCGCTGCTCACACAGACGAAGCGTCGCGCTGAGCAGATCGCACACGAATCCCTGTCCGCGGCGGAGCGGACACGAGCGGAGCTCGCCGCCGAGCGCAGCCGGGCCGGGGAGGAGCTCACCCGGCTGAGCGCCGACGCGGCCGCGGAACGCCAGCGACTGCTCGACCAGACCAATGCCGACGTGCACGCGCAACTGGCCGACGCGGCGGATCATCTCGACTGGACCCACCGCACGATCGCCGGCCTGCAGGCCCAGGTGCGCGCCGACGCCGAGGAACTCCGCCGCCGCACCCATCGCGACCTCGCGATGCACACCCGAGCGGTCCGCTCGCAACTGGGCGGGCTGCTGGTCTCGGTGCGGGCCAGGGCCGGGGCCGAACTCGCCGAGGCTCGAACCGTGTCCGGCGACCTCACCGAACGCGCCCGGTTCCTCCTGCGGGCCGCCCAGCAGGACGCCGACCGCACCCGTGCCGAGGCCCGGGTCGAGGCCGAACGCATGCTGGCGCAGGCGGCGTCCGAGGCCGAGGCGCAGCGGGTACGCGCGGAGCGGCGCCTGGCCGAGGCCGAGTCGGGGGCGCGCCTCGTCCGTGAACGCACGGCATCCGAACTCGAGACGCTGCAGCGCGAGGCCTTCGAGCACAATCGGGCGGCGCGCGAGGAGGCGGTCGCGGTGCTGACCGCCGCCCGGGCCGACGCCGACGCCGTGCGCGGCGAGGCCCGGGAGCTGCTCGAGCGGGCGCGCGGCGAGGTGGCCGCTCTTGCCCGCCGTCGTGACGACATCACCCGCCAGCTCGGTC
>JAJXWF010000044.1 GCA_021781735.1 Actinomycetes bacterium
CGCGCCGGGTCGCCCTCGAGGCGGGACCGCAGGTCCCGAAGCGGCGTGTTCCGGCCTCGACGCACGGTCATCACGAAGTGGGGTCCGAGGAACACCATGATCTGACCGGTCGGGACGATCTCCGACGTGGCGGTGCCCCGCTCGTGGGCGACGTGGGCCACCCTCGAGATCGCGGTGAACAGGGTGTCGTCGAACAGTTCCCGCTTCGAGCGGGTGTGGCCCTCGACGGCGTCCTCGATCGCCAGGGGGTGCAGGTCGAAGCTGTGGGCGAATTGGGCCATGTCGAGGTCGGTGGGGTCCTTCAGCCCGAGCCACACGGATCCCTCCCCCTCGCGGGCGCGGGCGGTGGCGACGTCGAGGTCGTCGCCGTGCAGCCGGACGCCGCCGACGTACCAGCCCCAGGCCACCAGCGAGTCGGGCGGCGTGGAGGGCGGGGACACGTCAGGTGTCCTTGCCCCACACGCCCGCCATCCACCGCTCCACGTCGTCGGCGGTCCGGGGCAGCGCGTCCGACAGGATCTCGTTGCCGGACTCGGTGATGAGGATGTCGTCCTCGATCCGCACGCCGATGCCGCGGAGGTCCTCGGGGGCCAGCAGGTCGGTGGACTTGATGTAGATGCCCGGCTCGACGGTGATCACCATGCCGGGTTTCAGCACGCCCTGCCGGTAGTCCTCGTTGCGGGCCTTCGCGCAGTCGTGCACGTCCATGCCGAGGTGGTGCGACGTGCCGTGCACCATCCAGCGTCGGTGCTGGCCGCCGTCGGGGCCGAGCGACTCGTCGGCGCTGACCGGCAGCAGGCCCCATTCCTCCAGGTGGCGGGCGACGACCGCGATCGCGGCCATGTGCACGTCGGAGAAGCTGGCCCCCGGCTTCGCCGCGGCAATGCCCGCCTGCTGGGCCTCGAGCACCGCCTCGTAGACCCGACGCTGTGCGGGGGTGAACCGGCCGACGACCGGCAGCGTGCGGGTGATGTCGGCGGTGAACAGCGTGTCGAGTTCGACGCCGGCATCGAGCAGCAGCAGGTCGCCGTCGTGCAGGTCGCCGTCGTTGCGGATCCAGTGCAGCGTGTTGGCATGATCGCCCGCCGCGGCGATCGTGTCGTATCCCACCGCGTTTCCCTCGTGCCGGGCGTGCAGCCCGAACACGCCCTCGACCCAGCGTTCCCCGCGTCCACGGCGCACCGCCTGGGGGAGCTCGGCGACGACGGCCTCGAAGCCGACGGCGGTGACGCGGCACGCCTCCCGCATCTGGTCCTGCTCGAAGTCGTCCTTGACCAGCCGCAGCGTCGACAGCCGGATGGCGAGTTCGTCGTCGCGGTCGGACGCCGTGACGCCCCGCAGCCCGTCGATCCGCGCCGCGACCGCGGCGTCGGCGTCGCGCACCACGCGGATGCTCGTGACGTCGGCGTTCTTGGCCAGCGCGTGGTCGAGTTCGGCGATCGGCGCGCAGTCGATGCCCGTGAGGACCCGCATCTCCTCGAGCGACTCTCGCTGGCCCACCCACATCTCGCCGTAGCGGCTGTCTGCGTAGAACTCGGGGTCGGTGCGCGGCGCCCGGGGCTTGAAGTAGAGAGTGGCGTCGTGGCCGGCGTCGGTGGGCTCGATGACCAGCACCGCGTCGGGCTCGCGGTCGGTGCCGAGGCCGGTGAGCCAGGCGAAGGCGGTGTGCGGGCGGAAGCGGTGGTCTGTGTCGTTGGAGCGCACCTGCAGCCCGCCTGCCGGGATCACCAGGCGTTCCCCGGGGAACGCGTCAGCGAGAGCCCGGCGATGCGCCGCCGCCGCCTCCGCCGCGGGGAGCGGCTCGGGCAGGTCGGTGGGATAGGGGGCCCATCCCTGGGGAATGAACTCGCGGAACGCCTGCGAGAAGGGGGTCTGCCGATTCGGGAGTTCCTGGTCACTGGTCGGGCCGTCACTGGCCATCGATCACCTCCGAATGTGCGTCGCGTCGGCGTTGCCGCCCACCTGATCATAGGCCGCCGGGGTTTAGGCTCCCCTCGTGGATGACGACGCACCCGGTGGTGGAGGCGGGCCCCTGCCCGTGGGCATGGGCATCGCCGATCTCGACGAGACGCGGCTCGCGCGGATCCTGCAGCTGCTCGAGGTCGACGCCGCCGATCGGGAGGCCACCCGCCGGTGGCGCGATCGGCTCACCGGCGACGACCGGGCTCGGATCGGAGTGCTCGCGAGCCGGCTGCGCGACGGGATCGGCGACTGGCTCGGCGTCTGGGACCGCCGGGTGTTCGACGGCGGCGAGGAACTCGACAACAGGCTCGGGCACGGTGTGCTGCCGCTGTTCGCGCTGCTGCTCACCGCGCCCGACGTGCACGCGACGCACCTGCGCCGGGGGATCGACCCCGCGCTCTCGTGGCACACCCTGTCCGACCTCGGCCAGCAGATGAGAGTGTGCCGGCGGGTTCACGGCGTCGCCAGCCTCGCCACCGGAGGATGGCTCGCGAACGCGTGGTCCGACGGATTCGCCTGGCTCGGCCGGCTCCAGTTCGAGCTCACTCGCTCGCCCGACGGCGAGGTCGTCTACGGGGTCCACATCCCCGACACCGGCCCGCTGAGAGCCGCCGACGTGGACGCGGCGTTCGCGTGGGCGGTGCGGTTCTTCGCCGATCACTACCCGGAGGTGCACCCGCCACCGCGCTACTTCGAGTGCGACTCATGGCTGCTCGACCCGCAACTGTCACGCATCGTCCCCGGGTCGAACATGGCGCACTTCCAGCAGCGCTGGGACATCGTCGAGTCGGTGGAGTCCGACCGGAGCGGGCTGTTCTTCGGGTTCGGGATCGAGCCCCCGAGTCCGGGCGTCACGGCGGACCCGCGGTTCCTCGACACCCTGCCCACCGGGTCGCGCCTGCACCGCGGCCTGGTGGAGCTGTGGCGCTCGGGCGGTCACGTGATGAGCTGCCGCGGCCGCATTCCCGTCGACCGGTCGATTCGCGGGGCGGACCAGTAGGCTGCACCCGGACGCCGCGGCGTCCACCGGCACCTGTCTCACCAGCGAGGAGCATCATGAAGGCCGACCCGGCAGCCCAACGGCGACTTCTCGAACTCGTGGCGATCGACACGCAGTTGGCGCAGCTCACCCACCGCCGGCACACCCTGCCCGAGATCGCGGAACTCGCCGACCTCAGGGCCCGCCACGTGCAGGCGACCGACGCGCTCGTCTCGGCCGAGACCAGGCTGTCCGACGCCGAGGGGGAGGTCAAACGGGTCGAGTCCGACCTCGTCCCGGCGCGCCAGCGACTCGCCCGCGATCGGGATCGCGCCGAGGGGGGGACCGTGAGCGATCCGAAGGCGCTGCGGGGACTCCTCGACGAGATCGAGCATCTCGGAACCCGCATCTCGACCCTCGAGGACCAGGAACTCGACCACCTCCAGGAGGTCGAGGACGCGACGGAACACCGCGATCGCCTCGCCGCGGCCCGCGACGAGATCACTGTCCGCGCCCGGGAGGTGATCGCGCGCCGTGACCAGCAACTGCGCGAGCTCGATGCCGAGATCGTCACCGCGACCGATGCCCGGTCTTCCCTGGTCGGCGGCCTCCCCGCCGAGCTCGTGACGCTCTACGAGAAGATCGGCGGCCGCGCCGGGGGTCCGGGCGCCGCCGAACTGCGGGCCAAGCGCTGCTCCGGATGCCAGCTTGAGATCAACGCTGCCGACCTGCGCCGTTTCGCGGCGGCCGCACCCGATGAGATCATCCGCTGCGAGGAGTGCGACCGCATCCTCGTGCGGACCCCCGAATCCGGCCTCGGCTGAAACCGGCTGGGACGCGCCGGCCGGCGTCCCGGAGCACTTGGAGGTCACATGCGCACGCGGCGGCTCTCGCTCGTTCCGGTCCCGCCCCCCTTGGTCGTGGGCGTGGAGCGGTTGCGTGCCGACGTCGGCGTGCCGCGCACGTTCCCCCCGGAGGTGATCGAGGCCGCCCGGTCGGCGGCGGCGTCCGGTCCGGCCCACGACGCGGGTCGCCGTGACTACACGGGGCTCGAGTTCGTCACGATCGACCCCCCGGAATCGATGGATCTCGACCAGGCCATGTGCCTCGAGCGGCGGGGCCACGGCTACCGCGTCTGGTACGCCATCGCCGACGTGGCCGCGTGGGTGGGCGCCGGCGGCCCAGTCGACCGGGAGGCCCACCGGCGGGGACAGACGTTCTACGCGCCCGACGCGACGGCCACCCTGCACCCGCCCGTGCTGAGCGAGTCGGCGGCCAGCCTGCTGGCCGACGGGCACGACCGGCCCGCCCTCGTCTGGAGGATCGACCTGGATTCGTCGGGGGAGGTCGTCGAGGCCACCGTCGAGCGGGGCAGCATCGGCAACCGGGCCAAGCTCGATTATGAGCAGGTTCAGCACGATCTGGACGCCGGTACCGCCCGCGAGTCGCTCCTGCTGCTGCGCGAGGTCGGGCGTCTGCGCGAGCAGGTCGAGGCCGATCGGGGCGGGATCAGCCTCAACCTGCCCGATCAGGAGGTGCGGGTCGAGGGGGACACCTGGGTGTCGCAGTTCCGGCGTCCGCGACCGGTCGAGGGCTGGAACGCACAGATCAGCCTGATGACGGGCATGGCGGCCGCGCGGCTGATGCTCGACGGTGGTGTCGGCATCTTGCGCACCCTGCCACCCTCTCGGCAGGTCGAGCGCGACCACCTCCGGCACGTGGCTCACAGCCTGCACATCTCCTGGTCGGACTCGGTGACGTACCCCGAATTCGTGCGCTCGCTCGACCCCCACGTGCCGGAGCATCTCGCGATGCTCACCGCGTGCACGATGCTGTTCCGCGGCGCCGGCTACACGGTCATCGGGGCCGGCGCCGACCCGTCAGCCGTCCGGCATGCCGCGCTGGCGGCCGACTACGCCCACGCCACCGCCCCGCTGCGGCGCCTCGTCGACCGCTACGTCGGAGAGGTCTGCGTGCGGCTCTGCGCGGGGGCGGAGATCCCCGCCTGGGTCCTCGACGCGCTGCCCGGCCTCCCCGGCGAGATGGCCGAATCGGACCAACGGGCCCACCGGTTCGAACGGGGCATCGTCGGTCTCGTCGAGGCGCTCGAGCTGTCGGGACACGTGGGCGAGACGTTCGACGGGGTGATCGTCGAGGTCGACGATCGGGGACGCCGTGGCAGGGTCACCCTGTCGAAGCCGGCCATCGAGGGGCCGATCACCGGTCATGACCTACCGTTGGGTGAGGACGTCGTCGTGCGGCTCGCGCGCTGTGATCTCGCCACCGGCGCGATCGCCTTCGAGCAGGCCTGAGTGAGCGGCGTCGGTCGGCGGTTCCGGGTCAGGCAGGTGTTGCGCCACGAAGAATTCGATGCCCCGGGAATTAACCGCCGGGTTCAGGACGTTCAGTGGCGGTACGCGCAATTCAAGATACCGGGCCGGGTATGTCCGGTGTCAGGAGGGTGGTCGACGTGAACCTGTGGGATCCCCAGATCGGCATGGCGTTGTGGGCGGTGCTCGGGACCGCCTTGCTGTTGGGCATGGTGCACGGCATCACGCCCGATGAGCACACCTGGCCGATCACCTTCTCGTACGCGGTGGGGGGATACTCCAGTCGGGCCGGCATGCGCAGCGCGCTGCTGTTCTCGCTGACGTTCATGCTGCAGCGGGCGATCGCCAGTGAACTGGCCTACCTCGCGCTGGCCCGCTACCTCAGTCTCGGATCGGCCACCGACTACATCATCTACGTGGTCGTCGGGTTCGCGATGGTGTGGGCGGCGCGCTATATCCGCGGCGGACGCCTGCCGTGGCACCTCGACCTGCACCTGCATCTCAAGCGACTGGCGGGGGGCGCCGCCGCGGCGCGGGCGGCGTCCGCCCACGGCCACGACCACCACGGCGGCGGGGAGCACGTCCATGCGGGCCCGCTGCACGTCCACGCCCACGGCAACGTGCCGGTTCCCGAGGCCGGCCACTGGTCGCCCGACAACTGCCCCGACTGTGCCGAGCCCGACCTGCGCGACCCGCGCCCGTGGATGCCCGCCGTGCACGGCTTCATCGCCGGGTGGGGCATCGGTGCGTTCGCGACGATCATCTACACGGTGCTGGCTCCCTCGATGCCCTCGGCGGCGCTCGGGTGGCTCCCCGGTGCGGTGTTCGGTCTCGGCACCATGGTCGTCCAGGTCCTCATCGGGACGACGATCGGCTGGCTCGTCCGCCGGGCCGGTGCCGGACCCGACGCGGCCCGCAGGATCGGGCTCGTCGTGGCGGCCCGCACGCTCGGCGTCGGAGGTGCGGCGTTCATGCTGGCGGGGGTGTTCGGCCTGCTGTTCCCGGGGCTCGCCGGTGCCCAGATCACCACAGGCATCAAGGTGCACAACCTGCACGCACTCGGGCTGCCGATCCTGCTCGTCATGGTGTCGGTCGGACTGGTCGGGTTCGTCTCGCTGGTCGTGGAGGTCCGGCGGCAGACCCGGCGCACGGAGGCTCCCGGTTCCCCCGTCGCCGAGCCCACGGGGGTGCCCGTCGCCGCTACACTCGACACGGACGAGTCGGCCGGGTGATCGCGGCGCCGGTCACGGCGTCGAGGAAAGTCCGGACTCCACAGGGCGAGGTGGTGGGTAACACCCACCCGGGGCGACCCGCGGGACAGTGCCACAGAAAACAGACCGCCCGCCGCGAGGCGGGTAAGGGTGAAACGGCGGTGCAAGAGACCACCAGCGTCCCGGGTGACCGGGACGGCTCGGCAAACCCCACCTGGAGCAAGACCAAGAAGGACGCCACGGCGTCCGCGGAAGCGACCGAGGGCTGCCCGCCCGAGCTTCCGGGTAGGTCGCACAGCCACTGGCTGGAGGCCGCCGGTGACGGCGGTCACAGATGGATGATCACCGCGCTCACGCGCACAGAATCCGGCTTACAGGCCGACTCGTCCCCCAAAAACCCTGCCCTGACTAGGGATTTCGGCGCAGCTGAACACTGGGAGTCCGCCCAAAGTCCGCAGAACCCATACTTACAGGCCGACTCGTCGCCAACCCTGCTCCGACAAGGGAAGATAGTGCCATTCGAGATAGGAATCCACGTGGGAGTCCGCGGAATCTGCGAATCCTGCTACGGCGAGGCTCGGATGACTGGATCGATGACATCCCGTGTCGAGCGTCGAGCCGACGGCTTCATGACCAGACCGGAGCCGAGGGCGGCATCAAAGGACGCCCGTCGTTCGACCCGTTGGGGACGCGGCTGCGCATGATGCATCTTCAGGGCGACGGGTCGAAACCCATCGCCCCAACTCGTCAGCGACGGCTCGACCTGCCCACCAACCAGATCACCGCTCGTTCAGTGGTCGATGCCCGCAAGGTGCCGCGAGATCTCGTCGGCGATCAGCCGCGCGGCCCGGTCGTTGAGATGGATCTGGTCGGTCAGCAGGAATAGCCCGTACCGATCAGAGATCGTGTTCCACGCCTGGCGCAGCACGAGGTGGCGCGCGAACGCTGATCCCATGAGCTTCTTGGACCCATCAAACCAGGGCGCTGGATGCCCGGGCGGCAGAGCCTTGACCATCGCCTCCCGCAGCAGCAGGACGGGCACGTCGGCCTCATCGGCCACCTCGTGGATGACGTCGTTGTAGTCGTCGACGAGCTGGTTGACCTGGTTAGTCGGATCCTCGCTGAGCAGGGGGAGTTCCAGCAGGGCGATGTCCGCCTCGGTCTGGGTCAGGAGGCGGTCGACGATGCCGGTGAGCATGCGCCGGTAGTAGTCGAGAGTGAGAGGCTCGAGCGGTTTCTGATCACGTTGGTAGCCCCGCATCCACTCGTCGCTGATCTGTGCTGCGGCATCGTTGGTGCCGATCAGGATCGTGACCACGTCGGGCTGGCAGGCGATGATCTCGTCGAGTCGGGCCCACAGGTTGTACGCGAGGTCGCCGCTCCACCCGGCGTTGACGAACTCGTAGCCCCGGTCGCCCAGGCCCTGCAGCAGCACCCGGACGTAGTCGGCGCTCATCAGTCCATGCGTGATGCTGTCGCCTGCGCAGACGACCAGGCTGCGTGTCCCTGGCCGCCTGCCGCGCTTGAGGAAACCCTTGGGCCTCATAGGACGCGTCGTTCAGCTGAGCGAGGTCAGACGCGACCGGAGCTGCGCGCCGAGCTCCGCGGGAAGTTCGCCCGCCGCGAGCGTGAGCACAGTCTCGAAGGGCATGCCCTTGATCATGTCGAGCATCGGGTTGGCGGGAAGCTCAGGAAGCAACTCGTCGATGACCGCACGGCTCGATGGGTTCTCGAGGATCTCCGAGAGGGTCACCACGTTCAGGTCGAGCCCGGCGCTTGCATCCGGTCGAGCGGTCGTCGTGGTCGACGGATCGGGTCGTACGACGGGTGTCCAGTCCTGGTAGCGCAGCCCGTGGCCGAACCGGAAGGTCGGGTTCTCTGTGTCGAAGGGCACGTCGGGACGGTTCTTGACCACCGCTGCCATCGACGACGGGATGTCGAAGGGCAGGTTCCCCTTCGGCTCGGCCTGGCCGAACAGGACACGTACGAAGGCGTCGTCGCTGGCACCGAAGTTGACGGTGAGGGTGGACACGAGCTCCGCCACCGGCGCGAGGATCGCGGGCCGGTCGAGGTATACGTCGAGGATCGTCGGGACCTTCGCCGCGATCTCACGGATGTGAGCCAGCTGTTCGGCGTGGAAGTCGAGGGACCCGGCGTGGAAGAAGAATTCGATGTCGCCGGGGACGCCGCGCTGCTCCCACGGGGCTACCGTGCGGATGATCGCGACGTCGGCCTCCTCGGGGGTGAGGACGACGTTCGCCCAGCCGGCGTAGGCGTCGGGCTTGGTGTGCTCGAGGTACACCTTCGGCTGCCCGGACAGCGGCAGCTCTGCGGGACCTTGTCCGTTGACCAGGACGGTGACCGCGGCCGCCTGAGCAGCGAGACCGGCTTCCCTCGCCTGGGCGGTGCCGACCACCTGGTCGGCTGCGGCGGCGTCGACGAACGGGTTCTCGAACAGGCCGAGGCGGAATTTCTCGCGAAGTACGCGTCGTACCGAGACGTCTATACGTTCCTCGGTCACCTGCCCGGAACGGACGAGGTCGATGAGGACGTCCGGCTGGAACTCGCCGCCGAACTGGTCGATGCCGGCGTCGAACGCCTTGAGCATGCGCTCCTGGTAGGTGAGATGCTCGACACCCCAGAAGGTGCCGGAGAGGATGCCCCAGTCGGAGCACACGATGCCGTCGTAGCTGAGTTGCTCGCGCAGCAGGCCGGTGATGATCTGCTTGTTGAAGCTGAACCCGACCTCTTCGTACTCGGTGTCGACCGGCATGCCGTAGTACGGCATGATCTGCGACACGCCGGCCGCGATGACGGCCTTGAAGGGCTCCAGGTGAAGGTCGAACTGCCCGCCGGGGTAGACCTGTTCGCGTCCGTACGCGAAGTGCGGGTCTTCGCCGTCCTTCTGCGGGCCGCCGCCCGGGAAGTGCTTGGCCATCGCCGAGACCGACTCCGCTCCGATCGTGTCGCCCTGCAGCCCTTTGACGTAGGCCACGGCTTGGCGGGTGGTGACGTCGGCTGACTCACTGAACACGCCGGATACGCGGGCCCAGCGGGGCTCGGTGGCGAGGTCGATCTGCGGATGGAGCGCGGTGCGGATACCGACTGCGAGGTACTCCCTGCGGACCGTGTCGGCGTACTGCCGGGTGAGCTCCGGGTCGTCGATGGCTCCGAAGCCGAGGAACTCGGGCCACTGCGAGAACGGGCCGGCCATGAGCTGGGTCGCCGGGTTGTCGGCGAACGCGTGGCGCGGGTCGGTGGACACCGTGATCGGGATCCCGAGAGGCTGCTCGAGTGCTGCCGCCTGCAGCGTGTTGTGCCACTGAGCGAGCTCACGTGCTGTGTGGGCCTGCAGGATGTTGAGGTGGGTGATCCCCTTGTCGAGGATCGCCTGGGTCGACGGGGACCCAAACATCCCCGGGGCATCCAGCTCGCCGAGGGACGCGAGCGGCTGGAACAGCTGTCCAGCCTTCTGGACCAGGTCCATCCGGGACAGCAGGTCCTCGACCCGCTCGTCGACGGGACGCGACGCGTCCTTGTAGTCGAACCCTGAGCCCGTGTCAGTCATGGTGTGCTCCCTGTGCAGTGGTTGTCGATGAGGGGACTGGTACGAGCGGTTGTACAGCGGGGTTCGAGTCGGGCATCAGCGGTCTCAGCTTGGCCACCCAGAGCGCGTACCCGGCTCCGTTGAGGTGCAGAGCGTCGGCGCTGAATTCTCGGCGAAGCTCCCCAGATGGGCCCGAGAGCTCGGGGTGCATGTCGACGTACGTGCCGCCGGCGGCGGCAACGATCGGTCTGATCCGGGCGTTGAGAGCCGAGACCTCGTTCGCGAGCTCGCTGTGGCGCGGCAGGATCCCGGTCACGACCAACCGTGCTCGTGGGGCCCGTGATCGAATCCCGGCGACGAGCGTCCGGTAGCGGCTCTCGATGGTGTCGAGATCGCCGGTCTTCGCGAGGTCGTTGGTGCCGATCATGAGGAACACCGCTGCCGGGTCGTCGAGGGCGGAGTCCAGGCGGGCCGTGACGTCGGCGATCCTTTCGCCGCTGATGCCACGGTTGGACACGTGCACGTGGGGGAACCACTCTTCCCACTCGACGAACTCGGTGATGCTGTCGCCGAGGAAGACCACCGCGCCCCGCTGAGCCCCCAGAGCGGCGAACTGATCCCGACGATTCGCTTGCTGCGGACGAAGGAGCGGCTCGGTGAGGCGAGTGATGAGCCGCAGGAACACGGTCTTCATCGCAACGCCCCGACCGTGGCTTCAAGGGTCCGCGCGCGGACCGGGAGGGTCACTGTGACCAGGTCCACGCCAAGCGCCTGCACCGTGACGGTGACCTCGCCCTGGTCGAGACCGGACCGGACGACGGCAAGCCCTCGGCCGTTGTACGTGGTGAACCGGCCGGCACGGAATGCGTCGGTCGTGATGGGGTTGGCGCTGCCGGCGCCCAGCAGCTCGCCGGCGCCCTCGACGGTAACCGTGACCTCACGGTCGGTAAGGGGGCGGACGGTGCCGCCGGCGTCGGTGAACGCGATCGTCAGGTGGGCGAGGTCTGCCCCGTCCGCGAGAAGGTCGGTCTCTTCCGCAGCCACTGCCAGCCGCAGGTCGCGGCCGGCGCTCGTCAGGGTGTCGCGGCCGATCTCGCGACCGTCACCGTCGTACGCGACGGCCACCAGCTCGCCGGACTCGTACGGCACCTGGAAGGTCGCAAGGAACTGGTCCTTCGCGGTGAGGGTGTGCGAGCCCACCGGCCTGCCGTTGAGGACGAGCTGCACCCGGGCAGCGTTGGCGTACACCTCGACAACGGCCTTGAGACCTTCGCAGCCTTCCCAGCTCCAGGACTGGATCGAGTTGGTACTGCGCCATCCGGTCTTGCTCTGCTTCTCGCCGGAGTGGTTGACCGGCTGTACCGCGAGAACCGGCCCGGTGCGCAGTCCGAAGACGATCTGGTTGACGAAGGCCTGGGTCTGCTGGTGGCCGGTGATGTCCACGACCGGTGTGCCCGCGAGCAGCGCCGGGAACGGCAGGAACAGGCGGCGAGGCTCGTTGTACCGCTTGGTAGAGATCCCCGCCTCGCCGATGTAGTCCCAGCCGGTCCACTGGAAGTCGCCGATCACCGAGGGCAGCTCCTCCACGAGCTTCCAGTTCGTCGCGATGTCGGGAGCGTTGGTCTCCGACCCCACGATGACCCGCTGCGGATGGACCTCCGCGTCCAGGCGGTAGCGGCCGGCGGCGTAGTTGTAGCCGGCGACGTCGAGGTCCGCGAAGGCGTCTCGGCTACGCGCGTCCGCCCGCTTCATCTTCACCATCAACGGCAGCACCCGCTCGAGCAGGCTCATGGTGAAGTTGAGGACCACGATCATGTTGGCGCTGGCGTTGTTGCCCGACTCCCGAGCCTTACGGACCTGCTCCCCCTTCTTCGTGTCGTCTGAGGCGATCATGTTCAGGAACAGGTTGATCCCGTTGGTGACCGGAACTGACGGGTCGAGGCGGCGGCACAGGTCGGCCATCGCCTTGTTGAGCGCGATGCCTTTGGGCTGGCTGGTCTCGGCGATCTCGTTGCCGATGGAGTACATGACGACCGACGGGTGGTTCTGGTCCTTCTCGACCATGGCTGTGAGGTCTCGCTCCCACCACTGCTCGAAGTCCAGGCCGTAGTCGAAGTTCTGCTTCGGGAAGTACCACGCGTCGCTGAGCTCGTCCATGACCATGACGCCGTGACGGTCACAGGCCCGAAGCAAGGCCGACGAGATCGGGTTGTGGGCGGACCTGATCGCGTTGTACCCGGCGTCCTTGAGGATCCGGACCCGCCGATCGGCGGCCGCGTCCAGCTCGGTGGCGCCGATCACGCCGTTGTCGTGGTGGATGCAGGCGCCGCGCAGCTTGTAGGTGGTGCCGTTGATCTGCAGTCCGTGGGCCGCGTCGACCGTGATGGCCCTCAGCCCGATGGTCGCAGTCGCCTCGTCCAGCAGAACCTCCTCGGCCGAGACCGTCACCCGTGCCGCGTACAGCTCGGGACTGTCCGGCGACCACAGGGCGGCGTCGGCTACTGCCCCGTCCACGGTCACCGTCGTACCTCCCGACGGCACAGTGACCCGCTTTGGACGGAGTTGCGTGTGCGCCCCCGTCGACCCGACCAGGGTGGCCTCGACCGTGACCTCCCGGGCATCAGCTCCCGAGTTCACCAGGTCGACGGCGACCGTGACGGTGGCGCTGCCGCCACCAATGCCGGTGGTTGTGAACCGTGCCCCGAAGGGCGCGATCCGTACAGGGCCGCCGACCAGGAGATGGACGGGTCGGTAAATGCCCGAGCCCGTGTACCACCGGGTGTTGGGCTGGTCTGTGGTGTCCACGACCACCTCGAGAACGTTCTCTGCTCCGTAGTCGAGGTGATCGTCCAGGGGTACGTGGAAGGTGGTGTAGCCCAAGGGGCGGCCGCCGACGGGGATGCCGTTGAGGAACACCGTCGAGCGGTGGTAGACGCCTTCGAACTCGAGGGTGGCCGTTCCGCCGGCCCACTCCCGGGGGGCGTCGAACCGCTTGGTGTAGCGGTAGACGCCTCCCGGGTAGAACCCGGTGTTCATGCCTGCCGGAGTGTCAGGATCCCGGGTCTCGCGCAACATCGCGTCGTAGGGGGTGACGACCGGTCCGGCCAGGGCTTCGACGGCGGTTCCCGTCTCCTTGGTGACGTACCAGTTCTCGTTGAATGACGTGCGCAACATCTGCCGACTCCTTCTGCTGGTTCGAGCTGTGGCAGGTCAGCGAACCGACTTGACCAACACGACGAAGACCGAGGCGAGCAGCGCGACCACGATGACCAGGCCGTACAGCCAGCCGAATCCGAGGGTGGACACGACTGCCCCAGCGACGACCGGCGCGATGATCTGCGGTCCCGAGTTGGCGATGTTCAGCACACCGAGGTCACGCCCTGCATCCTCGAGCCGCGGCAGGACCATGGTGATGAGGGCCCCGTCGACCGAGATGTAGGAGCCGAAGCCGAAGCCGAGCAGAGCCAGGCCGGCGATCGCACCCGGGGCACTGTGCACGAACATCAGGATCAGCGCCGCCGGCACGAACAGCAGCGACGCCCCGATGACGAACGGCTTCATGCGACGGAACTTGTCAGCGAGGAAGCCGCCGGCGATTGCCGAGATGATCAGCAGGCCCGTGCTCATCGGGACGATCAGCGTCCCATTCAGCGTCTGCGCCGCCTTCAGCGTGCCGTCGCCGACCTTGAAGTAGTCGCGAAGCGCGTACAGCGTCAGTCCGGTGGCCAGACCGTAGGCGAGGAAGGCCATGAAGCGGCCCACGAAGACCAGCCAGAAGTCGGGCGCAGTACGGATTCCGGGGAACTTCGACTTGACGACCGTCTCACCCGGCGTCGCTTTGGGCGGCTCCACGTCACGGGTGAAGAAGGCGAAGACCGCCCCGACGACGATCAGCTGCACGCCGAGCACGATGTAGGCCGGGGTGACTCCGACGAGGTTGCCCAGCACTGCTCCGATGCCGACCCCGACGAGGGCGGCCATGCCGTTCATCGCGGTGAATCTGGCGCGCACGGGCACGGGGACACGCTCGGGGACGACTGCGGCCATGGCAGCCTGGAACCCGTTGAGCGGGATGAGGGCGACGGCCCAGGCGATCGCCAGCAGGATCGTCGACGGGGCCAGTGCTGTCAGCAGAAGCGTCAGGGCGCCGATGATCGCTCCGCCCAGCATCCAGATGTTGCGGCGTCCCAGGAACTTCGAGCGGGTGCGGTCGGACAGCTGGCCGACGAACGGTGTGAAGACCGTGGCTGAGATCGCCCCGACGGTCAACACGACGCCCAGCGTCGCGGCCTGGGCGCTCTCCTGCGCGACGAAGGTGGGGACCTGCCGCGCGATCAGGCCCTGGAGAACACCGCCCCAGACCATGGAGATGCTCAGTCCCGCGAGCGGCAACAGGAACCACAAGCGGCGCTGCATCGTCTGTGGGCCCTGGGCGCCCTCGGGGATCAGCAAGGACGTTGCCTCCCCCACGACCGGTAGCGGCTCGGGTTGGAAGTACTCGTCCTTCGGTGGCTGTGACATCTCGCGGCCTTCTACGTTGAAGTGAGAATTCAGGAACGGGAATTGAATTCCTCTTCGGGAAACGATAGGTTCGCGATGTCGGTTCGTCAAGCCCGTCCGACGAAGTGATCAGGAGAGCCCATGTCAGCTGTGGAGACCACACCCCCGGCGCGTCGCAAGCGCGGCAACAGCGCGGGAATCACCCCCGCGCGCATCGTGGCTGCGGCACGCGGCCTCGATCCAGACAACCTCACGATGCAGGCCGTGGCCGACGAGCTCGGCGTCGACCGCAAGGCCGTCGTGTACCACGTCAACGACAAGGAAGCCCTGCTCGAGCTCCTGGCGGTCGACGCGTTCTCTGTCCACTTTGCAGCCACTGTCATCCCTGCCAGCGCCGACTGGAAGCAGGCGATCCAGTACTACGCGACGGGCATGAAGGACAGCCTGGTCGCGTCGGGCGGCCTGGCCACCTACTTCCGCCTCAACTCCCCGTCCGGCGTCGCATCCGTCCAAACGGCCGAAACCGTGCTAGAGAAGATGATCAGCGCCGGCTTCGACACCGAGACCGCGGCCCGCAGCCTGGTCCTCATCACCGACGTGGTCATGGCCTACGCCCGCGATGTCGTGATGAACGCCCGAGAGGGTGGGCACCCGCAGAAGGGCGAGCTGCACCGCATCGTCCAGACCCCCGAGGCAGGCTCGCTCGGCGCGCTTCGCGATCTCGACGAGACCCAGTTCGAGCCCTACGACGACCGCCAGTTCGACTTCGCCATCAACACCCTGCTCCGTGGCCTCTTCCCCCTCCTCAACGAGCCCACGTAGACACCACGGCCGACCTTGACAGCCGGCGAGGCGCGACCTAGTGTTCCCGAACAGGAATTAATCCCGATCAGGAATTAGTCCTGTGGTTCCCCCGGGGAGGGCCGACGAGGATGTCGATCATCGATGAGCCATGCGAGCTGTTCGCACGCTGTTCGCTGAGCCTCGCGGCCACCCACTGGTCGCCGCCGGCCCTGGCGCGCACCTGAGACCTGACGATCGCCTCGCTGTCGGGCGCTGACCGATCCGTAGCGCATGCAGGCAGGTTGGCGATCCCTCACGGCACCTCACCCACGAACCAGCGCAAAACCACAAGAGGACGGAGCATCCGATGACGAGCGCCACCAACGTACAGAGCGATCTGGAGCGGGCGACGGAGTTGTTGGGCCGGATGACCCTGTTGGAGAAGTCTCGCCAGGTCACCGGGGTGATGATCACCTCCATCGCGACGCCGGAGTCAATGGCGGAACGCCTGGGTTCAGGTATCGGGCACTTGTCAGCGGGCACATTGGGCGCTGGGTCTCCGGCGGAGCTTGCCGAGCTGAACAACCGGATCCAACGGTTCCTGCTAGAGAACACCCGGCTGGCGATCCCGGCGATGCTGCACGCCGAAGCCCTGAACGGTGTGGTCGGACCGCTGTACACCTCGTTCCCGACCGCGATCGGTTTGGCTGCGACCTGGGACCCCGCGTCGGTCGAGGCGATGACCGACATCATCCGGCGCCAGATGCGCTCGATCGGGTTCGCGCAGGCTCTGTCGCCGGTGGTCGACATCGCCCGTGACGCACGCTGGGGCCGGGTCCACGAAACGTATGGCGAAGAGGTCCTGTTGACCTCCGCGTTCGGGGTCGCGTTCGTGAAGGGCCTTCAGGGCAAGGATCTGCGCGAGGGTGTGATCGCAACCGCGAAGCACTTCCTGGGATACGCGGTCAGCGAGGGCGGACTGAACACCGCGACATCCGTCGCGAACGGGCGTGACCTCTACGACGTGTACGCGACCCCGTTCGAGGCCATGATCAAAGAAGCCGGCCTCGGCAGCGTCATGAACTCCTACTCCGACATCGACGGGGTCCCCGCCGGCGCCAGTCACGACATCCTCACCACACTGCTGCGCGACCGAATGGGCTTCACCGGCTCCGTCGTGTCCGACTACTCCACCGTGGAGCAGCTCGTCACACGACAGAAGGTCGCCGCCACCCCTCAGGACGCCGGAGTGCTCGCGATCAGCGCCGGCCTGGATGTGGAACTGCCCGAACCGTACGGCTACGGCGACCACCTCGTTGCCGCGGTTGAGAGCGGCCAGCTCGCCGTCGAGGTCCTCGACACCGCCGTGCTGCGGGTCCTCCTGGACAAGTTCAAGGTGGGCCTGTTCGACGACCCGTACGTCAGCACTGACCCGATCACGCTCACCACGGTCGCGGTCGAGGGCGCCCAGCTCAGCCGCGACCTCGCCGATGAGTCCGTCACCCTGTTGAAGAACGACGGCGTTCTGCCGTTGTCCGACACCGTGAAGAAGATTGCAGTGATCGGCCCCCATGCCGAGTCCGCGGTCGTGAACTTCGCCGGTTACACGTACGTCTCGGGGCTGGAGATGATGCGCGGCCTGGGCACCGGCGAAGGCCGCATGGCCGGCTTCGAGGCCCTTGACGACTACATCCCGGTCGAAGCCAGAGCCATGCTCGCAGCCATCGACACCGAAGCAATTGCGCGGCAGATGTACGGCACCCTGTCGCTGGCCGACGCCATCCGCGCTCGCGTTCCCGGCACCGAGGTAGTCTCCGCCGCGGGGACCGGGTTCGTCGACCGTCAGGACTCCGACATCCCCGGCGCCGTCGACCTGGCCCAAGACGCTGACGTGATCATCGTGGCGATCGGCGGGCACGCTACCGCCGCCGGCTGGGACATCACCGAGGGTGAGATGACCGACTCGTCGCGCATCGAGCTCCCCGCCCGACAGGTCGAGCTCGTCCAAGCACTCGCCGCCCTCGGCAAGCCTGTCGTCGCCGTCGTCTACATGGGCCGGCCCTACGGGCTCGCCGAGGTCGACACCGCGGTCTCCGCGATGCTGACGGGCTACTACCCCGGACAGCAAGGTGCCCAAGCCCTCACCGGTGTCCTGTTCGGCGACACCAACCCCTCCGGCAAGCTCCCGGTGACCCTGCCCCGCGCGACCGGGCAGGTCCCCATCTACTCCGCGCAAAAGAACGGCAGCGGGTATCGCCGCGCACTTGCCGACGGCATGGCCGGCTACGTCGACCTCCCCGCCACCCCCCTGTACGCGTTCGGGCACGGCCTCAGCTACACCACGTTCACGTACGGCGACATCACCGTGGCCGACACCCAAGTCCCGATCGACGGGGCCGTGACCGCCACCATCCGGGTCACCAACACCGGCCAGCGCTCCGGGACCGAGGTCGTCCAGCTGTACTTCTCCGACACCGCTACAGGCGTCAGCCGCCCCGAGCGCGAGCTCGTCGCCTTCGCCCGGGTCAGCCTCGAGCCCGGCGCCGGCTCCGATGTCGAATTCACCGTACAGACCAGCCAACTCGGCTACACCGGGCTCGACGGCCGCTTCATTATCGAGCCCGGACCCATCGACGTCGACGTCGGCTCCAGCTCATCAGACCTACGAGCCACCAGCTCCTTCACCATCACCGGCGCAACCCGCGACCTCGAAGGTCAGCGCAGTTACCTCCCCGAGGTCCACGTACGCGGCGGGTCTGCTGGCGATCCAGCGGTGCCATCCACGACGGGGGTATGACGCGACGAGCACCCCCACGTCACCTCGCGGTCGGTGGTGGGGCTTAGCCCTTGGCGTCGAGTTCGATCAGCCAGGCGTTCATGCGCGCCACGGCATCCTCGAAGGGCGCGGTTCCTGGCTTGTTGAGGAACCCGTGCTGGGATCCCGGTTCGACGTAGTGGTCAACGCTGACCCCCGCCTTCGCGAGCTCCTCCGCAAAGGCTCCGCTCGACGCCCTCAGGGTGTCGGTCTCGGCGATGATCGACAACGTGGTCGGAAGGTCGCGCAGATCATGGCCGCCCGGCAATGCGTGCGGGTCTTTCAGCGCCTCGAGGGAACCCGCATAGTTCCAGCTCATCCGGTTGGCGTCCTTCGCCCCCATGCCCCGGCCTCGCTTCGCCATCACGACGTCGGGGCCCAGCGCGGGCAGCACCCCGTGGAACGTGCCGTACGCGAGCACGAGGCCCCTGGGCCCCGGGCGGTTCTCATCCCTGAGACGAACGGCGGCCGCGGCGGCAAGACAGGCACCGGCGCTTGCCCCGCCGAGCACGACCGGGACCGTGGATGCGTCGAGAACGTACGTGAACGCGTCGATCACATCTTCGAGGGGAACCGGGTAGCGCGTCCCTTTGAGTATCCCTGGATGCGGCGAGCGGAAGATGTTCCACATCGGTACACGTCGATAGTCGACGGAATGGACCGTGCGACCGGAGCGGGCTATCGCGCAGGCGACGGCGTGCGCCTCGGGCATGTCGAGGTGACCGAAAGCGAAGCCGCCGCCGTGCAACCAGACGAACGGCGACGCACCCTGTGGAGCGGCTGGAGCGGTCGGCATGTAGCGCCGTAC
>JAJXWF010000224.1 GCA_021781735.1 Actinomycetes bacterium
ATTCCTGGTGCTGGGAGTCCAGGGCGGACTGGTAGGCGATGCCGGCCCGGTCGGCGTGTCCGCGCTGTTGCTCCAGGCGACCGAGGCTGAGCGCCGCCTGCGCTGCCCATTCCCGGTGATGGGAGTCGATGGCCTTCTGGTAGGCCGATCGGGCGTGGTCGGGCCATCCCTCGTGCTGCTCCAGAAGTCCCAGGCCGAGGGCCGCCTGGGGCGACCACTCGTGGTGATGGGAGTCGATGGCGACGCGGTAGGCGTCGCGGGCGCGGTCGAGGTTCCCGTCCGCCTCCTCCATCCGACTGAGGTTCAATGCGGCGTGGGATGCCCATTCCTCGTGTTCGGAGCCGATGGCGATCCGGTAGGCGGATTTCGCCTGGTCGAGGCTGCCGGTGCGCTCCTCCAGTAGGCCGAGGTTGAACGCGGCGTGCGGTGCCACGTCGTGGTGACCGGACTCGATGGCGATTCGATACGCCGCCCGGGCTTGGTCGAGGTGATCGGCGTCCTCTTCCAGCAGGCCGAGGTCGACGGCGGCGCGGGGTGCGGCGTCGTGGTGTCCGGAGCGGATGGCGATCCCGTAGGCGTCGCGGGAACGATCGAGATTCCCCTGCGCTGCCTCCAACCGGCCCAGGCTCAGCGCGGCGTGGGGGGCCCAGGCCTGGTGGTGGGAGTCGATCGCGGACTGATAGGCGTCACGGGCTTGCGCCGATCGTCCCAGGTCGGCTTCCAGCAGCCCGAGACCCAGGGCGGCCTGGGGCGCCCACTCCCGGTGCCGGGAGTCGATGGCGGTCTGGTGGGCGGTTCGTGCCGCGTCGGCGTTCTGCCGGCTCTCTTCCAGCAGCGCCAGGGTGACCGCGGCGTGGGGTCCCCACTCGTGGTGGTGGGAGTCGATGGCGATCCGGTACGCGGTCCCGGCTTGGTCGGGGTGGCCGTCGGCTTCTTCCAGGATGCCGAGGTTGAGGGCGGCGTGGGGTGCGGCGTCGTGGTGGTGGGAGTCGATGGCGATCCGGTACGCGGCCCGGGCGTGGTCGGGGTGGCCGTCGGCTTCTTCCAGGATGCCGAGGTTGAGGGCGGCGTGGGGTGCGGCGTCGTGGTGGTGGGAGTCGATGGCGATCCGGTACGCGGCCCGGGCCTGGTCGAGATTCCCCTCGGCCTCCTCTACCAGGCCGAGGGTGCACGCGGCGACGGCCCGGGTTCCGGCGCCGGCATCGGAGGCTGCACGGCGAACCGTCGTGATCGCCGCACCCTGCCGACCCGCCGAATACGCACGCAGGCCGAATCGGATGAGGCCGTCCCCGTCGAGCTCGGCCGCCAATGCCCGATCCCACACCGGGTCGGGGATTCCTCTCAGTGGGTACTGCTCCTCGACGCGATCCAGGATGTAGTTCGAGCAGGTGACGGCGTTCGTGCCGGCGATCGTCAGCAGTTGGACGCCCTCCTGCACGCGGTCGGTCGCCCAGTCCAGGGCCTCCTCGGCGCTCTCGCCGGGCGAGTTCCGGTGGGCTGCGGGGAGATAGTGAACCGCAAGCTCCGCAAGAACGATCCGGTCGACGGCGGGCTGGCAGATCCGTCGCCAGTCGGCCGCGGCGCGGACCATCGCCGTACCCAGCGGGTGTGAGTCGCGCCCCTCGGTGAAACGTGAAACGGCCAGGATCCCTCCGCCGAGGTAGGCGCCGAGCCCGGCGCCCGTCACTGCGGCGGCGGCCCGATCGTCGTTCAATGACCTTGCCAGCCTGGCGTTCTCGGCGGGATCGTCGTCGCGCACCTGAACGTGCGTGAACAGCTCGATCGATGCGGCCTGGGGAACCCGGATCTCGCTCGAGTCCAGCAACGCGGACAGCTCATGGGAGCGGATCGTCGCCACGACGTGCGCCCCGGCCGCGGTCAACACCTCGACCCAGTCGGTCCGCAGCGTCGTCACCGAGAGGAACCGCTCGAGGTCCTCGAGCCATACCGCGACACCGTCCGGAACGCCTCGCTCCACAAGCCGGGGAAGCTCGTCCTGGCGCGCGATCCACACCGGCCGGTCGCCGTACATCTCCTGGAGGATCTCCGCGCCCAATCGGCTCTTGCCCGACATCGACGGTCCGTACAGCAGGACCGGCTCACCGGCGGCCAACGCCCGTGTCAGTTCGGCCGCGGCGTTGCGCGTCTGGAAGGGGAGGTCGAGCCGCGACGGGTGAACCCCGAACCCGGCGAGCGGCACGTCGCGCACCAATCGGATGACGGGGACGTCGGCGTCCGGCGCGGGGGTCGTCGCCCGAACCGGCTCTCCCCGCGACGCGACGCGTGCGCGGCGAGAACGAATCTCGGCGGGCATGACGATGGCGAGGTATGCGCCAAGAGCCATCAGGACGCCCGCCAGGCTCACGCCCGCCCAGCCGACCTGCCGTTCCGCGACGAGCACGGCCCCGGCAGCGCAGAACAGGGCTGCCATCAGCAGCATTCCCCAGCGCCCCGCGCCCTTGACCCAGCGACCAGCAGACCTCGGCACGCACACACCCTAGGGCCACGGCACGCCGGTTCAGGAGCCAGTTCACGGACGCCGCATGGCTGCGGCGTTTGCGATCGTGCGGCGAGCCACAACTCGTCGAGTGGTGGTGCGGCGTGGCGATGGAACCTCCCCGCGCCGGGCGCCGTCAGCGATCCGTGCGCCCCCTCCCGAGTAGCTTGGAGCTACAGGTTCGGGCACGAAGTGGTGCTGAGAAAGGGACCGACATGAGTGAGTTGGCCGGTGTTGACGCCATCACCCCGGAAGCCTTGGCCGACATCGCGGCGCTGCCGGGCCCTTGGGCCACGATCACCCTTCCCACCGCGCGCACCGGTGCGGAGGTCCGTGAAGGGCCGCGGCGTTTCCGCGTCCTCGCGACCCGCGCGATCGAACTCCTGGGCGGGCTCACCGACGCGAAGGCCGTGGAGCAGGCCGCCGCCCAGTGCGATACGCTGCGCGCCGACCACGCCTTCTGGGAGCACCAGGCCGACGGGCTGGTGGTGCTGGTCTCGCCCAGTGGCCTGCGGACGTTCCGCCTGGCCGTCACTCTCCCCGAGAGTGCCCGGGCCTCGGATACCCCCGGCCTGGCCGAATTGGCGGCCCATGTGGACGCCGGAGACGTCTGGCACATCGTGGCGGTCAGCCAGAACCATGTGCGATTGCTGAGGGCGACGGCGCACACGGTGGAGGAGCTGCTGCCCGAGGACGTGCCGGCAAGCTTCGACGACGCCGTGGGTGACATCGAGCGACAGGAGCATCTGTCGTGGGCGGCGCAGCCGGGCGGGGGAGCGACCTTCCATGGGCTCGGAGGCGGGGGCGAGAACGACAAGGTGTGGCTCGAGAAATACCTGCGCCGGGTCGTCGACGGGCTGGAGACCCACTCGAGCCGCCCGGGAGCCGGGATCGTCGTGCTCGCCGGGGTCGAATCGCTCGTCGCATCCCTGCGATCCATCTGGGGAGCGCCCGGCATCCTCGCCGCATCGGTGACTGGGAACCCCGATCACCTGTCGGCCCACGACCTGCACGCCGCAGCCCTCCCGTACGTCGAGTCCGAGCGGGAGCGCCGCACGAAGGCACTGCTCGAGCGGCTCGGGTCCCGGGGCGAACGCGACCTCGGTGGCATCGTGCGAGCCGCCGCAGAGGGTCGCGTGGCAGACCTGGTTCTTCGGCCGAGCATCGATGATGCCGACCTCGCCGGGGTCGACGCCGCCATCAGGGACACCATCGCGTTCGGAGGCACCGTGCGGCCGCTGAGGGGATTGGCGGAGCCGATCGCCGCCCTGCTCCGATACTGACCACGGTCGGTGTCAACCCACCGGCAGCCAGGCTCCGCGGCGGCGTCGGAGGATCCGGCGTCGCCCGCTGTGCGCGACCGTCTCGACGCCCGCCCGGACCCGGTCCGCCGTTCCCCGCGCCGCGGCGTCCTCGTCGTCGTCACTGGACGCGGGCACGCTGAACCGGATGAGGATCCGGGGTATGCCACCGAACACCGCCACATCGGTGGCGTCGACGTGGTGT
>JAJXWF010000225.1 GCA_021781735.1 Actinomycetes bacterium
GCCTGCCGGGCCAGCAGGTTGAAGCAGCGCTCCTCCATGGCGTCGTGGCGTTCGTCGAGCCCCGGGTCGTTGCCGACGACCCGGGCGGCGAGCGCGGCGTCCGCGTCGAGCAGCGCACGGGTCGCATCGGCGACCGCGACCCGCACGTCATCGGTCATGCCCACCAGGGTCGAAACGATCGCGTCGAGTTCTTCGTGGTAGCTCTGTCGCATGGGGCCTTCCGATGGTGGGGCGCGCCATCACGGTCCGGTGGCGCAGTGGTCCCTTCGTGTATGACGCTAGGTGGCGGTGGTTACCGATAATAGGACGATTGGAGAACGGCGGGTGAACAGCGGGGGACGATTCCGTGATCGGGTGCTTCCCGAGGGGACTCGGCCAACATCTTTCCGTAGGATTTCGCCGTGCCCTCCCGAAGCTTCCGCACCGCGGCCGAGCAACGCACCGCCGCATCACGTGCAGTGGGCGACGCCATGACCGGGGACGCCGCGATCGTCAGCGCCGCCCTCGCCCGGTTGGGTGAGGCTGTCGTCGTGCTGGTCGGGGGCGAGCCGCATCGTGTCCTCGCCGCGTCGGCCCCCGCTCGACGTCTCGGGCTGGTCGACGACTCCGGCATCACCCTCGGACCCCTGCGCAGGGCGGCGGACGAGGTGCGCGTCGACGGTGAACCGATCCTCCTCACGCTTGAGGTACCGGCTCAGGCCGGGCAGCCCATCCATCACCTCGAGGCGACGGTCACTGCGCTGCCCCTGCAGGGGGTGCTCATCGAGGCCGTCGATCGGTCGTCGCTGCAGCGGGTCGATGCCACCCGTCGCGACTTCGTCGCCAACGTCAGCCACGAGCTCAAGACCCCGATCGGCGGCGTGTTGCTGCTCGCCGAGGCGATCGAGGAGGCGGCCGAGGATCCCGGGGCGGTGCGGCACTTCGGGGAGCGGCTGCGAACCGAGGCGAACCGTCTCACCGACATGGTGAACCAGCTCATCGACCTGTCGCGACTCCAGGCGGAGGAGCCCATGCGCGACGCCGAGCCGCTGCTCATGGAAGAGGTGGTGGACGAGGCGCTCGGCCGCTGCCAGATGGCGGCCACCCGGAAGAACACGACCCTGCTCACCACCGGCGACGCCGGGGGCATGGTGTGGGGCGAGGAGGCGAGGCTGATCGACGCCATCGCCAACCTGGTCCTGAACGCGATCGCCTACTCGGAGCCCGACTCCCGGGTGCAGATCGCGGTGCGCCGGCTCGCCGACGAGGACGGCGCGTGGATCGAGGTGTCGGTGACCGATCGTGGCATCGGCATCGCCGACCAGGACCTGGACCGGATCTTCGAACGGTTCTACCGTGTCGACTACGGACGCAGCCGCGCGCACGGGGGCACGGGGTTGGGGCTGAGCATCGTGCGTCACATCGTCGAATCCCACGGGGGAGCCGTCCGGGTCACGAGCGTTCTGGGGGAGGGCTCGACGTTCACCCTGCGGCTCCCCGAGTACACCGGCGGACCCGATCCGCATGATCGTGTCGCAGAGGCCTGAGGAGGACCTGATGGCGAAAGTGCTCATCATCGAGGACGAACCCGCTTACCGTGAGGCGACGGGCTTCATGCTGCGCCGTGAGGGATTCGAGGTCGTCGAGGCGCGCGACGGTGCTGAGGGGCTCGACCAGTTCGACCGACAGGGCGCCGACATCGTGCTGCTCGATCTCATGATGCCCGGCATGCCCGGCACCGAGGTGTGCCGCCAGCTCCGCCAGCGCGGCAATCCCGGGATCATCATGGTCACCGCGCGCGACTCCGAGGTCGACAAGGTCGTGGGACTGGAGATCGGGGCCGACGACTACGTCACGAAGCCGTTCTCGCACCGCGAGCTGGTGGCGCGGATCCGGGCGGTGCTGCGTCGGGGACCCGAGTTCGACCTCATGCCGGACGTGCTGGAGGCCAACGCCGTTCGGATCGACCTGGAGCGCCACGAGGTCAGCGTCGACGGTTCGCCGGTCCGGCTCGCACTCAAGGAGTTCGAACTGCTCACCCTGCTGATGCGCAACGCCGGCAAGGTGATGACCCGCGGGCAGCTCATCGAGCGCATCTGGGGGTCCGACTACGTGGGTGACACCAAGACCCTCGACGTGCACATCAAGCGGCTGCGCAGCAAGATCGAGAGCGACCCCTCACATCCGGGCCGCCTGCACACCGTTCGCGGCGTCGGCTACAAGTTCGAGGGCTGAACGCGGTGCAGCGTCAGCTGCCCGCGCTGCTGTAGACGGGGTTGCTCGACGAGGTGATCGGGGCGACCACCGTGATGACCCCCGCATGACTGAAGGTGAAGGTGACGTCCGCGGTCAACCCATCGACGAGGTCGGGGGAGCTCAGTGAGATGCCCGCCTTGTCGAGGTTGACCACTTGACCGGCGGTGATCCCTCGGTTGACCTGGACGGTGCCGAACGGTTGTCCCTGGCTGCCGCCGACCGTGATGGGGGCCCCGGACACCGAGACCAGCGTGTCGTCCGTCCTCGAGTAGACGGACGCCACCAGAGACGCCGACGAGCCCGAGTCGACGAGCACCACGTTCATCACGTGGGCGCCGCCACTGGTTGCGTTGACCCCCGCGGCCGGCCCCGCGACGTTGAGCGTCGCGAACGAGCACGCCGAGGCACTGATCGTGAGAGCGGCTGCGATGCCGGCAGCGGTGGCGATGCGGGCGACTCGTGAGGGGCGCTTGGTCATGGTTGTCCGTCCTGGCTCGTCGTCGTGGCGGGGTGGGAGGCGCTGGGCCGATCAGTGCGCGATCTGGCGACAGCCTAGCCATATTCGCCACGATCGGCGTGCCGGAGTCTTCCCCGCGAAACCCGCAGAAGGCACACATACGCGTGAATGTCAAGGGATCATGGTTGTCAAAATGGCAGCTCTACTAGGGGAAACGCTGAAGAGTCACGTCTGACGCCGTGATAAACTGAGTGTGCGAAAGGGGTTGCAAGATATGACATTTACGGTCGGTGAGACGGTGGTCTATCCCAACCATGGGGCGGCTGTCATCGAAGACATGGAGACCCGGCAGATCAAGGGTGAGGACAGACTCTACCTGGTTCTGCGCATCATCGGACAAAACGACCTAGTGGTGCGGGTTCCAGCCTGCAACCTCGATCTGGTCGGAGTCCGCGACGTGGTTGATCAGGATGGCCTCGAACGGGTGTTCTCGGTACTGCGGGCACCGCACACCGAGGAACCCACGAACTGGTCGCGTCGGTTCAAGGCGAATCTCGAGAAGCTCCACAGTGGCAACGTGCTCAAGGTTGCGGAGGTGGTCCGTGACCTGTGGCGCCGTGAGCGGGAACGGGGACTGTCGGCCGGCGAGAAGCGGATGCTCGCCAAGGCACGCCAGATCCTGGTGTCCGAGCTCGCCCTCGCCGAGAAGGTCGAGGAGGATCGCGCCGAGGTCATGCTCGACGAGGTCCTCGCATCCTGAGCATTGTCCGCTAGATTCCCGGTATGCATCGGCCGGCCGTCACCCTCGGGTGGCGGCCGGTTCGTCATGTTCGGGGCGCGACGACGCCGGCACACTGCAAGCCAGTCGAAGGACGGTCCAGATGATCCGCACCGGAATCGGGGTCGACGTGCACCAGCTACGCGACGGGGTGCCCATGTGGTGTGCGGGGCTGCATTTCCCCGACGAACCTCGGGGGCTGGCGGGACACTCCGACGGTGATGTCGCAGCGCACGCGATCTGTGACGCGCTGCTGAGCGCGGCCGGTCTTGGGGACCTCGGCAGCAACTACGGCACGAGTGACCCTCGCTGGGCCGGCGCACCGGGCACCGAGTTCCTCGGGGAGACCGTCCGACGGGTACGCGCGGCCGGATATGAGGTCGGCAACGTTGCCGTGCAGGTGATCGGCACCAGGCCCCGGATCTCCAGTCGGCGCGACGAGGCCGAGCGGGTGCTCTCGCGGGCCGTGGGCGCCCCGGTGTCGGTGGCCGCGACGACCACCGACGGGCTGGGACTCACCGGACGCGACGAG
>JAJXWF010000045.1 GCA_021781735.1 Actinomycetes bacterium
GCGGGCACCGTGCTGAGCGTCGAGCAGGTCGAGCGGGCCGCCGAGGCCGGGGCGAGGTTCATTGTCAGCCCGGGGCTGGACGCCGACGTCGTCCGGCGATCCCAGACGCTCGGGCTCGACGTGCTGCCCGGGTGCGTCACCCCGTCGGAGATCATGGCCGCCCGGAGGCTCGGCATCACCACCGTGAAGTTCTTCCCCGCCGGGTCGTACGGCGGCGCGAAGACGATCGCCGCCCTGGCCGCGCCGTTCGGCGACGTGCGGTTCGTGCCGACCGGCGGGGTGAGCCTCGCCAACCTCACCGACTACCTGGGCCAGGCGTGCATCCCGGCCGTCGGCGGCTCGTGGATGGTGCCGGCCCGGTCGGTCGACGCCGGCGACGTCGACACGATCGCCCGCCTGTGCGCCGAGGCCGCCGCCGCGGCCGCCGCCATCGAGAAGTGACCGGAGGAACGATGACCACCCTCACACTGAGGCCCGCCGACCAGTCCCGCTACGACGCCGTCTCGCTCGGCGAGGTGATGCTGCGTCTCGACCCGGGCGAGGGCCGGATCCGCACTGCCCGCCAGTTCACCGCGTGGGAGGGCGGTGGTGAGTACAACGTCGTCCGCGGCCTGCGCAAGGTGTTCGGGCTGCGCACCGCGGTGCTGACCGCGCTCGTCGACGACGAGGTGGGCCACCTGGTCGACGACCTCATGCTCACCGGCGGCGTCGACACGTCGATGGTGCGCTGGGTGGCCTCCGACGGGGTCGGCCGCTCGGTGCGGAACGGGCTCAACTTCACCGAGCGCGGCTTCGGCGTGCGCGGGGCGAGGGGCGTGTCCGATCGCGGCCACACGGCGGTCAGCCAGTTGCGTCCCGATGACCTTGACCTCGACAGCCTGTTCGGTGAGCAGGGGGTGCGCTGGCTGCACACCGGCGGTATCTACGCCGCGCTGTCCGACACCGCGGCCGAGACCTGCCTCGCGGTGGTCAAGGCCGCTCGCGAGCACGGAACCGTCGTCAGCTACGACCTCAACTACCGGCCCAGCCTGTGGAAGTCGATCGGCGGTCAGGCGAGGGCGCAGGAGGTCAACCGCGAACTCGCGAAGTACGTCGACGTGATGATCGGCAACGAGGAGGATTTCACCGCCTCGCTGGGCTTCGCCGTCGAGGGGGTCGACGAGTTCCTCACCGCCCTGCCCGTCGCCGGGTTCGCCCGGATGATCGCGACCGCGTCGGCGGCCTACCCGAACTTCCGCGTCATCGCGACCACGATGCGCGGGGTCCGCTCGGCCAGCGTCAACGACTGGGGCGCCATCGCCTGGTCGGCCGACGAAGGGCTCGTGCGGGCCACCCAGCGCGACGCGCTGGAGATCCTCGACCGGGTCGGCGGAGGCGACTCGTTCGCGTCCGGGCTCATCTTCGGGCTGATGACCGGCCGGCCGCTGCAGACCTGCGTCGACTACGGCGCGGCGCACGGGGCGCTGGCGATGACCACCCCTGGGGACACGTCGATGGCCACCGCCGCCGAGGTGCTGAAACTCGCCGGTGGCGGCGGCGCCCGAGTCGAGCGTTAGGACACGGGGAGAACACTGTGAACGGAGGTTCCCGATGAGCGCACACGCTCTGCACGCACTCGAAGCGCAGGACAACGTCGCGGTCGCCCTGCGCGATCTCACCGCGGGGTCGGACGCCGACCTCGACAGCGGCGGCGTCCTCCCGCTGGCCGGTGACATCCCCCGGGGTCACAAGGTGGCCCTGCGCGACATCGCCGACGGCGAGCCGGTGATCAAGTACGGCCACGTCATCGGCGTCGCCACCCGGCCGATCACCACCGGCGAGCACGTGCATTCGCACAACCTCGTGTTCTCGCCGCACGGCGCATCGCAGGCGTCGGACGCCGGCACCGCGCTCGCCCCGGACGCCGCTCCGCTCGAGCTGCCCGAGCGGCGCACGTTCCTCGGCATCCGCCGCTCCGACGGCTCGGTGGCCACCCGCAACTACCTCGCGGTGGTCAGCTCGGTGAACTGCTCGGCGACGGTGTGCAAGGCGATCGCGGCGCGGACGGAGGCGTCCGGGCTGCTCGAGCAGTACCCGACGATCGACGGGGTCATGGCCGTCACCCACGAGCAGGGCTGCGGCCACGCGGGCGAGAGCGAGGGCCTGCAGACGCTGCGGCGCACCCTCATGGGCTACGCGACCCACCCCAACGTCGGCGGCGTGCTGCTCATCGGGCTGGGCTGCGAGATGAACCGGATGGAGAAGCTGCTCGAGGGCATCGAGTTCCGCCCCGAGGTGCCGGTGGTGCGCTTCACCGTGCAGGACGAGGGCGGCACCAAGGCGTCGATCGCACGCGGCGTCCGCGAGCTCCAGGCGATGGCGCCCGCGGTGTCCGAGGTCGAGCGCGAGGAGGTTCCGGTGTCCGACCTCGTCGTCGGCCTCAACTGCGGCGGGTCGGACGGCTGGTCGGCGGTCACCGCGAACCCGGCGCTCGGAGTCGCGTCCGACCTCATCGTCGCCCAGGGCGGCCGCTCCGTGCTCGCCGAGACCCCCGAGGTCTACGGCGCCGAGGACCTGCTGATCCGCCGGGCGACCTCGCCCGAGGTGGCGCAGGCGCTGCTCGACCGGCTCGCGTGGTGGGAGCGGTACACCGCCGCCGACGGCGGGTCGATGGACAACAATCCCTCGCCCGGCAACAAGGAGGGCGGCATCACCACGATCCTCGAGAAGTCGCTCGGCGCGGTCGCCAAGGGCGGCCACTCGCCGATGGTGGCGGTCTACCGTTACGCCGAGCCGATCGCCGCGCGCGGCTTCTCGTTCATGGACACCCCCGGCTACGACCCCGTGTCGGTCACCGGGCTGATCGCCGGGGGCTGCAACCTCGTCGTGTTCACGACGGGACGCGGCTCGGCCCTCGGCACCAAGCCGGCCCCGATCCTCAAGCTGTCCACCAACTCCGACACCTACCGCCGGATGTCCGACGACATGGACATCGACTGCGGCGACATCGTCGAGCGAGGCGTCCCGGTCGAGGTGAAGGGTCGCGAGATCTACGACGCGATCCTCGACCTCGCGTCCGGGAAGAAGTCGCTCAGCGAGGAACTCGGCTACGGCGACAACGAGTTCGTTCCCTGGCACTTGGGGGCCGTCACCTGAGGGGGGTCGCCCCCGGCACCCGGGTCCCCCACCCCAGGGGGTCCGCCCCCGGCACCCGGGTCCCCCACCCCAGGGGGTCCGCCCCCGGCACCTCCACCCGGGCGACCGGTCGAACGGCTGGCGATCTCGACGCTCTTGCTGGCGAACACTGCTGATTCGGCGTAGTTTTCGCCAGCCGGAGCAGTGATCGCCAGCCACTCGGACGCCGAGTGTCGCGTTGGCCAGCCACTCGGACGCCGAGTGTCGCGTTCGCCAGCCACTCGGACGCCGGCTCTCGCGTTCGCCAGCCACCCCGGCGCAGGCGCGTCCCGCGAGCCCGCCCGAAACCCGACACCCACCTGCGCGAGCGCGGACGCACAAGTCGATGCGGACGCCGACGCCGAGGTCGATGCCGCTAGACTTCACCGGCCCCGGGATGCCGGCCCGCACCGGCGGCTACATCTCCCTCACCCGGTAGAGAACCTCCCCGGCGTTGGGGATCACGACAGTCCCGGGCTCGGCCGCCAGCGCGTCGAGGTCGACGGCGTCGGGGTCGAGGTAGCCGAGGTTGATCGACTCGCACACCTCGCGGGGAATGCGTGTCGCCAGCGTCACCCGCAGCCGGCAGGTCTCGACGCCGGTCTGCGCGTCGTAGGTTCCCGCCCCGCGCAGGTGGGTCGAGTGCGCGAGCACTCCCCAGTGCACGTCCTTGAACCTGTCCCACTGCTTCACGAAGTAGTCGCGGCAGTGATAGCCGATCTGGTAGATCTCGCGGTGCACCTCCGACACCTCGGTGACGTGCGGCGCGTAGATGACCACCTCGCCGCCGTCGGCCACCGCGGGTTCGAGCTTGTAGAACCCCTTCGCGGCGGTCCAGATGTCGTCGTACCGGGTGGGCATGCAGCTGATCACCCGCTGGAACGCCTCGTCGATGTAGGTGACGTGCGTCTCAGCCGCCACGGACGCCGCGGCTGCCCACGACTCCTCGCTGGTGCCGAAGGCCGCGGCCTCGATCTCGTCGGTGCCCGACCGCACGACGAGACACAGTGCCAATCGGCGGGTGGGGATGAGCGCGGTCCCCTCGTCGATCATGGCCCGCACCGGGGTGATGCCGGTGGTGCCGATGATCGCCGCCGATGAGATCAGCGCGCCGACCCAGTGGGTCATGTCGATGAACTCCTGGCTGGCGACGCCGGGGATGAAGTACTTGTTGCCGCCGCTGATGCCGACGACCTCGTGCGGGAACACCGGCCCGACGACGATCGCGACGTCGGACTCGACGACATGCCGGTTGATCAGGATGTCGGCCCCCTGGTGCAGGCGCCCCTCGCTGAGTTCGGCGATCCGATCGGCGCCGATGTGCCCGACGTTCACGAGCATGTGGGGGTCGGCCCACTCGTGGTTGACCACGCGCATCCCGGGGTAGGCCTCCTGGAGGGACGCCGGCTGTCCCGGCCCGCCGACACCGAACCAGCGGTCGATCTCGGCGGGCTCCATATAACTGTGGGTGCCGAGGGCGATCACCGCGGTCAGATCGGCGACCCGGCCGTGCAGATGGCGGTGCATCGTGGCCATGAGCAACGGCAGCGGGCAACTGCGGGTGCCGTCGGGCACGACCAGAACCACCCGCTTGCCGTCGAGATCGATTGCGCCGAGGTGCCGGCGCAGCAGATCGTCGAGCTGGGCGTCGGTGACCACCCGATCCGGTCCGCCGATGAGTTCGCAGGGCAGGGCATCGTCGCTCATGATCGCAGCATCCCACCCGGAGCCGCCGAGCAACAGGCCACGGAGCCTGGTCGGGCAACACGTGGCAACACGGTGCGCTGGCAGGTCGCGCTCGGGCAACATCTCAGCCATGTCAGTGTCGACCAGCGAACTCACTCTCCACGACGACCGCCTGTTCCCCGCCGATCCCCGCGTGCGCGAGGTGGCCCGGAGCCTCTACCGATCGGTGCGTGATCTGCCGATCATCTCCCCTCACGGGCACGTCCCCCCGCAGTGGCTCGCCGACGACGCCCCGTTCGCCGATCCCACCTCGCTGCTCATCACGCCCGACCACTACATCACCCGCCTGCTGCACGCGAACGGCGTCGACCTCGACCAGCTCGGGGTCGGAGCCGACGCGCTCGAGGGGGACGCCGCCCGCGGCGCGTTCCGCACGTTGTGCGCCCACTGGGACGACTTCGCGGGCACCGCGATGCGCTACTGGCTGGTCGAGCAGCTCGTCGGCATCTTCGGGATCACCGTGCGCCCCAGCGCGGACAGCGCCGACGCGATCTACGACACGATCGCCGCCCACCTCGCCGAACCCGCCTTCCGGCCGCGGGCGCTGCTCGACAGCTTCGGCATCGAGTTTCTCGCGACCACCGACGACCCGTGCGACGACCTCGCCGTGCACGACCGGATCGCCGCGGAACCCTCGATCTCCGCCCGGGTCGCGCCGACCTTCCGGCCCGACAAGTACCTCGAACCCGCGCGGGCCGATTGGGTCGAGCTCACCCGGGCGCTCGGCGAGGCGGCCGGGATCGCCACGTCGACGCTGGCCGGGTTCACCGCGGCGATGGAAGCGCGGCGGCATCACTTCATCGAGCACGGCGCCGTGTCGACCGACCATTCGCACGCGGACCTGGGGACGCTGATCCTCGATCCCGCCGAGGGCGAACGGATCTACGCGCGGGCGTTGCGCCGCGAGGCGTCCGCCGAGGAATGCGTCGCGCTGCGCCGGCACCTGTTCACCGATCAGGCCCGGATGGCCTGCGACGACGGACTGACGATGACCGTGCATCCGGCGGTCGCCCGCAACCACGATCCCGCCGCATTCGCCCGGTTCGGGGCCGACGTCGGCGCCGACATCCCCATCGGCGTCGAGGCCACCCGGGCGTTGGCGCCGCTACTCACCGCCTTCGGCAACCATCCGAACCTCACCCTGGTGCTGTTCACGATCGACGAGACTGTCTACTCCCGCGAGTTCGGACCGCTGTCGGGCTGGTATCGCAGCGTGCACGTCGGCGTGCCGTGGTGGTTCCTCGACGCACCCGACGCGATCCTGCGGTTCAAGAGCGCGATCACCGAGATGACCGGGTTCAGCCGCATCTCGGGCATGGTCGACGACACCCGTGCGTTCTTCTCGATCCCCGCCCGCCACGACATGTCCCGCAGGCTCGACAGCGTCCACCTCGCCCGGCTGGTCACCGAACACCGACTCGACGTCGACGAGGCCCTGGCCGTGGCGCACCGGCTGGTTGTCGACCAGCCACGGCGGGTGTTCCACCTGTGAACATCCGCGCTGCCACGTCACCTCTCACCCGGATCGATCTCAACCGCCCGGCGGCACCGGTGCGCATCATCCACCTCGGCCTCGGCAACTTCAGCCGCGCCCACCTCGCGTGGTACACCACCCACGCCCCGGACGCCGACCGCTGGGGCATCGCCGCCTTCACCGGGCGCAGCCCCGATCTGGCGGACCGGCTCTGGCCGCAGAACGGGCTCTTCCACCTGGTCATCCGTGATCCAACGGGCGACCGGGTCGAGCTGATCGACTCCCTGGCTGCAGTTCACGCCGCCGACGAACACATCGCCTGGCTCAGCTACTTCGCCGACCCCGCGGTGTGCCTGGTCACCTCGACGATCACCGAGGCGGGCTACCGCAGCGCCGACGGGCGGCTCGCCACGTCGGACCCCGCCGTCGCGGCGGATCTGGCCATCCTGCGCGGCGACCCCGCCGGCCCTGTCGGCACCGCCCCCGCGAAGTTCGTCGCGGGCCTGCTGGCCCGCCGTGACGCCGGCGCGGGTGGCATCAGCTTCTGCCCCTGCGACAACATGCCGCGCAACGGTGACGTGGTCGCCACGGTGATCCGGGACGCCGCGGAGGCCGTCGACCCGACGCTGACGACCTGGATCGACGAGCACGTCACGTTCGTCACGACGATGGTCGACCGGATCACGCCACGTCCCGACCCGCACCTCGGCGAGTTCGTCGCGCAGGTCACCGGATTCGCGGACCGGGCCGCGGTCGAGACCGAACCGTTCAGCGAATGGGTGCTGAGCGGCCGCTTCGCCGCCGGACGTCCCGCGTGGGACGCCGCCGGTGCGCGGTTCGTCGACGACATCGCCCCGTTCGAACGGCGCAAGCTGCACCTGCTCAACGGCGCCCACACCCTGATGGCCTACGCGGGGCCGCTGCTCGGGTGCGAGACCGTCCGCGATGCGATCGGACATCCGGTCGTGGGCGGGTGGGTCGAGCAGTGGTGGACGGAGGCACGGCGCTCGATCGGCCTGCCGGCGCCCGAGCTCGACGCCTACACCGACGCGCTCCGCGCCCGGTTCGCCAACCCCCGCATCCGCCACCTGCTCACCCAGATCGGCGCCGACGGGTCGCAGAAGGTGCCGATCCGCATCCTCCCGGTGCTGCGCGCCGAGCGGGACGCCGGCCGCCCCGGCGATGCCTCCTGCCGGGCTGTGGCGGCCTGGGTCCTGCACCTGCGCGCCGGCGACGCCGTCCACGACTCCGGCGTGTCCGGCTGGGACGACGTGCGCACCCTTCCGCTGCCCGAGGCGGTGGCCCGTGTGCTGCGACGGATCGGCGTCTACGATCCGGATGTGGCCCGGCTCGTGGTCACGCTGGCGGAGGAGATGACATGAGTCCAGCCCGCAGCGGTGCCGCCGTGGTGATCGGGATCGACGTCGGCACCACGGCGACGAAGGTCAGCTGCTTCGGCATCGGCGATCCACTGCGGGTGACGGCCGACCGCGAATATCCCTTGACCCAGCCGCGTCCCGGCTACGAGGAGCAGGACTCCGCACAGATGATGGCCGCGGTGCTCGACGCGCTCACCGAGTGCGTGTCCCGCCTCGACGGCCGCGAGGTCGTCGCGATCGGCCTGTCGACCGCGATGCACGGACTGATCGGGCTGGACGCCGACCGGCGTCCGGTCACCCCGCTGGTCACCTGGGCCGACTCCCGGGCACTGGAGGAGGCCGCCTCGATGCGGCTGTCGGGGATCGCCTCGGCCGCCCGCAGCGGCGCACCCGTGCACTCGATGACCCCCCTGGCCAAGATCCGCTGGTTCGTCGACCACGAGCCCGACACGGTCGCGCGGGTGCGCTGGTGGGTCGGCCTGAAGGACCTCCTCGTGCAGACGCTCACCGGTGAACTCGTCGCCGAACGGTCCTGCGCCTCGGGTACCGGGCTGCTCAGCCTCGCCACCGGTGATTGGGACGCCGAGTTGGTCGCCCTCGCCGGCACCACCGTCGCCGCCCTGCCCCCCGTGCACTCGACCACCGATCGGCTGCCGCTGCTCGACGCCGTCGCCCGTCGGGTCGGGCTGCCCGGCGGCGTGCCCGTGGTGCTCGGTGCCGGCGACGGACCGCTCGGCAACCTCGGCGTGGGCGCCCTGGATCCCGGGGTGGCCGGGCTGTCGCTCGGCACGTCCGGCGCGATCCGGATGGTGGTGCCGCACCCCCCGGCCGACAACGACGGCAGCCTGTTCTGCTATGCCCTCACCGATGACGCCTGGGTCGTCGGTGCGGCGATCAGCAACGGCGGGATCGTCGCCCGCTGGGCCGCCCGGAACTTCCTCGCGGACCCGGGCGACGGCGACACCGATGCGCGGTTGCTCGACCTGGCCGCCACCGTGCCACCGGGCGCCGACGGGCTGGTGATGATCCCCTACCTCATGGGCGAGCGGGCACCCCTGTGGGATCCGTCGATCCCCGGCGCCTACCTCGGGGTGCGGCGCCAGCACACCGCCGCCCACTTCGCCCGCGCCGCGGTCGAGGGGGTCGGCCTCCAACTCGGCACCCTGCTGCAGCGGATCGACCGGGTCCACCCGGTGCATCAGGTGCGCGCCACCGGCGGCACGTTCCGCTCCACGCTCTGGCGCGACGTCGTCGGCGGATGCCTCGACCGCCCGCTCGTGGTCCTCGACTCGGCCGAGGGCTCCGGGCTCGGAGCGGCCGCCCTGGCCCTGTTCGCGATCGGCCGTGCCGCCTCCCTCGCCGCCGCACTGTCGATGGTCGGTCCGCCGGGGCAGCACGACGGCGGGGACGGCGTCAGCGTCCAGCCCTACGAGGCGCCCCCCGCCCTCGTGGCCACCTATCGCGAGGCCCGCGCGGCGGTGTCGGACCTGCTCGGCCCGCTCGCCCGGGTCGGCGTGGTCATGCAGCCGCGTTCCTGATCGACCGCCGAACGACAGACGCCACCGCCACGTGGTGGGGGCACCGGGACGATGGCGTGGGACCGGTCCGTCGCGACGGGTGCGACCGTCGGCGGTGCGGAATTCAGTGCTGTTCGGCCCCGTCGGTGTCGTTGCTGTCGTCGGCGCGGTGGGTGGCCGGACGCTGGTCGGCGACCCGATCGAGGCCCCACTCGACCGCTCGGCGCACCGAGGCGACCTTGTCGCTGTGCTTCGCACCGATCTTCTCGACCACGACGTGCTCAGCCCTGTCGATCCGGGCGTCGATGACCTCACGCTTACGGTAGGTGAGTTCACCGAGCCTGGCGACGCCCTCGTCGGCCTTCTGCCGCGCCTCGGCGGCGTGCGCCTGAGCCTGGTCGGCGACGTGCTTGACCTTGCCCAGCACGTCGGTGACCACGGAATCGGTGCTGCGGTTGCTGTTCATGGGGTCGTCCTTCCCTGTGTCCGGAAGGGCTCAAGAGGCTCGAACCGTCACTACCCGGACTCTGCTTCCATGCTATGGAGTCCCGACCGCGCCCGACAGGCCCGGCGTCCGTCGACGCGGGCACGCGGGAGGATTCCAGGGCCCGCACCCGCGGGTCCCTGAGACACGCCCGGGTCACGAACCACCGGGTGATGCAGCCGGTGCCGCACCCGCGCGTTACCATCGACAGCACAGGTGAACACCTGCCCCGTCGGCCGTCCGCATCGATGCCCGCGCTCCCCGCGACGCCTCCGGGCCCCCACCGGGCAGACCGGCACACGGACAGGTGCTTCTCCCCCACCCCAGAAATCCGCCGCGACAGCTTGGCCACCTCGCCTCCGCGGCGCGGGTATGCGCCCCGTCGAGACGCGCTTCGGAGGACCCATGACGTCATTGCGCCGACGCACCGCCGCCCTGATCGCGGCGGCCGGCATGCTGGCCGGGATCCTGCTCGCCGGCTGTTCGACGATCGATCCCACCACGGGTCCTGCTCCGGCGACGAGCGGCTCGGCCACCGGGACGGTCTCCACCACCCCGAGTCCCTCGGCCACCCCCGTGGTCGAGCCGGCGATGACGATGACCTCGCAGCACGTGCTCACCGCGCTGCTCCCCACCGACACGCTCAACTTCACGGTCGCCAACGGCGCGATCGCCGACGTCGCCGTCGCCACCGCCACGGGCACCGCGGTGCCGGGCACGCTCACCGGTCGCACCTGGAGGCCGTCCCGGAACCTGCTCCCGCAGACGAAGTACGTCGCGACCGTCACGCTCACGGCGTCCGACAACACCACCCGCACGCGGACCCAGGCGTTCTCGACGCTCAAGACGACCATCGCCGACTACGACCTCCTGTACACCGGGTTCACCGTGGGCGTCGGGATGCCGGCGATCATCCAGTTCGTCCACCCCGTTGAGACCCCCGCGCTGCGGGCCGAGGTCGTCAAGCACGTGACGGTGACCAGTTCCCCGAAGCAGGAGGGCTCCTGGGGCTGGATCGACAACCGCCAACTGATGTGGCGTCCGAAGACGTACTGGAAGTCGGGCACCACGGTGACGATCGCCGCCGACCTCGCCGGCGTCCAGACCGGAAAGGACGCGTGGATCGCCAAGGACGCCCGCGGCAGCTTCTCGATCGGTGCCGCCCGGATCAGCTACGTCAACATCGCGACCCATCAGCTGACGGTCACCGAGAACGGCAAGACGGTCAGGACGATCCCGGTCACCGCCGGCAAGGAGCCCGACTACACGACCCGATCGGGCATCAAGGTGATCATGCAGCGCTACTCGCACATCATCATGGACTCGACGACCGTCGATATCCCCAAGAACAGCCCCGACGCGTATCACCTCGACGTTCAGTACGCGATGCGGCTCACCTGGTCGGGCGAGTTCCTCCACGCGGCACCCTGGTCGGTCGCCTCGCAGGGCGTGGCAAACGTCAGTCACGGCTGCACCGGCATGTCGACCGCCAACGCCAAGTGGCTGTTCGACTTCTCCCATGCCGGCGACGTCGTCGTCTACACCGGGTCGAACCGCCAGATGACTCTCAGCAACGGCATCGGCGTGTGGAATGCCTCGTGGTCGCAGTGGCAGGCCCTCAAGTCGGTCTGAATTCCGCGGCGGCCGGTCAGTACCTGATCTCGAACGATCGGTGGCCCTCCGGCGTGCGCTCCTGGGAGTACAGGTCGCGCACGACGGCCGACGACGGCCCGCGCGCGAGCCACTCGAGCATGCCGTCGACGGCGTCCGACGTGCCCTCGACCAGCGCTTCGACCGCGCCGTCGGGCCGGTTGCGCACCCAGCCGACGATGCCGCGGGCACCCGCCTGGCTGACCGTGTAGTACCGGAACCCGACGCCCTGCACGATCCCGCGGACGATGACGTAGACGGCCCTGGCGTGGTGGTCGCTCATCTGTCCAGTGTGCCTGCCTGGGGGATATGGTCGCCGGCATGACGAAGCTGTCGCTGACGACACCGACACTGCATCAGGTCGCGCTGCGGGCGACCGATCTGGAACGGGCCGCCCGCTTCTGGACCCATCTGCTCGGCAGCGGGCCCATCGCGGTCTTCGATCCACCGGGCCTGGCCTTCTTCCGGCTCGGGGAGACCCGACTTCTCCTCGACACCAACGCGCCGGACGCGCTCATCTACCTGCGCGTCGACAGCGTGGTTGCCGCGGTCCAGCAGCTCAGCGCCGCGGGGATCGCCATCGAGAGCGAGCCGCACGTGATCTTCTCCGACGCCGAGGGCCTGTTCGGTGACCCGGCCGACGAGCACATGGCGTTCTTCCGCGACAGCGAGGGCAACCTGGTCGGCCTGGCCGACCGCCTCCCTGCGGATCCCGATGGCGACTGAGGGCACCGGGACGCCGGAACGGTCCGGCGTCCCGGTCAGATCCGGCCGGCGTAAGACGGCAGGTCGAGGACGCCGTTACCCGACAGCCCGATGACGATCACCTCGCCCGGCCTCGCCTCGGTCGTGGCGTAGGCGATGGCCGCAGCGACCGCGTGCGTCGACTCGGGGGCGGGGATGATCCCCTCGCTGCGGGCGAACACGACGCCAGACCCGAGGGCCTCGTCCTGGGTGAGCGCGACGGCGTCCATCAGCCCGAGGTTCACCGCGTGCGAGACCATCGGCGCCATGCCGTGGTAGCGCAGGCCGCCGGCGTGGATGGGCGGCGGCACGAAGTCGGCACCGAGCGTGTGCATCTTGAGCAGCGGGGTCAGTCCGGCGACGTCACCGAAGTCGTAGCGGTACTCCCCCTCGGTGATCGAGGGGCAGGCCTTGGGCTCGCAGGCGACGATCCGGGTGGTCGTCCCCTCGCGCAGGTTTTGTCCGATGAGGGGGAACGAGAGCCCGCCGAGGTTCGATCCCCCGCCCGCGCAGCCGAACACGATGTCGGCCTGGTCGTGTCCGAAGGCGGCGAGTTGCTGCAGCAGTTCCTGGCCGATGACGCTCTGGTGCAGCAGCACATGGTTGAGCACGCTGCCGAGCGCGTAGTGGGCGCCGGGATCCTTGGCCGCGGTCTCGACCGCTTCGCTGATCGCCATGCCGAGCGACCCGGTGGTGTGGGGGTCCTTCGCGAGCATCGCCCGGCCCGACTCGGTGAGTTCACTGGGCGAGGGGTGGCACGACGAGCCGTAAACCTCCATCTGGTAGCGGCGGTAGGGCTTCTCGTCGTAGGACGCCCGCACCTGCCACACCTCGCAGGTCATGTCGAACAGCGCGCACGCCAGGGACAGGGATGCGCCCCACTGCCCGGCGCCGGTCTCGGTGGTGAGCCGGGTGATGCCCTCGAGCTTGTTGTAGTAGGCCTGTGGCACCGCGGTGTTGGGCTTGTGGGAGCCGGCCGGGCTGACACCCTCGTACTTGTAGTAGATCCGGGCCTTCGTGCCGATCGCCCGCTCCAACCGGTCGGCGCGGATCAGCGGTGACGGACGCCACTTCGCGTAGACCTCCCGCACCGCCTCGGGGATCTCGATGTAGCGCTCGGTCGAGACCTCCTGCAGGATCAGCGCCATCGGGAACAGCGGTGCCAGGTCGTCCGGACCCAGCGGCTCCCGGGTCGCCGGATGCAGGGCGGGCGGCACCGGCTCGGGGAAGTCGGCGTTGAGGTTGTACCAGTGGGTCGGCACGCTGGCCGGCACGGCGGTGGACTCGGATGACACGTCACGCTCCTCATCGGGTGAAGGGACCCGCCCCGGTGACCGGCGGCGTCGGATCGGCGCCTGAGCGGTCGACCGGGTCGAGCCTATCGATGCCCCGGCCGGCGGCGGCAGGGGGCCCGAGGGGTGGCGCCCAACCGTCGACGCTCTGCGGAATTCGCGGCACCTGCCACACCCTGGCCGCGGAGGCCGATGAATGGCAGGTGGGGTCAATTCCGCAGTCGAATGAGCGGCAGGGCGCACCGGATCTACGACGTCGCCGACGGGTTCCCCGCGCCGCCGGCCAGCAGCGCGAACGTGACCAGCCAGTGGGTGCTCATGAAGTCGCCGGACGTGATCTGGCCGGAGACGGCGGCGACCATCGCGGACGCGGCCACCTCGACCCGTTCGGCGCGATCGGATCTCAGGAACGGGCTGAGCGTCCGCAGCTGCGCGGCCCGCGAAAGCGCCAGACCGAACTGGTGCACCAGCTGCCCGTCGCGCACGTCACCGACACGAGGAACCTCGAGCAGCCGGTCACCCCAGCCGCCGAAGTGCGGCAGGAACGCGCCGAGCCAGTCGCCGAAGTCGTCCGGTGCGAGCACCCGACGCATCAGGTCGGCCTCGCACAGTGCGGGCGACAGGAAGTCGGTGCCGCTCGGCTCCCAGCGGCTCGGGTAGTCGCGGTCGTCGAGGAACCAGTCACGCGCCCGGGCGTCGATGGCCCCGACGACGTCGCGGCGTCCGAGCACGTCGAAGCCGTCACGCAGCAGGCCGAGCCCGAACGCACTGTTCTGGTGGACGCCGTGACGCACCGGCAACACCTGTTTCGGCAGCCAGTCGAGGGTGAGCCCCGCGATGGTCTCGGCGAGGGGCCGGATCGCCCGCGCCCACGGTGCGGCGCAGTCCTGGGTCGACGTGGTGGTGGCCGCGGCGAGCCGCACCGCCCAGCCCCACCCGTAGGGACGTTCGAAGCCCGGGTGCGCCCTGAGGTAGTCGACCTCGGTACCGATCGCCGGCGCCGAGAGCCGAAGGTCGAGCTGCCCCAGCAGCCCGGAGGCGGTGTCGTCGGAAATGTCGGCGTCGCTGTCGAGCAGCTGGATGGCCGACCACTGCATGTGACATGACGAGTGCCAGTCAAGACTTCCGTGGAAACTCGGATGCAACTCCCACGGAGTGACGTCGCAGTCGTCCTCGTCGCGGGACATGTGCCCGCTCGCCCACGGCCAGGGCGTGGTGAGCACCCGCAGAGCGGTGTCGGCCCAGGCGGTCCGGGGGTCGGACGCCGTCACCCCACGCCCCGCTCGGCGAGTTCCTCGTCGAGCTCCCGGCGTGCGGCCAGCAGCTCGTCGGCCATCTCCGGGTCGCTCTTCACGAGCCACACGAGCCCGCAGTCGTCGGGGCCGGTGGCGCCGGGCACGCACTGGCTGCAGCGCTCACCCGCGCGGATCGGGCACTTCGGTTGGGGGCGGGCCATCACGCCTCACTTGTCGAGGGTGTTGACGCCCAGCAGGCGGTAACAGGGACATGATCCGGTGGCCGCGGTGACGCCGAGGAAGGCGGCGAGCGCCGCCGAGATCACCTTCCCCACCCTGTTGGGACAGGCGACGATGCTCACGAGCGCGACCACGGCACCGGTCCCGCGCAGGGTCCGGTCGACGCGACCTTCGTTCACGGCCAGGTTCATGGTTCCTCCACGTCCGACGGATGCGACCACGCTACTCCGGGCCACTCCGCCGCCGGCGCGGCGGGTGGAGGTTGCCGGTGCCGGCGTTCCGGGTGACACCATGGACGCCATGCAGGTGAGCATCGACCTCAATGCCGACCTCGGGGAGTCGTTCGGCCCGTGGAGCATGGGCGACGACCGGGCCCTGCTCGGGGTGGTGACCTCCGCCAACATCGCCTGCGGGTTCCACGCCGGCGATCCGGGCGTGATGCTGCGCACCTGCGAGCTGGCCGCCGAGCGCGGGGTCGCGGTCGGGGCGCACGTGTCCTACCGCGACCTCGCCGGGTTCGGGCGCCGGTTCATCGACGTGCACCCCGAGGAACTGTTCGTCGACGTGCTGTACCAGATCGCCGCCCTGCGAGGGGTCGCGGACGCCGCCGGCGTCCGGGTCAGCTACGTGAAGCCGCACGGCGCCCTCTACAACGCGATCGTCCACCACGAGGATCAGGCACGGGCCGTCGTGCGTGCCTGCGAGGTCACCGGACTCGCGCTGCTCGGCCTGCCCGGCTCGCTGGCGCTCGAGCTCGCCGCGGCGTCCGGAGTGGCGACCCGGCGCGAAGCATTCGCCGACCGGTCATACACCCCCGAGGGGACGCTGGTGCCCCGCGGACGCGAAGGAGCAGTCCTGCACGACCCGGCCGTGGTCGCCGGGCGGATGGTGCGCCTGGCGACCACCGGGGTCGTCGAGGCGCTTGACGGCACCACGGTCCCGGTCGAGGCCGACTCGATCTGCGTGCACGGCGACAGCCCGGGCGCGGTGGCGATGGCCCTCGCGGTGCGCGACGCGCTCACCCGCTCGGGTGTCGAGGTGCGGTCACTGCCATGAGGGTGCTGCCGGCCGGCGACCGGGCGTTGCTGCTCGAACTGCCCGATGCCCGCGTGCGGCGCGCGGTCGACGCCGCCCTGCGCGACGATCCGCCGCCGGGGCTCATCGACCAGGTCCCCGCGGCTACGACCGTGCTGCTGCGGTTCGACGGTCCCGACCGGCTGGCCGCGGCGGTCCGCAACCTCCCGGATGTCGACGCCGTCGGCGTCCGGCCGCCCGTCGATGCCGGCGAACCTCTGGTCGTGCGCACCAGCTACGACGGCGAAGACCTCGACGAGGTGGCGCGCCTGTTCGGCACGGACGCCGCCGGGCTGGTCGCGTGGCACACCTCGCAGGTGTTCACGGTCGAGTTCGGCGGGTTCCTGCCCGGCTTCGGCTACCTCGGCGGTCCCGTCGACGCGCCCGAGGTGCCGCGCCGCCGGTCGCCACGCACCCGCATCCCGGCGGGGGCGGTAGGGCTGGCCGGCCGCTGGACCGGCATCTACCCGCAGGCCTCGCCCGGCGGCTGGCAGATCATCGGGCGCACCCGCCTGCCGGTCTGGGACGTGCATCGCGATCCGCCGGGCCTGCTGACGCCGGGGCGCCGGGTGCGCTTCGTCGACGCCGGCCCCCTGAGCGACGGGCCCGCGTCCGACCCCACACCGGCGTCCGCTGGTTCGGGCGGCGTGGGGGACGCCGAGATCGTCGCCGTCGGGCCGCTCGCGCTCATCGAGGACCTCGGACGCCACGGGCTCGGTGCGCTCGGCGTCCCGGCGGGCGGGGCCGCCGACCGGGTGGCACACCGACTGGCCAACCGGCTGGTCGGCAACCCCGAGGACGCCGCGACCATCGAGGTGCTGCTCGGCAGGCTGGAGTTGCGAGCGATCAGCGACCTGCTCGTCGCCGCCACCGGGGCGCCGGCCCCGCTGGCGGTGTCCGGTCGTCCGGTGGCCTGGGCGGCCCCGGTGCACGTGCCGGCCGGGGCGCGGATCACGATCGGGGTTCCCGACCACGGCGTGCGCAGCTACCTCGCAGTGCGCGGCGGGGTCGCCGCCGACCGGGTCCTCGGATCCCGCTCCGGCGACCCCACGACGGGCCTCGGGCCGCCCCCGCTGCGGGTGGGCGACCTGCTGCGCGTCGGGTCCGATCCCGGATACGTGGTGCGCTCGAGCGACCTCACCTCCTCCGCGCACCGGTGGGGCGGCGTGACGCTCCGGGTGGTGCTCGGTCCCGCCGACGACTGGTTCGACTCCGCGTCGATCGCCCGCCTCACCACCACCACGTGGCGGGTCAGCAGCCACAGCGACCGGGTCGGCGTCCGCCTCGACGGCGGGACGCTGCAGCGTCGCCGGCCCGGCGAGCGTCCGAGTGAGGGCGTCGTGCGCGGTGCGGTGCAGGTGCCGGCCTCGGGTGAGCCGCTGATTTTCCTGGCCGACCATCCGACGACCGGGGGCTACCCGGTCATCGGCGTGGTCGTCGACGACGACACCGATCTGCTCGCCCAGTGCCGCCCGGGCGACACCGTGCGGATGCGGGTCGTCCCGCGTCCCTGGTGAGGTGGGGGACGCCGCCCCGCAGGCCCCGCCCCCGGGGCGCTCGAAGTTGCCCTGGCCCCGGTACATCGCGACCGATTCCCGCAGCGCTCCGAGGAAGTGCGGCGGGAACTTCATGCCCTTGCGGTGGGCCCAGAACAGCTGCGCCTCGACGCGGCCCATCTCCCGGGCGTAGATCTCCAACTCCTGATCCATGCCGAGCCCGACGAGGACCCCGCCCGAGTGGCGCTGGTACTTCTTCACGTAGTCGACTCCGAGCAGGGTGCAATTGGTGGTGCGGAGCAGCCGCGCGAGGAACAGCTGCCAGGGTGCGAGTTCCATGTCCGGGATCATCTGGACCGCCGACAGCCGGTGGAAGGCGAAGTGTCCGGGTTCCTGCCGCTTGATCGGCTGGATCACGGTCTCGGCCGTCGGCGTCTCGCCCATCTCGACGAGCGCCGCGGACGGCTTGGAGTAGGCGAGCACAGCCTGCCGCTCGGTCGCGGCCCCGGTGAGGTAATGCAGCAGGCGGCTGACCTACTGGATCGGCTCCCAGCGAGCCACCGCACCGAGGCGTTTCATCCGCAGCGGAACCGTCATGGAGGGCTCCTCCGGTGTGACGCCGAGGTCGCCCTCCAACTGGTCGAGCAGGTGGCCGTGAGCCATCTCCTGGTGGGACCAGACATCGGCGGACAAGACACGGCCGACCTCGCGCCGAGTCGGCGTGATCGTCAGCGGCTCGAGCTCGTTCCGGTCGACCTCGAGTTCGACGTGGGCAAGGAACTTGAGCACCCCTGCGAAACGCTCCCGCACGAGTTCCGGACGCCTGATCGTGCGGTCGGCCGATTCCAGACGAAGCGGCGGATGCTCCTCCCCCGGCTTCTGCACATGCTCCATGAGTTGTGGCGTGGCGATGTGGGGGGCGGTGGGGGGCTATGAAATGGGGCGAACGGGGGCCTCATTCAGCACTTTCTTCAGATTTCGCCCGTATGCTCCCCGGGTGGATACCTTCATCGTCGTGACAGCCCAGTACGTTCCGTTCCTCGTACCGCTCGCGGGCCTCATCGTGTGGCTGATGCTCGACCGGCAGGGCAAGCTCACCCTCGGCGTGCGCAGCGTCATCGCGTTCGCGCTCGCGCTGATCCTCATCAAGGTGTTCCAGATGGCGCACAACGATCCCCGACCGTTCGTCGTCAACCCCGCGGTGAAGCCCCTGTTCCCGCACGTGGCCGACAACGGGTTCCCCTCCGACCACACGACGATGGTCGTGACGGTGTCGTTGCTGGTGATCCTCTACCGCCGGTGGCTGGGCGTCGCATTGCTGGTGGTGAGCGCCTTCGTGGGCTGGGCCCGCGTCGCGTCGCACGTGCACCACACCCAGGACATCG
>JAJXWF010000046.1 GCA_021781735.1 Actinomycetes bacterium
TCGGAGCCAGGGCACGCGCGACGGCACCGTGTAAAGGAGTCCGGCGAAGATCGGCCAGAGCACCAGGGCCGCGCCGAGGGCGAGCAGCGCGCCGCCCACCACATCGGTCGGGTAGTGGACGCCGACCACCATCCGCGAGCCGCCCACCACCAGGACGAGCACGCCGACGAGCGCGGCCCACCAGCCCCGCCTGTGCCCTAGTGCCCCCAGCGCGAAGAGTCCGGCGATGAACACCGAGGTGATGAACCCCGTGTGACCGCTCGGGAACGAATTGGCTCCCTTGACCACCCACTCGGGCGACACCGACGCCGGTGGACGGTCTCGGGGGAACAGGGATTTGGCGATGTGCCCGGGGAGCCAGGCGAGCGCGACGAGGAACACGATGCACACACCGAGCATCCGATGGCCCCGCACCACGACGAGGATGCCGGCGAGCAGCAGCAGCCACGGGGACGCGGTGGGCCCGTCGAGGAACTCGATCCAGCGCCCCAGGGTGACCATCCACCCGGTGCGCACGTGCTCCAGCCAGCGGAGCACCGTGAGGTCGAATCCGGGGGTCGGGTGTCCGTTGTGCACCTGGGAGCCGAGGAGGAATCCCAGCGCCAGGATCACCACTCCGGTCAGCTGCATCATCGGACGCCACCAGGCCGGTCCGACGGGTCTGGTAGCGATCCTCACCCGATCTTCCCTTCGGGCTCCCGGGCGTCGTGGCGGGCGTAACGGGACCAGACGAAACTGAAGATCCCGAAGCAGGTGAACCCGAGGGCCATCAGCGCCAGCAGGGGCTGACCGGCAGGCAGCCTCCGGAGCCACTGCAGCGCCTGGTCGAGCCCGCCGGCGTCCTGCGAGTGGTGCCGATAGGCCGCGATCAAGAAGAGCAGCGCGACGATCGCGAGTGAGAGCCCCTTGGTGACCCAGCCGATGACGCCGAGCTGGACGGCCCAGTGCGGAGGCCTGCCCTGCAGGTCGTACTTGACGAACGACTGGCGGACCCCCCGCTGGATCTGGTCGGCCGCGGCGATCGCCACGCCGACTCCGATGAGCGCGACCCACACGCGTCCTCCGGGCATGCCGAGCAGGCTCGCGGACGTGTGTTTCGCTCCGGAACTCCCGCTGCCGGCGGAGCCCGACGTGAGGACGCTGACCCCGGTGACGGCGATCGACGCGTAGACGGCGGCACGCAGGAGGCTGGCGATCTTGCGCACGGCGAGCTTGCCGCCGCTCAACCAGGCGTAGCCGAACATGCCCTGAATGAGCATCCACAAGGTGAGGGCGAACATGCCCACCACGACGGCGATGATCAGGGTCCGGCCCATCGGGAGCCGCGAGATCGCGGCGATCGAGCCCTGGTTCGACGCGTCCGCGGGATGGCCCAGCATCACCTGCAGGGTCAACCAGGCGAGCAGCAGGTGCACCAGGCCATAGATCCACAGGCCGCCGGTGATCAGCCACCGGTAAGCGGGCTGGTCCTGCACGGCGACTCCGACCGACGCCGCGGCGCCGACCACCTCGTCGCCCGCGCCGGCAATCCGGTCTCTTACATCAGCCATCCTCGTTCTCCTCGTTCTCGGACGGGCGGGGCACTCGCACGATCAACGAGTGGGGGTCGCAGCGCACCTCCATCCGTTCGAACCGGCCCACCGGGTCGCCGTCGATCTCCCCGAGGTTCGGGTCGCTGAGCCGCACGACGAACTCGCCGGCCCGGCGCCGCGCCAACAGCCGGTGCCCGTGTCGGCTGCGGGTGACGACGTCGCCGATCAGGGCCGTCCAGCCGACGAGGCCGTAGGGGGACACCACCAGTCCGTCGAACACCCCGTCGTCCGGCTCCGCGTCGGGCATGATCCTGATCCCGCCGGTGAGCGTGCCGCAGTTGCCGATCAGCACCGATCGGGCGTACTGGATCAGCGAAATCTCGTGCGGAGTGTCGACGCACACCCGGAAACCGGCCCTGACCAGCTCCTTCACCCCGCTGACAAGGTACGCCGGCCAGCCGATCCTGGCCTTGAGCGTCTCGTTGGTGTGCGCCATGGTGTCGGCATCGATGCCCATGCCGGCCATCACGAGGAAGCGTTCCTCGGCCTCGTCCCCGGTGTGGCTGGAGAAACGGACGATGCCCGTGTCGATCCGCCGATCCATCCCCGCGGTGACGACCCTCACAGCCTGCTCGAGGTCGTCGAAGGGCACGTCGAGGTTGCGGGCGAGCAGATTGCCGGTGCCGCCGGGCAGCAGCGCCAGCGGCACGTCGCCGCGGGCCAGGACGGATGCGACCGCTCGGACGGTGCCGTCGCCCCCGAACGAGGCGATGATCGTCGCGCCTTCGTCGAGCGCCTGTCGGGCCTGACCGGCGCCCGGATCGTCCTCGGTGGTCTCATACCAGGTGGGGACGCTCCATCCGTCATCGGCCAGGTAGCGCTCGACGTCGGACTTCACGTCGTCGAGATCTTCGAACTTGCTCGGATTGACGACGATCGCCAGGCGCGCCCGATCGGACCGCGGCGCGGATTCGTTGACGTCCACACCGGAACCCTAGGGCACGCAGCCCGGCTCGCCGGGGGTTGGCGGTAAGCCCCTCACTGCACCACACCCGATCGGGCGTGCCGGCGTCGCGACGGACGCCGGATCAGCCCGCCAGCATCCACCCCAGCACCTGGTCGGCCTGGGCGGAGGTCCAGGCGTCCGAACTGGGCGACGCGAGGTTCTGGGCTCCCGTGTCGTTCAGGAACTTCTTGAGCGTGGTCGGCACGCTCGAGGGGGTCGGGCTCGCGGTGCCCTCGATGACGAAGCGCACATGACCGTCGGTGCCGAGGAAGAACAGGGCGTCGGAGTGTTGGATGTCGTAGGTCAGGGGCTTGCCGGTGCGCCAGTTCTTCGGCGGCGGGTTCCCTTGCGGCACCTTCTTCGTGTAGACGCCGAGATCCTTCCAGATCGCCGCGACGTCCTGAGCGGAACCGGTGGCCACCATCCAGTTCGGCGGCACCGGGGCGAACAGGGCCCGGTAGGCGGCGATCTGGGGCACGGTGTCGCGGGTCGGGTCGACCGTGAGCGACAGGTAGACCACCTGGTTTCGATGACCCGCGGAGTTCTCGTCGTGGGCGGTCTGCACCAGACTCGACGTGTCGAGCGGGCAGCTCTCCTGGCAGAGGGTCATCACGTCCGAGAGCACCACGATCTTGCCGGTGAGTGCGGCCAGGCTCACGTGCCGACCGGTCGAGGTGGTGAACGTGAAATGGCGCAGCGCCGGCGGCAGGGCGAAGTCGGTCGCGGTCCCGACGCCCCGAGGCGGTGTCGGTGACGCTGTCGCCCCACCGGACGCCGACGGGGCCGAACAGCCCGCGACCGCCAGCATCGTCGCCGCCGCGACCGCGAGGATTGCGCGCACCCGCCGAGCCAATGGAACTCCCCTCCGGCCCGGGAACGAGGTGGTCCGGGCCCGAGACCCATCCTGCCGCGACACCCAAAACACGTCCCGCGCCGCAACTCCCGCTCACCCGGGGGCGCTCACCCGCGCCCCCGGGTGAGCGGACGGATCAGCTCTCGAGCGTCGTGGGATAGCCGATCAGGTCGAGGTCGTGCAGGAACGCGTCGGCCCACACATGGATGTCGTTGTTGAGCACCTGACGGCGCAGCGCCCGCATCCGGCGTCGCTTCGCGGCCGGGGAGTCTCGAACGGCCTGCAGGATCATCTCCTTCATGCCGTTGATGTCGTAGGGATTGACGATGTAGGCCTGCTTGAGCTCCTCCGCGGCCCCGGCGAACTCGCTGAGCACGAGCGCTCCCGACCCGTCGGTCTTGGACGCGACGTACTCCTTGGCGACGAGGTTCATGCCGTCGCGCAGTGGGGTGACGATGAGCACGTCGGCCGCACGGTACATGGCCGCGATCTCGTCCTTGGGGAAGTGCGTGTGCAGATACGTGATCGGGCTGCGGGCGATGGTCGACATCGATCCGTTGATCCGTCCGATGAGCAACTCGATGTCGTCCCGCAGCCGCTGGTACTCCTCGACCCGCTCGCGTGAGGGCGTCGCGATCTGCACGAACACGGTCTCCTCGGGGTCGAGGCGCCCCTCGCTGAACAACTCCCCCACGGCCAGGATGCGTTGACGCAGGCCCTTGGTGTAGTCGAGCCTGTCGACGCCGAACAGGATCGTCTTCGCCCCCAGGTCGTGGCGGACCTCCTGGGCTCGAGCGACCACGCCGGGCGAGTCGGACAGTTGTGCAAACGCCTCGACGTCGATGGAGATCGGATAGGCCCGGGCCCGTCCGATCCTTCCCCCAGGGGCGCTGAACCGGTCGCGTCGGGTCTCGTAGCGCAGCATCTGGCGCAGCAGCCGGACGAAGTTGTGCGCATCCTTCGGCACCTGGAAGCCGACGAGATCGGCTCCGGCGATGCCTTCGAGGATCTGCCGGCGCCACGGCAACTGCTGGAACAACTCGGCCGGCGGGAACGGAATGTGCAGGAAGAAGCCGATGCGCACATCGGGACGCAGCTCGCGCAGCATCCGGGGGACCAGTTGCAGCTGGTAGTCCTGCACCCAGACGATCGCGCCCTCTCCGGCGACCGCGGCCACCCGCTCCGCGAACCGCTGGTTGACGGCCCGATAGGCGTCCCACCATTCCCGGTGGTATTCGGGGAATGCGACGGAATCGTGGTAGAGCGGCCACAGGGTCGCGTTGGACATGCCCTCGTAGTACTCGGTGACCTCCTCGCGCGACAACGGAACCGGCACCACCTGGATGCCGCTGGCCTCGAACGGCTCGAGGTCCTCCCCCGATACGCCGTGCCAGCCGATCCAGACGCCACCCTTCTCGCGCAGCACCGGTTCGAGCGCGGTGACCAGGCCTCCGGGAGACATGCGCCATTCCTCGCCGTCGTGGCCGGGAACCCGTTCCACCGGAAGCCGGTTGGCGACGACGACGAAGCTCGCCGTGGGGGTCGTGGGACGGTCGGGTGTTGCCTGTGCGGTGTCCGATTTAGACTCGGGATTGCTCGTCATGCTCCACCTCCGGTGGCAGAGTCTACCGGCGCAGGAGCGTCCCCCCGACCTCATAGGAGCCCCACAGGTGCCGGCGAACCCGTTTTCACAAGCACCGATGACTGCCGAGGGACGCGCGGCCTGGGATGCCATCCTGGCCGATCCGCGCCGCACGCTGGTGTGCAGCGACTTCGACGGCGTGCTGTCACCCATCGTTCCCGACCCCGATTCCGCGTGGGCGTCCGGCCCCGCGGTCGACGCTCTGACGCGCCTCGGCGAGCGGATCGGCAAGGTCGCGGTCGTCACCGGCCGGGTGGCCCGCCGGGCCGTGACGCTGGGAGGCTTCGGTGGTCGCGCCGGCCTGGGGACGATGTCGGTACTCGGGGTCTACGGGCTTGAACGATGGGACGCCGACACGGGCGAGTTCGCCGAACCCGAGGCTCCCCCCGGGGTCGACGGCGCGCGGGCCGAACTCCCCGGTCTGCTGGCCCGGCTGGACCTCGCGCACGCGCGGGTCGAGGACAAGCGCCTCTCGATCGGCATCCACACCCGCGAACTCGACGACCCCGCCGCCGCCCTCGCGCGCCTGCAGGGGCCGCTCACCGACCTTGCCGCGCGTCACGGGCTGCGCGTCGAGCCCGGACGCAACGTCATCGAACTCCGGGGACCCGGCCATGACAAGGGCGATGCCGTGAGGGCTCTGGTCGCGGAGTACGACCCGGCGGTCGTCGTGTTCGCCGGCGACGACCTCGGCGATGTGGCCGCTTTCGCAGCGGTCCGCGACCTGCGGGCGTCCGGGCGGATCAAGGGTCTGCTGATCTGCTCGGGGTCCGACGAACAGGACGCCCTCGTCGCGCTGGCCGACGTGGTGGTCGACGGCCCCGACGGGGTCGCCGCACTGTTCGGCCGACTCGCCGACGACCTGGGATCCGTGGCTTGAGACCGCGTCCGGATCAGTCGGGATCGGTGTACTTGGCGCGGGCCACGATGAGCGGGTCGGGCGCGCGCACGACCGAGGTGTCCTTGTCCTCGTAGTCGAACTGGTTGAGGAACGCCTGCAGGGCGTTGATCCGGCCGCGCTTCTTGTCGTTGCTCTTCACCGAGATCCACGGCGCGTACTTCTTGTCGGTGTGGGCGACCATCGCGTTCTTCGCCGCGGTGTAGTCCTTCCACCGGTCGAGGCTCTCGAGGTCCATCGGCGACAGCTTCCACCGGCGCACCGGGTCGATCTGGCGGATCGCGAACCGGGTGCGCTGTTCCTGCTGGGTGACCGAGAACCACAGCTTGGTGACGGTGGTGCCCGATTCGACGAGCATCCGCTCGAACGCGGGCGCCTGGCGCATGAAGACCTGGTATTCCTCGTCGGTGCAGAAGCCCATCACCCGCTCGACGCCGGCACGGTTGTACCAGCTGCGGTCGAACATGACGATCTCGCCCGCCGTGGGCAGGTGGCGGATGTAGCGCTGGAAGTACCACTGCCCGCGCTCGTCCGAGGTGGGCCTGGCGAGCGCCACCGTACGGGCGGCCCGCGGGTTGAGATGCTCCATGAACCGCTTGATCGTGCCCCCCTTGCCGGCGGCGTCGCGGCCCTCGAACACCAGCACGTGCTTGGCGCCGACATCCTGGGTCCAGTACTGGAACTTCAGCAGTTCCACCTGCAGGAGGTACTTCTCCTGTTCGTACTGGTCGCGATCCATCAACTCGTCGTACGGGTAATCCTCGCGCCAGGTCTCGACTGCGGAGCCGTCGGGGGCGATGAGCCGCGGATCCTCCCCGCTGCTGCCAGCGACCGTGTACCCCTCCGCCTGGAGCCGGTCGATGTACTCCCGCAGGTTGAGGTTGTTCAGCGTGTGGACCATGGGCCAATTCCACCGCGCGAACGGTCCCACCGGCGGCGATATGCCAGCTGTGGGACCGCGTGTCGGGTGCCAGGGACGCCGGGGCTCAGGCCGAGGCCCACAGCAGGAACCCGCCGCCGACCAGACACGCGATGATCGACGCCGCGCTGGTCCAGCGCGCGATGCTGGCCCGGGCCGACGCTGAGACATCCGCGCGGGCGGGGGCGAACCGGGCGATGACCACCGGAAGCCAGCTCGGAGTGGCCACGCAGGCGACGGCGACCGTCAGGATGACAATCCGGCTCGTCCACCCGATGCCGGCCGCGCCGATGTGCTGGCTCACCGAGACGAATAACGGCAGCGTCGTGAAGTTCGTGAGCATGCCGATGGCGCCCCAACCGACCATGCCGCCCACGGCCGCCGACGACCCCGACGCGGTCTGGTCGAAGCCGGGCGCCGGGCGGTAGTGGGCCACGTAGTGGGCCCAGCCGAGGTAGATGCCGTAGCCGATGAGGCCCAGCCCGAGGAAGCGGTCGACGGTCTTGGAGGCGATCTCCCGGTCGGCGAACCCGGTGGCCGCGGTGCCCAGTGCCCCCACGCTGGCGCTGCCGAGCAGCACGAGCACGATGAGGTTGCCGGCGGCGAACTGCCAGCCACCACGCTGCCCCCGGGTCGACACCGCGGTGCTGGCGTTGAGGAAGACGATCGGGCTGATCGCCGCGAGCAGCACGAAGGGGGTGATCGTGGTGATCAGCTCGGTGACCGAACGCATGCACCGAGTGTCGCAGGTGGGGCGAACCCGGCGGACGCGCACCCGCCGGGTCGCTCAGCCGAAGCGTCCGGTGACGTAGTCCTCGGTGCGCGGATCCTTCGGGTTGGTGAAGATCGTGTTGGTGTCGTCGTATTCGACGAGGACGCCGACGCGGCCCTCGGGACGCTGGTCGACCGTGAAGAAGGCGGTGCGGTCGGACGTCCTGGCCGCCTGCTGCATGTTGTGGGTGACGATGACGATCGTGTAGTCGCGCTTGAGATCCTGCATGAGGTCCTCGATCGCCTGGGTGGCCACCGGGTCGAGCGCGGACGCCGGCTCGTCCATGAGCAGCACCTCGGGCTCGACCGCGATCGCGCGGGCGATGCACAGACGCTGCTGCTGGCCACCCGACAGGTCGAAGGCGCTGGACTTGAGCTTGTCCTTCACCTCGTCCCACAGGGCGGCCCGGCGCAGGGACTCCTCGACCAGATCGTCGAGGTTGCCGCGCTGGCCGTTCGCCCGGGGGGCGATCGCCACGTTCTCGTAGATCGACTTCGGGAACGGGTTGGCCCGCTGGAAGACCATACCGATCCGCCGCCGAATGTCGATCGGACGCACCGACTTCGCGTACAGATCCTCCCCGTCGAACAGCACCTGGCCCTCGAGCCGGGTGCGGGGCACCATGTCGTTGAGCCGGTTGAGGCACCGCAGGAAGGTCGTCTTGCCACACCCTGACGGGCCGATGAGGGCCGTGATCTCCTGGCGATGCACGTCGAGGGAGATGTCGGACAGAGCCTGCACGTCGCCGTAGAAGAACGACACGTGCTGGGTGCTCAGCACGATGTCATCGGCGGTGGGCGCCACCTCCGATGTGCCCGGCCGGAGAAGAGGCCGGCGCTCGCCGGTGCTGAGGTTGACGGTGGGACTCATCGACGACTCCTGATGAGAATGGGTGGGAACGGGTGCGACGGGTCGGCGACCGGAGGCCTCGGCGTCCGGACGCCGAACCCGCCACAGCCCGATCGCTCCGGCCTCGGCTGTCATAGTGCCATCCTTCGGGTGGCCTTCACCGAGCGCGCCGTGATGAGACGCCCGATGAGGATGAGGATCACGAGCAGGAGCAGCGACATCGCCCCCGCCGCGGCGGAAAGGTACTGCGCCTGCGGGTCGGGCAGTTGCAGGTTGGTGAAGATCACCGACGTGAGGTACGGCACCTGCTGGTGGGTGAGCGCGAGGCTCGGGTTGTTGTCGGTGAACCCGACGGTGAACAGCAGGGGCGCCAACTCGCCGGTCGAGATCGCCAGGGCCACGATGACACCGCTCATGATGCCGGGCAGCGCCGGGGGCAGGACGATCTTCCACAAGATGATGCGCTCGGTCATGCCGAGGCCGGCGGCCCCCTCCCGCAGCGCGGTGGGCACCTGCCGCAGGGCCACCTCGGTGGTCTTGACAATGTACGGAAGCACGAGCACGGACAAGGCGATGACACCGGCGAGGTAGGAGTAGCCCCAGCCGGCCTGCACCACGAGCGTGATGTAGGCGACGTAGCCGAGGACGATCGACGGCATGCCGGCCAGAACGTCGGAGAAGAACCGCGCGACCTGTCCGATCCCCCGGGGAGCGAACTCGGCAAGATAGATCCCGCTGCCGACCCCGACGATGCCGGCGAGCACGAGGACGCCGAACAGCAGCCACAGGGTGCCGAGGATGGCGTTCTTGAGGCCGCCCGCGTTGGTGTTGTGGGTCAGGAGGCGCCATCCGATCACGGGTAGCGACTGGTGGAAGACGGTGTACAGCACCCACAGGGCCGGAGCGGCGATCGCGAGCGCGGCGAGCCCGCACAGCGTCCAGAACCCGACATTGCGGAGGCGTCTCCAGATACCCATGTCAGGCCCCCCGTCCGATCGGCACGTTCGTGCCCAGGCTGCGCGCGATGTAGCGGCCGGCGAAGTTGACGACCAGCGTGATCGAGACCAGCACCAGGCCCACCTCGGCCAGCGAGTGCACGGCCATGCCCGTCGAATCGGTCAGTGCGCTGTCGAGCATGGCGGCGATCGTGCTCGCCATCGTCGAGAACGGGGCGAACAGGCTCACGGGGTAGGTGTTGAGCGCGTTACCGCTGATGATCAGCACGGCGATCGTCTCGCCCAGCGCCCGGGCCAGACCCAGGACGGAGGCCGCGACGATGCCGCGGTGGATGAACGGGAGCGTCACGACCCGCACCGACTCGGCACTGGTCAACCCGAGGGCGGCGGCACCCTCACGGGTGTTCCCGGGCACCGAACGCACCAACTCCCGTGTGATCGACGCGATGATCGGCACGATCATCACCGCCAGCACGAGGCCGGACGTGAGCAGCCCCTGCCCGTTACTGGACACGCCCGCCGAGAGCCAGGGCAGGCCCAGGTGCGAAATGGGCGCGTACACGGAGCGCGACAGCCACGGCCCGAACGAGTAGACCCCCCACAGTCCGAACACGACGCTCGGGATGCCGGCCAGCAGTTCGAGGAACACCCCGAGTGGAGCCTGGAGCACGGCGGGAAGCTTCTCCCCGAGCAGGATCGCGCCGCCGACCGCGACGGGGACGGCGACGAGCAGGGCGATCAGCGAGGAGAGCAGCGTGCCGAGCACGAACGCCAGCACGCCGTACTGGGCGCCGCCTGCGGCGACCTGGCCGTTGCGGTGCTCGAGGGCGCTGCCATAGAGGTTGCCCATGGTGAAGGTCTTGGTGGTGAAGAACGACCATCCGTTGAACCGGATCGCCGGCCAGGCCTCACTGAAGATCTTGTACACGAGGAAGGCCAGCACGAGCGTGGGGATCAGGGCCAGCGCCCCGAGCACCACCCGCATGGGGTCGACACGCGACAACGCCCGCCGGGCCCGCGCCCCCTGCCGCTGGGGCAGGGGGGCGGAGTCCGCCGGGGTGGCCTTGAGGTGGAACGACGTCACAGGGTCAGCCCTGGATCTGGGAGATGGCCTGCTCGATCTTCGGCTTCACCGAGTCGGGGATCGCGACGAAGGTCACCTTGTTGAGGAACTGGCTCTGGCTGCCACCCGTGCTCGACATCGCCCAGGTGAGGAACGTCCGCACGGCCATGGCCGTGTCGGCGCTCTTCTGCTTCTTGTTCACCACGAGGTACTCGAAGTTGACGATCGGGTACGACTTGGCGCCGGGCTCGTAGATCAGCGGCTGGGCCAGGTTGTCGGGCAGGGAGGTGGCACCGGCGGCGACGGCGGCCGAGACGGTGTCGGCGGTCGGCAGGACGAAATTGCCGTCCTTGTTCTGCAGCTCGGCCTGGCCGAGACCGGCCTTGAGCGCCGAGTCCTGGACGCTGACGCCGACGTAGGCGATGCAGCCGGGGGTCTGCGAGCAGGTCTGCACCATGCCCGGGTTGCCACTGGCGGTGAGCTCGTTCCCAACCGCGGGCCAGGTGACGGTGGTGCCGAAATTCGGGCCGCTCTTCCAGGTGTCGTCGGTGGCCGACAGGAAGCTCGTGAAGATGAAGGTGTCACCGCTGGCGTCCACGCGGCGCACCGGCACGACCTTCTCACTCGGCAGGGTGACGCCGGGGTTGAGCTTCTTGATCGCGGGGTCGTCCCACGAGGTGATCTTGCCCTCGTACATCTGGGCGAGAACCGCGCCGTCGAGCTTGAGGTTCTTGACGCCCTTGAGGTTGTAGTTGATCGCCTGCGAGGAGATCACCACGGGGACGTTCATGATGTCGGGGTTCTGGCTCAGCTGCCCGGAGCTCAGGTAGGCGTCCGAACCGCCCAGCACGGTGGTGCCGGCGATCGCGTCACTGATGCCCTTGCCCGAACCGCCGGGGGCGGGCTGCAGGGTGATGTTCGGGTAGGCCGTCTGCAGCGGACCCTGGATCGCCTGGAGCCAGGGGTAGATGAGGCTGGATCCGGACTCGGTGAGAGTCACCGGCGAGGCGGGGTTACCGGTCGTCGTCGCGGCCGGGGCGGCCGCACTGCTCGAGGTGGCGGCAGAGCTGGTCGGGGCGTTGCTCGAGCCCGAGGTCGAGGAACCGCAGGCCGAGAGCGCCACGATGGCGGCGAGCCCAACGGCTGCGGGGAGAACTGCACGCTTCATGAATGTGATCCTCCAGATCGCACTGATTCGGTGGGGAGGGGATCGACTGGTGCCGAACCCGTCCAACGTCCATCACGGTAGGGACGCTGGGCGAGCAGAAGGTGTCGCTCGGGTTTCGCCGGCCTGTTATTTGGATGAACGATTGTTCACCTTGCGGTGGCCGGACGACGGAACACGCACGGCCGCTCGGAGAAAGGTTGCGCGAGCATGACACGGCCGGGGCCGATGCGTGCCGCGACGGTCATCCCCGAGTGCCGGCACCGGGTCGCGGACCCGGACGCTCAGGGTCGCGGTGCGAGACCGCCCGGGCGTCTGGCAGGCTGGACCCCATGACCGAGCGGCGATGGCACAACGCGCATCGACGCATCGTCGCCGCAGACCTGCGTCCCGACGATGCGGTGCTGCCGATGGCTCGCGCGGCCACGCGCCGGGGGACCACCGTGGGGCACCTGGACGCCGGTGGCCGACGGGCTCGGCTCGGCGGGCACGCGTGGGTGATCGCGACGTTCGTCGTGTGCGTGGCCGGGGTGGTGGCCATGGGCCCAGCCCTGGTCATGTGGCTCGCGTCGCTCCGCACTCCCGGCTGGCTCGAACTCACCGGCTTCGCCCTCGACACCGTCGCGTGGGTCAGCATGGCGTACTGGGCCCTGATCATCGTGGGCTACTGGCGGTTCCGGGCCAGGCGGCGTCTCGTGCGGAGCCTGGCGCGCCGGCGTCGCTGAGATTCAGCCGGCGGAGCCCGCAGCCGGCGTCGCGGCGATGTTGACCATCCACTCGATGCCGAAGCGGTCGGCGACGAGGCCGTAGGTGTCGCCCCACACCTGCTTCTCGAGCGGCATTCCGATCCGCCCACCCTCGGCCAGACGGTTGAACCAGTCGGTGAGCGTTCCGGAGTCATCACCCATCAGCGACAGGTAGACCCTGGTGCCGTTCCAGCTTGCCTCGGCCCCCGGCTGGGCGTCGGTCGCGAAGATCGACAGGTGGTCGGTCGTCAGCGCCGCGTGCATCACCCCGTCGGCAGGCATGCCGGTGACGCCGAACTCGGCGAAGGTGATGATGTGCAGGGTGCCACCGAACACGTCGTGGTAGAAGTTCATCGCCTCCCGGGTGTTGCCCGCGAAGTTCAGGTACGGGCTGAGTGAGATCGTCATTGACACTCCTTGTCAGGGGCCTGGACGCCGACGGGCCGACCCGGGTGAGCGGTTGAGGGGATCCTAGGCGCGGACGCCGCGCGATACAAGCGATCGGCGGGCCACATCCCCCCGATCGCCCGGCCCTGTCGCCGGAGCAGGGTTCCCCCCTTGGCATGACGGCAGCGTGCCCCTCGAGCTCGGATAATCTCATGACATGCAGCAGTTCGGTGAGCCCATCGAGGCCGTCATCTTCGACTTCCATCAGACCCTGGTGGACGCCAGTCGCAGCGAGGGCTGGCTCGACGACGCGTGGCGGGTGGCGGGCCGGCGCGGCGTCCCGGCCGACGAGTGGGGCGACGAACGCGCCCAGGAGGTGCGGGACTTCCTCGCCGACGTCTGGCACCTCGCCAACAGCGTCGATCCCCACAGCGAGCGCGACCTGTCCCGTGCCCGTCACCAGAAGGTGTGGGAAGAGACCCTCACGCTCGTCGGAGGAATCGATCCCGACGTCGCCGACGCGCTGTACGCGACGATGGACCACCACTGGGTGCTGTACGCCGACACGGTGCCGACACTGCGCACGCTGCGCAGCCGGGGCATCCGCGTCGGGTTGCTGTCGAACATCGGCATCGACATCCGCGACACGCTCCGCCAGCAGAACGCGCTGCACCTGTTCGACGCGGTCGTGCTGAGCTACGAGGTGGGTTCGGTCAAGCCCCAGGCGCGGATCTTCGAGCGCGTGCTCGCCCAGCTGCGGGTGCCGCCCCAGCGCGCACTCATGGTGGGGGATTCGTGGGCCTACGACGCCGGGGGCGCCGACCTCGGGATGCGCACCCTCGTGCTGCCCCGCACGAGCGGCGAACACCACGGCCTCGGCCTCGTGCTGCGTCTCGTCGGAGCCGCATGAGTGGGCACCCGCTGCCGGCCGGCGTCCAGGTGCGGGCCGCACCCGGCCCCGCTGACGTGCATTCCCTGCGGCGGGCCTATCTCGGCCGGAACCTGTCGCAGCTCCGGATCGTCCGGCTGACGTCGAGCCTGCTCATCGTGCTGGCCGGATGGTTCGGCTACCTCAGCCTCCGGACGCCCACCCACTGGATTCCGTGGCTGGTCACGGGAGTGTGTCTCGCGTTCGCCGTGACGGCGAAGCTGCTCGTGCGCCGGATCGAGAAGCGCGTCGAGCGGCACTGGAACCGCCCGATCACCACGGTCTTCGCCGACGACGCGCTCTACATCGACGACGAGGACGACGTGTGGACGATCCCCTACGACGCGGTGCGCACGATCGAGCGTGGCCGGGGGTGCGTGATCATCACCGATGTGGAGGGCGGGGCGACATTCCTGCCGCTGGCCTCGGTGCCGGACTCCGAGTGGGGTCGTTTCCCCGGGTGAGCGGACTCAGGGCCGCACGATCGGCTGCTGCAATTCGGTGACCCAGTCCCGCTGATGCTCGCTGGCGGACTCATGGTAGATCTCGCGGCCCGGGCCGGACAGGCCGAAGCCGTTCGCGTCGACCCATCGCATCAGCGCCTCCCACGTTTCACCGATCGTGGCCATCACGCCGTAATGGGTCGTGGACACCACCAGCACCTCAGGAAGTTCGATGATGTCGAAGCCGGGGATCTCGGCGCCGTCCCACACGAAACCCGCGACGATGTCGAGCCCTCCATCGGGCCGCATGGCGTAGCTCGCGATCCCCAGGTCGGCGCACTCGCCCGCCTCCCGGATCGCGTCCGCGACGGTGCCGAACATCGGGCCGACCACCTGCGGCACCTCGGACGGGCGGGTGGCCGTGCGGGACAGGGCGAGGATCCGGCGCGGCACGGCCTGCTTGACGACGAACTCCCGCTGCGACACGCCTCCCCCATTCCTGCGGTGATGGCGGCGTCCGGGATGGACGGCATCCACAGAAGTCACCCTGCACCCCCCGCCGCCCGCTGACAAGAGGACGCCCCGGGAACGGCGGAGGGACACCGCCGTTCCCGGGGCGACAGGGGAAGACTCAGGCGAGACCGGCGCCGGTGAGGAACTGCTTCGACACGGCTGTCGGGTCCTGCTTGTCGATGACGACCTTGGTGACGAGCGACAGCAGGGTCGAGGTATCGAGCTTGGCCGAGACCGCGTTGAGGGTCGAGGTGATCGTGTCGGTCACCTTGTCCTTACGCAGCAGCGGGATCACGTTCTGGGCACCGAACAGGTGCTTGGGGTCCTTGAGCACGACGAAGTGATTGGCGGCGACCTGCGGGTCGGTGGTGAACAGGTTCGCCGCCTGCACCTGCCCGTTCTTCAACGCGGTCACGGTCAGGGCACCGGCCGCGTCGAGGGGCCTGAAGTCCTTGAACGTCAGCCCGTAGACCCGCTTGAGACCCTGGAGCCCGTCGACGCGGGTCTTGAACTCGGGCGGGCCGCCGATGACCATGGTCTGGGCATGACCAGCCAGGTCGGAGATCGAGGTGAGGGAGTACTTCTGCGCCGTGGCCGCGGTGACACAGATCGAGTCGGAATCCTGCGCGGTCGACGGCTGCAGCACCGTGAGGTTCGAGGGCAGCGCCTTCTTCAGCGACGCCAACGCGGCCGCGGGCGTGCTGATGTCGGCCTGCCCCTTGGTGAAGTAGCGGGCCAGGTTTCCCGTGTATTCGGGGATCACATCGATCGATCCGTCGTCGAGCGCCCCGATGTAGAGCTCACGACTGCCGATGTTCAGCGTGGTGCTGGTCGTGACGCCCTTGGCCGTGAGCGCGTCGGCGTAGATCTGCGCCAGCAGCGCGTTCTCGGGAAAGTTCGCTGAGCCGACGACCAGGGTTCCCGTCCCGGACGCCGAGGAACCGCTCGCACCGGCGGCTGCCGAGGACGAGGCGTTGTTGAGGGGATTGCTGTTCGCGCCACCGCAGGCCGAGAGGCCGACGGCGAGCCCGCCCCCGAATACGGCGGTGAGCAGGGTGCGTCGAGTGGTGGTCATCAAGTCTCCTTCGTCTGGCCGACCGACGGTCGACGGGAACGGACGCTCGTCGTGGCAAACACCGCATCCACCTCCCACATTCCCTGGTGACCCGACCGTGACAGTTGCCGGGCGGTCAGCACGAGCTCGCCTCGAGAGCGTCCGTGCCGGTCAGGACCTGAGACCGGGAGAGACGACCAGGCGTTGGACGCCGGCGAGGACCGCGTCCACCGAGATCGCGAGCAGACCGACGAGCAGGGCTCCCCCGGCCATCATCGAATAGTCGCGGTAGGCCAGTCCGTCGATGAGGAACCTGCCGAGCCCGCCGACGCTGACGGTGGCGGCGATCGTCGCGGTCGCGACCACCTGCAAGGCGGCCGAGCGGAAGCCACCGAACATCAGCGGCAGCGCGCAGGGCACCTCGATCCTCCACAACACCTGCCAGGCGGTGAGACCCATGCCGCGTCCGGCGTCACGGGCGGCCGGATCCACCTGCTCGACCCCGGCGTAGGCGCCGGCCAGGATGGGCGGGATCGCGAGCACCACCAGCACGACGATGCTCGGGATGAGGAACGCGTCGCCACTGTGGATGTGCGGTGCCAGGATCAGCAGCACGATGAACAGCAACCCCAGGGAGGGGATCGACCGGATGCCGTTCGCGAGGCTCACCGCCACGACGCGGCCGCGCCCGGTGTGTCCGATCCACAGCCCGAGCGGGATCGCGATGAGGGCGGCGATCGCCAGCGAACTGGCCGAATATTCAAGGTGTTGCACGAGACGGTGCCAGATCCCGTCGGTGCCCACCCAGTTGGCCCCGCTGGTGAGCCATGTCCAGACGTCGATCATGCAGCTCTCCTCAGCCAGGGGGTGGCCAGCCGGGTGAGCACGACGATGACCAGGTCGAAGATCAGGGCGAGCAATATGCAGGCGATCGTGCCCACGAGGATGGGGGGCAGGTAGAGCAGTTGGAATCCCTCGGTCAGCAACGATCCGAGCTGCACCACACCGATGAGCGCGGCGACGCTGACGATCGACACATTGCTCACCGCCGCCACTCGCAGACCCGCCGAGATCACGGGCACCGCGAGCGGCAGTTCGACGCCGACCAGACGCCGCCAGCGTCCGAAGCCCATCGCGACAGCCGCCAGCCGCACCTCGTCGGGCACCGCCGCCAGGCCGTCGGAGACCGTGCGCACGAGCAGCGCGACGGTGTAGAGGGTCATCGCGACCACCACGTTGATCGGGTCGAGGATCTGAGTCCCGAGGATCAGTGGCAGCAGGATGAACAGCACGAGCGACGGCACGGTGTACAGCGCGCCCGCGAGCGCGATGATCGTGAGCCGCAGCCGAGGCAGCCGGTGCGCCATCCACCCGAGGGGGAGCGCGATCGCCAGCCCGATGACCAACGGGACGCCGGACAGCCAGGCGTGGGTGAGCGTGAGGCTCCACACCCTCGGCGCGTTGTCGAGGAACCACCCGATCATGCGCTGCGCTCCCGCTCGATGACCGCGACGACGTCGCCCGCATTCACCGTGCCGAGCAGCGCACCCGCCGCATCGACGACGACGCCGCGACCGCTCGGCGAGGACAGGGCGGCGTCCAGGAGGGCGCGCAGCGGCGCGCCGTCGTGGGCGAGCGTGCCCGACCGGTTGAGGTCCGACGCATTCACCTTGGCGCCCAGCCGGTCGGGGCGCACCCAACCGACCGGCCGTCGGTCGGCATCCAGAACCAGCAGCCAGTCGGCCCCGTGGGCGACCCGGCGGGCCGCCTCACCGCTGGACCCCAGGGTGATCGTCGTCTCGGGCCGGGTGACGACCTCACCGGACACGAATCCGAGAGCCCGGTAGCCGCGGTCCCGGCCCACGAACTCGGCGACGAACTCGTCGGCGGGATCGCTCAACAGGTCGGCGGGCGAGGCCAGCTGGGCGAGATGGCCCCCGGTGCGCATGACGGCGACCTGGTCGCCGATCCGCAGCGCCTCGTCGATGTCGTGGGTGACGAACACGATGGTCTTCCCGAGGTCGGCCTGCAGCCGCAGCAGGTCGTCCTGCAGTTGCTGGCGCACGATCGGGTCGACCGCACTGAACGGCTCGTCCATGAGCAGGATCGGGGGGTCGGCCGCCAAGGCCCGGGCGACACCGACCCGCTGCTGCTGGCCACCCGACAGCTGGTTCGGGTACCGCCGGGCGAGCGACGGGTCGAGGCCGACGCGCTCGAGCAGGGCCATCGAGTCGGCCCGCGCGCGCCGGCGTCCGACCCCGAGCAGCAACGGCACGGTGGCGACATTGTCGACAACCGAGCGGAGCGGGAACAGGCCGGCCTGCTGGATGACGTAGCCGATCCCCCGACGCAGCGAGGCGGCGTCCTGCTTGGCGACGTCGACGCCGTCGATGAGCACCCGGCCCGACGTCGGGACGATCATCTTGTTGATCATCCGCAGGGAGGTCGTCTTGCCGCAGCCCGACGGTCCGACGAACACGGTGACCTGCCCCGCGGGGACGGTGAGGCTCAATTGGTCGACAGCTACGGTCTGGTCGGGATACACCACCGTTGCGCGGTCGAAGACGATCATGCTTCGTCCTCTCGATCGGGTGCCTCCCATCACACCATGCATGCGACCGCCGGGCCATGGCCTGCCATGGACGGGCACCGGTGCGCCGCCGGGCCGCAGGCAGGGGGACCCCGGTAACGTAGGGCCGGTGAAATCGTTCGTCCGGGTGGTGCAGGACCTCGCGCTGATCGTCGTGCGCCTGGCCGTCGCGCTCGTCCTGTTCCTGCACGGATGGCACCGGTTCGTCACGGTCGGGATGAGCACGGAGATCGCCCGGCTCACCGGCCATGGCCTGCCCTATCCCGCGGTGCTCGGGTGGAGCGCGGTGACCTTCGAGATGATTGGCGCCGTCCTTCTCGCGTTCGGCCTGCTGACGCCGCTGATCGGGCTCGGCATGGTCGTCGAGAACGTCGCGATCATCGCCTGGCTCAAGGCGCCCCACGGCTACCTGGTGTCCACCGGTGGCTACGAGTACAACCTGGTGCTCGCCGCGGTCGGGCTCATCTTCCTCGCGTTCGGCGGCGGACGAGGCGCCGTCGACACGCTGCTGCGGCGGCGCCCGCACGCGCAGGACGCCCCGGTGATTCAGGGC
>JAJXWF010000226.1 GCA_021781735.1 Actinomycetes bacterium
TGACCCGAGCGGTGGCCACGTCTAGGTTGTCCACAGGCCCACCGACGCAGTCGCCACCCACCTCCGAGGTGTGCACACACCCCACCGGTGATCGTCCTGTCCGCACAATCCGGACGTGACGATCAGTTCTTTGCGGCGCTCCCTGGCGCGCACCGTGTCGTGGCACCGACGGACGCTGGCCGCAATCTGCGCCGGGGTGGCCATGCTCTGCCTGGTGGCGGTCGCGTCGCCCCCCGAGCCCGCGACGACGATGGTCATGGTCGCGGCCCGCGACCTCACCGCCGGCAGCGTCCTCACCCCCGACGACCTTGCTGCCCGCCGCTACCCCGTCGCGCTGGTGCCCGCGCGAGCCCTCACTGACACCACGGACGCGACGGGGCGCACGCTCAGCGTCGCTCTCTCGACAGGGACGCCGCTCACGTCCAGCAATCTGTCCGGGGCGAGTTCCCTGGCCGCCCCCGGAGAGCGCCTGGTCCCCTTCCGCCTCGCGGACGCCGCCCTCCTCGCCCTCGTCAGTGTGGGCGACCTCGTGACGGTGGTCGCCACCGCCGGCGACGGGTCGGTCGTCACCGTCGCCGAGCAGGTGAGGGTTGCCGCACTGCCGTCCGAGGCCTCCGGGAGCGGATTCCTGGCCTCCGGGGGCACGGGGGCCGTGGTCGTGGTCAGTTGTCCACCGAAGACGGCGGTCGCTCTGGCCGGGTGGGCCGCCACCTCGGCGCTGGGCATCGCGATCGGATAGGTTTCCTCCGCGTGCGCCCGACAGACCCGGGGAGTTGCCCCCACATGCTGGGAGTGCACCGGGTTCGCATTTGCCGCAGGCCGGCGCCCCGGAAGCTTCCCTCGGGTGACCCGTCGGTCGGCCGGGTCTCGCGGCGGGGATGTCCCTTTCGGGCGAACCGCTCGACCTTGCCCGCGGCTCGAAAGCGTCCCGACGGGTCGCGGAAACGACCCGCTGATCCAGCAAGATCCCGATAGCCTCGCCCTTGGGACTCCAGTTCTCGTCCCTCTCGCGGGTATTCGCACCTCACCTGAAAGGACACCCATGAAGGGCTTCAAGGACTTCATCATGCGCGGCAACCTCATCCAGCTGGCTGTCGCCTTCATCATCGGCGGCGCGTTCGCCACCGTGGTCACGACCTTCACCGCGATCATCCTCGCGCTCATCGGCAAGCTGGGCGGCAGCCCCGACTTCAGCAACTACAACCCGAGCAACGTGCCCGTCGGCAAGTTCCTCACCGCCCTGGTCGCGTTCCTCATCCTCGCGTTCGTCGTCTACTTCTTCATCGTCAAGCCCTACGAGTCGCTCAAGGCGCGCTTCGAGAAGCCGGCCGCGCCCGGCGACACCGTCGAGAGCCTGCTCGCCGAGATCCGCGACGAGCTGCGCACCAAGGCCTGACGAATCCCACCGAGCCCGTCCCAGCGCTGACGCTTGTCGCGCTGGCGTCCCCCGGCCCGTCACCGGCATCCTCACTCACCCCGGACAGGCCCCGGTGGACGTGCCAGCCCAAGATCCACACGCCCTGCATGGCGGTGGCCCCAGGACGGGTCATCCCTGCAGGGCGTGCGATGTCCAGGGGATCTCTCGCTGCGGACGCCGCGAGAATGCTCGTCTGCTGACCTGGGAGGCTCCCAGGACCGGGGCCAGCGTCAGGAAAACACCCAAACCTCGCAGCGGCCGCCTCCACCCCTCGGGCCGCCTCCACCCCTCGGGCCGCCTCCACCCCTCGGGCCGCCTCCACCCCTCGGGCCGCCTCCGCGAAAATGCGCAGTTCCTGGCGCCCAAATCCCCTGCGCGGGGGTCGGAGCCAGGAGGCGCACAACTTCGCAGGGCAGCGCTCACACGACATGCCCTCCGCTCGCCAGCAGCATCACCAGAGGGGCCGCTCCGCCGGCCGGCCTCCATCGGCACGTGCTCAGGTCATCGGCATGTTGTCTGGTCATCGCTATTCCGGCGTTCCCAGCGCCGTCACTGGCGCCGCGGCCCCCGCGCGGCCGTCGGCTCAGCCGTTCCCGTGGTGCGGGGGAACATCGTCGAGCAGTCGACGCTCGGCCGGCCCGATGTGCCGCTCGGCGGGGGTCGTGGTGGCGATGAGGCCCCGGACGCCGGCGGCGTCCTGCACGGCGACGAGCAGGGAGTGGAACCTGGCCGCCGACCCGGCGGGCAACCAGCCGAGGGGCACCGGGTGGGGCCACGGGACGCCGCCGTCGCGGCAGTCGAGTCGGTGCGCGGCCAGCCGACCGGTCGACCAGCCCTGCAGGGCGAGCCACTCGACGATCGCTTCGGGCGTCGGCTCGGACGCCGGCGGCTCCGCCACCTCGACTCCGACCAGGGCGAAGGCGACCGCGCCGAACAGCCGGTCGCCGGTGGCGCCGTCGGTCACCGCCCGGCCCCGAGCACCGTTCCGTCGGCGACGTGCGTCGGCTCGTCGGCGTGCAGCGTCACGTCGCCGACCACCCGCACCCCCTCGCCGAACGTGACATCGCCAGTGACGTCGAGGCCGACGGCGTCCCGCAGCGACAGCGGGTGGGGAATCCGGCGGGAGAACTCGTCGACGAGCTTGAAGTGCTTGTCGAGCGATACCGACGGCAGCGACCCGGACACCTGTCGGAGCCGCGCGTCGTCGCCCAGTTCGAACACGTCGGAGCGCAGCAGCAGCAGCTCGTTGGTGGTCTTCACCGGCAGGAAGCGATCCCGGCCGACACAAATAGCCGTGGCGCCCGGGAACACTTCGACCGCGGCCCCCATCGCCGATTCGATCTGCACGACCTTCGGTGAGCTCGGGTCGGCCGGGTCGAGCGTCTTCTCGTTGCGGATGAGCGGCAGGCCGAGCACCGAGTTGCGTTCGACGAGCGTGTCGCGCAGCACGACGAGGTCGAACCACAGGTTGTTGGTGTGGAAGTACGGGTGGCGGTGCTCGTCGGTGAAGTAGTCCATCTCCTCGGGCGCGGTCTGCGCGGTGTCGCGCAGGATCAGCTGACCGTCGGCGCGGCGGATCGCAAGGTGGCCGCCCTTGCGGTCGTTGGCGGTACGCACGCACACCTCGGCCGCATAGGGCGCCCCGGACTCCGCGAACCATCCGGCGATCCGGGCGTCGGGCGCCGCGCCGAGATTGTCCCCGTTCGACACCGACGCGTACCGGAAGCCACGCTCGATCAGCGCGTCGAGCACGCCCGATCCCGACAGGGCCGGGTACAGGTCCCCGTGTCCCGGCGGGCACCATTCGAGGGTCGGGTCGGCGGGCCACTCTGCGGGCATCAGCGTGTCGGCGAGCAGCTTCGGCTCCCGGTTCTGCAGGAAGTCGAGCGGAAGGCCCTCGACGGCCAGATCGGGATACTTCGCGAGCGCCCTGGCGGCGTCCTCACGGGTACGAAAGCTGTTCATGAACAGCAACGGCAGCCGGACGCCGTAATGCTTGCGGGCCCAGCGCACCTGCGCGACGACGATGTCGAGAAAGTTCATTCCGTCGCGGACCTCGAGCAGGCTCTTGGCCCGGTCGAGACCCATCGACGTGCCGAGACCGCCGTTGAGCTTGATCATCACGGTGCGGGCCAGCGCGTCGCCGGCCTGATCGTCGTCGACGTCGAGCTGGTCGACGTCGGGCGGGCCGAGCAGTGGCTCGATGTCGGCCTCGCGGATGAGGCCGGTCGCGCCCTCCTCCAACTGCCGGTAGTAATGGGTGAAGACCTCGATGGCAGGGGGTGACACCCCGGCGTCACGCATCTTCGCGATGGCGGCTTGCAGTCCCTCGGCACTCATGGGCCCAGCCTATGGGAAGCCCGCACCGGCGCAGAGGGCCTCGGTTCGGGCACGGACAACCAACTCCCCAAGCCGCCGGACGCCGAGAACCCCGCCCCTCGCATGACCGGCCAACTCCCCCGGAACGAGAACCCCGACCCGCGCACGGACGCCAACTCCCCCGGGAACGAGAACCCCGACCCGCGCACGGACGCCAACTCCCCCGGGTCGATGACGCTGAGAGCGCCGGTTC
>JAJXWF010000227.1 GCA_021781735.1 Actinomycetes bacterium
TCGTGCTGATGAGCTTCGTCGTCGACATCATCGCGATGGTGTTCGGCATGCCCCGGGCGCTGTTCCCGGCGCTCGCCCACCTCAGTTTCGGGGGCCCGGCGACGGGTGGCCTCGCCTTCGCGCTGCTGTATGCGGCCATCCCCACCGGGTCGGTCATCGGCGGTGTCTTCTCGGGGTGGGTGTCGCGGGTCGATCGGCACGGGCGGGCCACGGTCCTCGCCGTCACCGTGTGGGGCGGGTCGGTCGCGCTGTTCGGCGTGGTCGCCGGGGTGTCCCATGGGCACGCGACCCCCTGGCTGTGGTTCGCGTTCATCGCGATGGCGGTGGCCGGCGCAGCCGACATGATCTCGTCGGCGTTCCGGCAGACCATCCTGCTGTCGGCGTCGGCCGACGCCGTGCGGGGACGACTGCAGGGCGTGTTCATCGTGGTCGTCGGCGGCGGTCCCCGGGTGGCCGACGTGATCCACGGCGGGGCGGCAGATCTGTGGGGCAACGCCACGGTCACCACGGCGGGAGGCCTGCTCGTCCTCGTCGGCGTGCTCATCGCCTCGGCGCTGGTCCCCGAGTTCTGGGGTCACCGGGCCGTCCGGACGCCGGAAACCGCGGGGTCCCCACCGGAAGCCTGAGAAAATCACAGGATAGTGGGGAGGTCGGTCACAGCGTCCACACAGGTGGGCACGGCATGGTGGGGGATCTGGTCGCAACCGGCCAGGAACCGGCTTCCCGTCGCTCCTTCCCCGTGAATCGAGGAGACCGTATGTCCCGTGCACTGCTCGCCGCCAAGGCATTGACCACCTCGACGCTCGTCGTCGCCACCGCCGGAGCCGGAGCTGTCGGCGTCCACCTGTACAACGCCCAGCACGACGCCGACGACCGCGCGGCCGGCCCGGCGACCACCACCAGGTCGGCGACGACGTCACGCGCCGCGCAGACCCCTCAGTCGAAGGCGACCTCCGGGTCGTCCCACCCCACGACGCGCCGCACGACGACCTCGACCGCCACGGCGACGACGTCGACGAGCCGGCCCGTGGTGCAGGCCCAACAGCCGGCCCGGACCCGCACCCAGGGATCCTGACCGAGCGCCGCTGGTCGCACGCGAGGCCCGCTTCACAGCGGGATCAGCCCGTGCGCACAGCCTGCTCACATCCGCATGCGGATCGTTGAAGCTGCGGCCCGCTCCGCGACCAGCGACCCATCATCGAAGCGACCCATCATCGAAAGGCAAGGCCATGTCGGCAGCACTCAGCGCAGCCAGGGCACTCACCACGGGGACCCTGATCGCCTCGACCGCGGCCACGGTCGGCATCGGCGTCCACCTCGCCAACGACCGTGCGGCTGCCCTGTCCGCGTCGCGGACCTCCCAGGTGTCGGCGCAAGCCCCCCGGACCACCACCCGCACCCGCTCCGAAAGCTCCGGTGACGACTCGGGGGGAGTGGTGGGGCAACTGTTGCAGGGCTCGTCGGCCGGCAGCGGCCAGAGCGGGGTCTCCTCCGGCGTCTCGGGTGGCTCCCAGACCCGCACGAGCGGCAGCTGACCAGCGCCGGCCACCCCCCGCTTCCCCGTCGGCGGGTACCGCCCGCATCCGCGGCCCGTGTGACCGGGTGCGCCCCCACCGGAGGCCACGGATGCGCATCCGTGACATGCCGCGTCCCGTGTGACCGGGTGCGCCCCTACTTCGGGACGGCCTACACTGCGGCGGGAAACCTGCCGCGGAGGAGGACAGATGGCCTCGGTCGGACCCGGTGACCATCCGGTGCCCTGGGCGATGCAGATCGCCGTTCTGGTCGACAAGGCCCGGCCGGCCGGTCACATCGCCACGTGCGAGGCGGCGGCCCGCGCCGTGGTGTCGCTGCTCGACGATCCCCGGGCCACCGGGGGCGAATGGCGGGATGCCGTGGAGTACTGGCGTGACGGGCGCATCCGCAAGCTCGTGCGCCGGGCTCGGGGGGTCCGCTGGACCGAGGTGCACGAGCTTCCCGGTGTCACGATCACCCAGGGCCTGGCCGCCGCGCGGGCGTTCATCCCCGGGCCCGTCGATCCGCTTCCGCGTCCGCTGGCCAAGCTCCAGGTCGAGGGCACCGAGTTGCCCGACGACCGGGCTTCCGACAGCGGCGAGGCGATCGTGCGGATCGGCATCAGTCCGCTGATCGACATGACCACTGGCAAGTCGGCCGCCCAGTGCGGCCACGCCGCCCAACTCGCCCTTGACACGATGGACGCCGACACGCTCGCCCGGTGGCGGGCCGACGGATTCCGGGTGCGGGTCGAGCGCATCGCCGCCGAGGAGTGGTCGGCGGACCCCGGACGGGCGCAGGTGATCGACGCCGGCTTCACCGAACTCGACGGGCCCACCGAGACGACCCGCGCCTGGTGGTGAGGCTCGCGAGGCCGTCATCCGAAGCTCACAGAGGCGTCATCCGGGCTTCACAGGGATCACACAGGCTGACGGCGGACCGTTGAGACCTCAATGATGCAGCATCCGATCACCGATCCCGGAGACCCGATATGACCTCCCGACCCCCGCTGGCCGTTGCCAGGTCCCTCACCACCGGAACCCTTCTCGTGGCGGCCTTCGCTTCCGCGGGGATCGGTGTGCACCTCGCCCAGGCCGCCCACGCCTCGACGTCCACCTATGCGGCCGCGGTCAACACGACCACCGGGTCCACCTTCACGAACTCCTCGGGCTCGGCGTCGTCGACCGCCGGTCAAGCGGGCGTGACCGGCAGCACCCAGCCGGCCCAGACCAGCACCCGTGGCAGCTGAACCATGACGTCCGCATCCACTGACCCTGTCATCGCCGGGACGCAGTTCCGGGCCATCGGAGCCGGCTGCCGGATTCTCGTGACGAACCCCGAGACGCTCGGGGCGGCAGAAAGCCTCGCCCGCGCGCACCTGGCCGACGTGGACGCTGCGGCGTCCCGCTTCCGCGCCGATTCCGAGGTGAGCCGGTTGGCGGCCCGGGCCGCGACCGGCCCGGCCAGCCAGATGGCGTCGTTCCTGCTCGCCGACTACCTGCGGGCGGCCCTCGAGATGAGCGAGCTCACCGATGGGCTCGTCGATCCGAGCATCGGCGCGGCACTGGTCGCGAGCGGTTACGACGCCGACATGGACGAGATCCGTGCCGACCCGGCGTCCCGAGGTGCCGACCCGGTGGCGGTTCCGGGCTGGCGCAGCATCCAGCTGTCCGACGTCAACGTCATCAGCGTCCCGCAGGGGATGCTCATCGACCTCGGCGCCACGGCGAAGGCCCACGCCGCCGACACCATCGCCCGTCGGCTCGCCGCCGCCCATCGCGGGGGGTTCCTCGTCAACCTCGGCGGCGACATCGCGGTGAGCGGCGACCTGCCCCCGGGCGGGTGGAACATCGGGATCGAGCTCGCCGATGGGCGCGAGGCTCAGGTGATCCGCAGCGACGGAGCGGCCGTGTGCACGTCGTCGACCCGGCTGCGCACCTGGATCTCCGGCCGTGAGGTACGCCACCACATCATCGACCCGCGCACCGGGGCCTGCGCGCCGGCCGTGTGGGCCTCGGTGACCTGTGCCGCCGCGTCGGCCATCGTCGCCAACGCCATGTCGACCGCCGCGATCGTCCTGGGCGAGGCCGCGCCCGACTGGCTGACGGCCAAGGGCGTCACCGCCCGGCTCGACGGCGCCGACGGGTCCATCACTCTGGTCAACAGCTGGCCCCGCCCCGAGGAGGATGCGGCATGAACGAGATCCTGTGGTACACGTCCCGGGCGACCGGGATCGTGAGCATCGTGCTGCTCACCTACGTCGTGGTGGCCGGCGTCCTCATCGCCGGACGCCGCAAGCCCCACGCCGCGAGCCCCACCATCACCATGGCCCTGCACCGGTGGATCGCGCTCGGCATGGTCGTGTTCCTGCTCGTGCACATCACCACGGCCATCGCCGAGAGCTTCGTCAACATCAACTGGATCTCCTTCATCGTGCCGTTCACCAGCGGATACTCGCCGTT